>CALMON010000001.1 GCA_937871785.1 uncultured Granulicella sp.
CTATACCAGCGACAAGGCTGTGGCCAACACGGCGGCATTCGCCGCACCCCTCAAGGCCGCGACCGGAGTCTGGTTCGTCGGCGGCCGCCACTGGCGTATCGCCGACGCGTATCTCGACACCCTGACCCTCAAGGAGTTCTTCGCCGTTCTTGATCGCGGCGGCGCGGTCGGCGGCGGCTCCGCTGGGGCGACCATCCAGGGCTCCTACATGGTGCGCGGTTCGGCCGTGCCGGACGATAACACGATCATGATGGCCCCCGGCCACGAGATCGGTTTCGCCTTCATGACGAACGCGACCTTTGACCAGCACGTCGACGTACGCCATCGCGAAAACGATCTTGCCGCCGTCATCAAGGCGCACCCGGATCTGCTTTGTTTCGGCCTCGATCAGGCCACGTCCATGACTGTTCACGGCGACACTCTTACCGTCAATGGCCCCAAGCGCATCGCTGTGTGGGACGGCAAGGACCATGACGGTAAGGGTTACTACTATCTACGCACCGGAGACCAGCTCAACACAGCTACCCGTGTCGCCACCTTTGTGCCGCACCCGCCGGAGTAACAACGCGCACTCGCCAGCCGGGAGAGCCGGCAGGCAGACCGGCCTCATGCTACCGTGACCTTGTGAGCCACCTTCCCCCCATCCGCCTGCGTCTGGTTCCGGTGTTCCTGTTCGCCCTGCTGGGAACGGCTTCGGCGATCGCGCAGAACGCGATTCCCGCCGATCCCGATCTCGGCATCGACCCCGCCCTTCTACGCCGCATCGCCGCACTCCGCGCGATCGACAACCACGCCCCCCCCGTTTTGCCGCCACCGGCAGACGCCGCCGACCGCGACTTCGACGCCCTGCCTGTCGATAACATGGAGCCTGAAACCGACATCGTCGCTTGGCGGCCTGACAATCCGCAACTTCCCGCCGCTTGGAAAGCGCTTTGGAACTTCGATGGCGCCGTGCCGCTCGATGCCGACGGCCTGAAGCGGCTGCAAGCGGCGCGTGCCGCCGTCAAGGCTCGCGAAGGCGCGCACTTCGACGCCTGGGTTCTCGCGCAGGCCGGCATGGACACGATGCTCGCGAACCGCGTCGCCATGAGCGCTTCGGGGGCACCCGGAGCCGCCGCCGGCGTCAGCATGGGACCAGGCTTCCGTTGGGTGCCGTACATCGATGCGTTGCTGTTTCCGCTGGACAACAGCGGCCTGGCGGCGGCCAACCCCGACCGGCGACTTTTCTTTCCGCTCGAAGACAAGCTGCGCGCGCGCTATCTCGACGCGGTTCACCTCCACGCCGTTCCCGCGACGCTTGCCGACTATCTCGCCACCGTCGTGACACCCACGCTTGAGCGCCAGAAGGCAGGCGGCGCGGTGGCGGCGAAATTTGAAATCGCCTACCTCCGTCCGTTCGGATTCAACGACGTCAGCCAGGGACAGGCCGCGGCAATTTACTCGCGCTACGCCGGCAAGGGCGCGCCCACGCTCACGGACTACGAGCAGTTGCAGGACTTCCTGTTCCGCTATATTGCCGTCGAATGCGGTCGGCTTGGCATGGCCGTCCATCTGCACACCATGTCTGGCGGCGGCAGCTATTTCGACATCGGCGGCGACAATCCGCTGCGGCTCGGATCGATCTTCAACGACCCGCGCCTGCGCAAGACCGACTTCGTTTTGCTGCACGGCGGCTGGCCCTTCGTACGCGAAGCGGGTGCGCTGCTGCAGAAGCCGAACGTGTACCTCGACTTGTCGCAGGAAACCCTCAGCTTCAGCCCGCGCACGATGTCCGCATGGCTGCGCGAGTGGCTCGAAACCTTTCCCGACAAGGTGCTGTTCGGCACCGACGGCTATCCCTACAACGACGTTATGGGCTGGGAAGAATCGGCGTGGATCGCAAGCCGCAACGGTCGCAACGCGCTCGGTTTGGCGCTTACCGGGATGCTGCGCGACGGGGAAATCAGCCGGCAGCGCGCCGAAGAGATCGCCACGAAAGTGCTGCACGGCAACGCGGCAACCTTGTACCGCTTTCCGTAAAAGTCCTGACCGCGTAGCTTCTAAAAGGTCGCATCAACCTTCTCTCGGAAGCTCTGTTCCTCAGGCACTGGAAGGATTTCCGGGAAGAGCGCCCCACCAATACTCCGTAAGAGCCTCGCGCAACTCCTCTGAAAAGACGTCCGGGGTCAGCATAAGCCCCGGCGCCAGATCGAGCTTCAAGGTTTCTTTGTCGTGCTGGGTAGACTGCCACAGACCGCGGGCCAGGGCGTAGGTCCTCATCAGGATCTTGACGCCGCGCCCTTCCTCAAGCTGCAGTCCCTCGTCGATGCGGCTACCCGCCTGCCGCAGATGCTCTGTAAAGTCGCGTTTGTAGGCAAACAACGCCTCCGTTGTCATGTTCTTTTCCAAAACGCCGAATCCCAGGGAGTCGAGCCGCAGCAGCTCAGGATGAAGCGCCAGATAGTCCACGACGCTCGCGATAAATGCCGCTACCTGTTCGCTGGGTGTCCTTTGCGACGGCACGAAAAGGGTACGGACCTAACAGGATTGCCTCACCCCAAAGCCGGCCGTGCCTCAATCCGCTCCAGCAGCTCCGCCTCGCTTGCCGAGCGCAACCGGTCGTATCCGACCTGAAACAGCCACAGCGCATGCTCGACATCGGCCTGCGATCGTATCGGCAGCTCGACCCATTCGTCGCCATACGGAAAGACGTTCGCGAGCTTGCGCCCGATCAACGCCTTGCTCAACCGCCGGTTCAGCAGCAGATGCACGCCACCGTCGAGATGGATGTGCCCCAGCTCTTTGTCGTCGACGTGGAACTCCGCCCCATTGACGGCCGTCGAATCGCAAATCTCCCAATGCGTTACAGCCTGCATACCGGGCCACGCCGTCAGCGCCGACACCACACGTTGCGCGGGCCCTTCCAACACGGGCGCCGGCTTCACTGGACCTTCATTTCTCAGGTGCATTCACTCCTCCTTGCTGAATCACAAGCCACAGAAGATCGGCTGACTTCGTACATAAGACAGCCTCTATTCCGCATGATAATTCGGCGCTTCGCGCGTAATCACCACGTCGTGCACATGGCTTTCACGCAGGCCGGCATTCGAAATCCGGATAAACCGCGCGTTCTTCTGCAGCTCTTCGATTGTCCCGCAGCCGAGATACCCCATGCCCGAGCGCAGCCCACCGACGAGTTGATACACCATCGCTTCGAGCGGACCGCGATGCGGCACGCGGCCTTCAATGCCTTCGGGCACAAACTTCGCCAGTCGGTTCGAGCTACCCTGTCCTTCGCGCGCTGTCAGCGAAACGCGCTCCGAGCCGTCGGCCTTCAGGTCGTCCTTGCCTTGAAAGTAGCGTTCGCCCGAACCCTGCGCCATCGCGCTCAAGCTGCCCATGCCGCGATACGCCTTGAAGCTGCGGCCCTGGTACTAAATCGTTTCGCCCGGCGACTCGTCCACGCCTGCAAACAGCGAGCCCATCATGCTAACGCTCGCGCCGGCCGCAATGGCCTTGGTTACGTCGCCTGAATACTTGATGCCGCCGTCGGCGATGATCGCGATGCCACGCGACGACGCCGCGCGATAGGCCTCGGAGATGGCCGTGATCTGCGGCATACCCGCCCCGGTCACCATACGCGTGGTGCAGATCGACCCCGGCCCGATCCCCACCTTCACCGCATCGGCTCCGGCGTCGATCAGCGCCATCGTTCCGTCGTACGTGGCCACGTTGCCGGCCAGCAGGTCGACTTCCGGGAAGGCTTTCTTCACCTCACGCACGGCTTCGAGCACGCGCGACGAGTGCCCATGCGCTGAATCGATCGCCAGCGCATCCACCCGCATTTCGATCATCGCCGCCGCCCGCTCAAGGTAATCTCCCGTCGCGCCAATCGCCCCGGCCACCCGCAGCCGGCCCTTGTCGTCCTTGCTCGCATTCGGGTACTTCAGCTTCTTCTGGATGTCCTTGACCGTGATCAGCCCCTTCAACTCATACTGATCATTCGCGACCAGCAGCTTTTCCACGCGGTGCTCGTGCAGGATTTCTTCGGCCTCTTCGAGCGTCGTGCCGACGGGCACGGTGATCAGGTTCTTCTTGGTCATCACGTCGGCAATCGGCAGGTCCGTTTGCGAAACGAACCGCAGGTCGCGATTGGTCAAGATCCCGACCAGCTTCGAATTCTTGGTTACCGGCACGCCGGAAATCTTGAACCGCCGCATGACCTCCAGAGCGTCTGAAATCGGCCGCTCCGGGTCGATCGTTACCGGATCGACGATCATCCCCGACTCCGACCGCTTCACCTTGTCGATCTCGCCGGCCTGCTGCTCAATCGTCAAGTTGCGATGCACCACGCCCAGGCCGCCCTGCTGTGCCATGGCGATGGCAAGCCGCGACTCCGTCACCGTGTCCATAGCCGCGGACATCAACGGCGTGGTCAGGCAGATTTTTTTCGTCAGTTGGGTCTGTGTGTTGACCTGGGTCGGAACGACATCGGAGTAAGCGGGTACAAGCAGCACGTCGTCGAACGTGAGCGCTTCAACAAGTTCTTTCGCAATCAGCATTCTCTATCT
Source organism: uncultured Granulicella sp. (assembly GCA_937871785.1). GTDB lineage: Bacteria > Acidobacteriota > Terriglobia > Terriglobales > Acidobacteriaceae > Granulicella. The sequence goes on from CALMON010000001.1 coordinate 4,551, forward strand.
TCTCACTTCGGCTGTTCTGCTGAAACTTTGGACATACATCCTTCGTGTATGTTCACATCAACGTAACCAAACATTCTTATCCGTCCGCGAGGGTCCCGCATGAACTCCAGGTTTCTCCCGTTTGCTTCCGCTGCCTGTTTCTTCACGGTTTCTCTAGCGGCCACGTCCCTGCCGGCGCAGACCGCGGTCACGTATCAGAAGCCGCCCGCGCCGATCGAGCAGTTGCTGACCGCTCCGCAGACGCCCGTGGCGCGCATCTCGCCCGACCGCAAAACGCTGCTTGTCGAGCAGCCTGCCACGTTCCCCACCATCGCGGACGTCGCCCTGCCCCGCTACCGGCTTGCCGGCCTGCGCTTCAACCCCTCGACCAATGGCCCCAGCCGCGGCGTGTATTCGGTGGCGATGAGCCTGCAGCCGATCGACGGCTCGCCGGCCAGGCCGATCGGCGGTTTGCCCGCAAAACTCAAGGCTTCGGACGCGCTCTGGTCGCCCGACAGTAAGCACGTCGCCTTCGTCGAGCGCGTGGCCGACACGCCGGAAACCTCCGCGCTGCAGCTCTGGGTGATCGACGTGGCAACTGCGCGCGCCCACGAGATCGCCGGCGTCAAGCTGAACGCCGTGCTTGGCCGCACACCGTTTGAGTGGATGCCTTCGAGCGAAGCGCTGCTGTGCAAAGCTGTACCGCACAACCGACCGGCGGCCCCGAAGCCCAGCGACGTGCCCACCGGACCGCATGTTTCTGAAAATCTGGGCAAAGTGACGCCCGCGCCTACCTACGAAGACATGATCCAGACGCCCGACGACGAGGCCATCTTCGAGTATTACGCCACCTCGCAGCTATATGTGGTGCCTCTGAACGGGCCAGTTGGAGGCCTCCCCGTCGTCGGGCTGCTCGACCGTGTTTCCGCTTCTCCCAACGGCCGTTACGCTCTGGTAACCGCGTTGCACAAGCCTTTCAGCTACACCGTTCCGGCCGAGCGTTTTCCCACCGTCACCGAGATTGTCACGCTTCCAGGCTCTGGTCGGAGCGCTGAACCGCGCATCCTCTTCGATCGGCCCGTCACCGACAACCTGCCTATCTCCCGCGACGCCGTCGCGCCCGGCCCGCGCGACTACGAGTGGCGTGCCGACGCTGCCGCCACCCTGGTGTGGGTCACGGCTCCGGAAGGCGACGACCCCGCGAAGCCAGCCGACGTTCGCGACCGCGTGATGATGTCGTCGGCTCCGTTTGAGGCAGCGCCGCAGGTCCTGCTCGAGCTCCCCATGCACATCGCGCGCGGCTACGGCCCCGGTGCGGCCGGCGGTATCCACTGGGGCACCGACCACTTCGCCATCGTGCAGGTGTCGCGCTTTTCCGACCGCAGCACCATGATGCTGGCGTTTGACCCCTCGACCCCGAACGGCAAGATGACCGTGCTCTATAAGGGCTCCTCGCAGGATCGGTACCGCTCACCCGGCGAGCCCGCGTCGGTTCCGAACGCCGCCGGCAAGCGGGTGCTCGCCATGACGCCCGACGGCTCCGGCATTTATTTCTTCTCGCAGGGAGCTTCGCGCGGCGGCGACAAGCCGTTCGTCGCGACCATGCCCGTCGCCGGCGGCGAAGAAACCATCCTGTGGCGTTCCGCGGACCCGTATTACGCCGCGGCCGAAGCGTTGCTCGACGGCAACCAACTGCTGGTGCGCCGTGAGTCTGTCACCGACGCGCCCAACTATATGTCCGTGGCCCTCGATCCTGCCGCAAAGGACTTCAAACCCGTTACGCACTTCGCGTCGCCCTACGCCGGCATCGCCCTGCCTACCAAGCAGCTCCTGCACTACAAGCGCGCCGATGGAGTCGACCTGACCGCGACCCTGTGGCTGCCGGCCGGCTACGACAAGTCGCAGGGCCCATTGCCTATGGTGATGGAGGCCTACCCGGCGGAGTTCAAGGACCGCGCCGCCGCCTCGCAGACCACGGGGTCGCCAAACCGCTTTCCGCGCATCACCTGGGGCTCGCCTACGTTTTTCGCCCAGACCGGCTATGCGGTATTTGAAAACGCCGCCATCCCCATTATCGGCGAAGGCAAGTCCGAGCCTAACGACACCTACGTCGAGCAGCTGGTCGACGCTGCGAAGTCGGCCATCGATTACGGCGCTTCGCTCGGAGTCGTTGACCCCAAGCGCGTCGCCGTCATGGGACACAGCTATGGTGCCTTCATGACTGCCAACCTGCTGGCGCACACGACCCTGTTCCGCGCCGGCATCGCGCGGTCGGGTGCGTATAATCGCACACTGACTCCCTTCGGCTTCCAGAATGAAGAGCGCACCTACTGGCAGGACCCTGAGGTCTATTACAAAATGTCGCCGTTCAGCTACGCGGACAAGATCAAGACGCCGATCCTGCTCATCCATGGCGAAGCCGACGACAACACCGGCACCTATCCCATCCAGACGGAGCGTTTTTACGCCGCGCTCAAGGGCGAAGGCGCAACCGTCCGTATGGTCTTCCTGCCGCTTGAAGCCCACGGCTACGAAGCTCGTGAAACGCTGGAACATGTGCTGTGGGAAGAAAGCCGCTGGCTGGACACGTATGTGAAGCCAGCCGCGCCCGCCACCCAGACGGCTTCGTCGGGGAATTGACCGTTGAAGCTTGTCTTGCCGGTGTGGAGGTCTACTTGAAAAATCCTCCGCACCGGCCTACACTTACGGAAGCAGACGATTCATTCTGCCGCAGGTCTTTACCCGTGAGCGCACCGGGAATGTGGCGGAAACGAGGAGTGGGCGAGAGCCCACTTTTTTGTTGCTCTGAAATAAGTACGCGAACAAGGTACGCCAGACCTCCGGCGCCACCCCCTTAGTGAAAGCCCGAAGCACACCATGGCCCTGCAGCTCGACACAATCCGCGCCACTGCCGACCGCGTCGCCGGGTCTCTCGGCCTTGAAGTCGTTGACCTTGAATTCTCGGGCGGCGCGAAACACCGTACGCTGCGCGTTTTCTTGGAAAAGGACGCTGCCGGCCGCGCCAAACTAGCCGAAGCCGCCGCCGCGCCCGACTCCGAGCTGCCCAAAGGCGTCCCCATAGAACTTCTTTCCGGCACCACGCACGAGGACTGCGCCGCGTTCGCCAACGATTTCGGGACCATGCTCGACGTCGAAGACCTCATCCCCGGCGATACCGAGTACACGCTCGAGATCAGCTCTCCGGGACTTGAACGCAAGCTCCTCAAGCCGTCCGATTATGAGCGCTTCACCGGCTCGCTGGTCAAGCTGCAAACGTTCACACCGGTAAACGCCAACCGCCACTTTACTGGCCGCCTGACCGCCTTCGCGGACGACCAGCTCACGCTCGACCTCGGCGCGATCAAACAAAAGGGCAAAGCAAAAAAGACCGGGGCGACGACGCAAACCGCCACCATTCACCTGAGCAATGTCGAGAAAGCAAATCTGCTCGCAGAGATTTAGCTCCATTCACAACTGATCAATCACCACCAGAACTGACCGGCTCCCCGCACCAAAGCCCGAAGAATCGAGAACAGACCATGGCAAGCGTCCTTCATCAATCCATTGAAATGCTCAGCCGCGAAAAAGGCATCGACGCCGCCGTGGTGATCACCGCGGTAGAAGACGCCATCGCGCTCGCCACGCGCAAATATTACAAGACCACCGAAAATATGCGCGCGGAGCTCGATCCCGAGTCCGGCGAACTGCGCGCCTACGTCTACAAAACCGTCGTCGAACTGCCCGAGCAGGTCGAAGACGAGGTCAACCAGCTCACCCTTGAAGCCGCCCGCGAGCTTGCGCCGGAAGTCGAAGTCGGCGGCGAACTGCGCTTCTATAAGGACACCGCTCCTCTCGGCCGCATTGCCGCACAGATGGCCAAGCAGGTCATTTTCCAGAAAGTCCGCGAAGCCGAGCGCGACACCGTTTTCCAGGAATACGGCGCCCGCGCCGGCGAAATCCTGAACGCGACCGTCAAGCGGCTTGAGCCGATGGACGTCATCTTCGACCTGGGCAAGGCCGAAGCCCGCATGCCCAAACGCGAGCAGTCGCGACTGGAGCAGTTCTCCGTCGGCGAACGCATCCGCGTCGTTCTGCTGCGCGTCGACCGCGCCGCCAAGGGACCGCAGGTGATCGTCAGCCGCGCCGCGCCGGCGCTGGTCCAGAGCCTGTTTCAGTCCGAAGTCCCTGAAATCTACGACGGCACCGTGATGATCCGCGCCATCGCCCGCGAAGCCGGCGAGCGCACCAAGATTGCCGTGATCTCGCGCGACAAGGACGTTGACCCGGTCGGCGCCTGCGTCGGCATGAAGGGGATGCGCGTGCAGTCGATCATCCGCGAGTTGCGCGGCGAAAAGATCGACATCATCGAGTTTTCGGAAGAAATTACCACCTTTGCCGAGAAAGCTCTGCAGCCCGCCAAGGTATCCCGCGTTTCGATTACGGACCTCGCTGAAAAGCAGATTGAAGTGATCGTCGACGACACCCAGCTTTCACTCGCGATCGGCAAAAAGGGTCAGAACGTCCGGCTTGCCGCCAAGCTGCTGCAATGGAAGATCGACATCAAGAGCGAAGAAGAAAAGCGCCAGGAAGTCGAGCAGCAGATGCAAGCCATGACCGGCGGGCCGTCGACGCCGATCGAAGCGGTTTCTGAAATCGGCGCGTCCACCATGGAAAAGCTGATCGCCGCCGGCATTACCACAGTCGAGGCGCTGGCCGACATGACCGCCGAAGAGCTGTCGGAAGTTCCGGGCATCGGCGAAAAGACGGTCGAGAAGATTTCGGTCGCCGTTCGACACTACTTCGGCCAGTACGAAGAAGGCGAAGCCCGGCCGGTTCCCGTACCGGCGGAGCCTGACGCGACGACGGCGGAGCTTGCCGCCATCTCGGAAGCATCTGAAGAAACAGAAGGCAACGAACGCAACGAACAGGATGAGGTGCATTCCATGAGCAAAACCCCTGAAGAGATTCTTGCAGCGCAGGCCGGCAACGGCGGCGAGGCTTACGAAGTGGACGACATATCCACCGAAGAGCTCGCCGCACGTGAAGACCGTATGTCCGACGCGAACGACGACGCCGACGCCCGCGAAGAGATGATCGAAACCGACAACGACACCCTCGACACCCTGGTCGACGAGGCTCAGGACAGCTCCGACGAAGGCATCGACTCCGACACCCATGACAACGGCAATCGTGCGTAACCGCCGCCTGCCGCTCCATTTTCTGTCCGAAGCCGCCGTTTTTCCTGCATATCTAGGAAAAACAGCGGTTTCAGGCGATACTAACAACACGGTCGAACCTCGCCCCGCGGCGTTCGGCCCTATTCTCTTCGATGGGGCTGCCATGACCAGCTGACACGTAAGAGAAACACACAAAGGACAGATGAGCAAAGTTCGAATCAACGATCTTGCACGAGAATTGGAAGTCAAGAGCAAGCCGATCCTGGATGCTCTGATTGCGGTTGGCGTCGCCGAAAAAAAGACGCACTCCAGCTCCATCGAAGAAGATGAGGCGGAGAAAGTCCGCGCTTATTTCAAGCGTGGCGGACGCCAGGCTCCCTCCGCGCGGCCGGTCGCCGCAGCGCCCCGCTTCGACCTTTCGCAGGTGTCGAAGCCCGGTGACGCGCTGAAGGCGATTCTTGAGCGCAAACAGGCCGAAGCCGCCGCGAAGAACGCGCCACCACCGCGCCCCGCCGTTGCGGTAGCTCCGCCCACGGCGACTCCGCCGCCCAGCAACCCCCGCCCAGCATTTACGGTAGCGCCGCCAGTGGTTGGTAGATCCGTCCCAGCTCCCGCGGCTCCTCCCGTTCCCGTGCGTGCGGCTGTGGATGCTCCCGTCGTGACTCCTGCTCCAAGCGCACCGCCGGTTCAGGCTCCCCTTGTCGCAGCGCCGCCGCCCGCAACCGTGGCGCCACCCGCGCCTGTTCAGCCAACGTTCGCCCCGGCAGCGCAGGTTCCGGCACAGGCCGCCAACGCGCCGCGCCGCATCGTTCCCCTGCCACGGCAGGGAGCGAACATCGTCGCTTCCGCCGCCGCCGTGGCTGCTCGTCCTCCCGCGCCTCGCGCGACGGCTGTCGCCGTTCCTCCGCCAGCCATCGCCAGCTCCACACCGACAGCACCCGTGGTTGTGCGCGCCGCAGCCGTTCCGCAGCCGGCCCCTGTAGCCGCCGTGGCACCGCCGCCACCAGTGCCTTCCGCTCCGGAACCTGTCGCGGTCGCTGCACCCGAGCCGGTCGCCGCTCCGGCACCGCCGCCGGGCCCACCGGCACCCGCGCCGCGCCGCGTGGTCATGCCGCAAACCGGACCACGTCCTACCTATCCCGCGCCCGCGCCCTGGTTGCGCCGGCGGCCCGGGAGGGCCACCTGGAGGCGGCGCGGGCGCGGTATAGGTAGGACG
>CALMON010000002.1 GCA_937871785.1 uncultured Granulicella sp.
GCATAGAATGGAGACGTCTAGTTGGAAACAGGAGAAACCCCGGCCATGCGTGTATCTGTTTTTGCCCCTCTTGCACTATCTCTGCTGCTTTTCAGCGGAGTGTCCGGGGGCCATGCCCAGTCCACCAACTCCACCAACGGAGGCGTCGATAAGGTTGCGCCTGTTGAAGAGAACCCAGACCCCCTGAAGACGCGGCTGAGCGACACGGCCGAGCGTCGCCGCCGCAAGAGCTTGAAAAACGAGCTTTCGCCGGAGGACAAAAAGTGGCTCTCGGAGGATGTCGTCTGGATCATCACCGACGAAGAGTCCCAGGCATTCAAAAATCTAGCCAATGAAGAAGAGCGCGAGCAGTTTATCGAGCAGTTCTGGCTACGCCGCAACCCGAATCCCGACTCGCCGGAAAACGAATTTCGCGAGCAGCATTACCTTCGCATCGCTTACGCGAATGAGCACTTTGCCGCTGGCAAGCCCGGCTGGCGCACCGACCGCGGCCATATCTATATCGCATTCGGCAAGCCGGACTCGATCGATTCGCACCCATCCGGCGGCAACTATGACCGTCCCCTTGAAGAAGGCGGCGGCAACACCTCCACCTTTCCGTTTGAAGTTTGGCACTACCGTTATCTCCCCAGTGTCGGCGACAACATCGATATCGAGTTCGTCGATAGCTGCATGTGCGGCGATTACCACGCCACCATCGACCGCTCTGAAAAGGACGCCCTGAAGCACACCCCCGGTGCCGGCCAGAGTTTGTATGAGAGCCTCGGCAAAGCGACGCAGGCAGACCGCTTTTCCGGCGGCGGGCTTGAGCAACTGCCCACCGGACCCAACTCCGCCGCGCAACAGTCCAAGCAGTTCGACCGTCTCGATACCTTCGCGAAAATCTTTGCACCACCTCCGGTCAAGTTCGCCGATCTCGACGAGTTCCTCGGCTCGAACGCCAAGATCCTTACCGGTCCACCGTTCCTGTTTGACGTTCGAACGGATTACGTCAAGCTGACCAACGACACCGTCATGGTGCCACTGACTTTGCAGATCCGTAATAAGGACATGACCTTCAACAGCAAGGAAGGTTTTTCGACGGCGACCGTAAATATTCTCGGGCGCGTTTCGAACCTGAACCATCGCGCGGTGCAAACGTTCGAGGATACGGTCAAGATCGACACCCCCGCCGATCTGCTGACCCGCAAGCAGAACGAATTGTCGGTGTACTGGAAGGCGCTTCCTCTGCGCCCCGGCTTGTACAAAGTGGAAATCGTTATCAAGGATGTGAATAATCCCGACCACATCGGCACTTGGAAACGTAGCGTCAACGTGCCGAAATACGATGACGACAAACTGGCAGCGTCCTCGCTGATCCTTGCCGACCAGATGGAACGCGTTCCGTCGAAGGACGTCAGCACCGGCAACTTCGTGATCGGCAACACCAAGATCCGTCCCCGGGTTCCCCCTACTGTGTCCACGCCGGTGACATTCCACCGCGGCCAAAACCTGAACTTCTGGATGCAGGTGTATAACCTCGGGATCGATTCCACAAATAAGAAGAACGACGCGACGATCGAATACCAGATTCTGGACATGGCGACGAACAAGCAGATCTTGGAGACGCAGGAAAGCGCCTCAAAACTCAATCCCAATGCCGATCAACTCACCCTCGAAAAGAGCCTTCCGCTCGCCAGTCTGGAGCCCGGCAAGTACGAGGTGACTATCAAAATCAACGACAGCAATTCCAAGCAGCAAATTGCCCAATCCGCTCCATTTACGGTGGTGCAATAAGAACGGCAAGCAGGGAAGGACGCCACGCAGGACAGAGTCGCAGTGGCCGATTCCGCGAAATTCTTGGAGAGCAGTGAGCGCGCGGACCGCCGGGGGAAGGCAAGCGCATGAAAGCAGGCCAAATAAAAGTTTGCATCACGTTGACGCTGATGTTCCTTTTGGCGTCTCCGGGGCTCGCCGCGTCTTCCGACGCAGCCCTCTCCGGCGTGGTGCGTGACGCCCACGGCGTGCCGCAGCTTGGCACCCTGGTCCAGCTACTTTCGGCCGACGCGAGTGTGATCGCGACCGCGTTCACCGACGCGCACGGCCGCTATCTCATTCCTTCCGTCCTGCCAGGGCAGTACCAACTGCGCGCCACTGCGGCTTTCTTCGTGCCGTCATCGCGACATAACGTCCGTCTCCAGTCGGGCACGCAGGCCATCATCAACCTGACGATGAACACCCTTTATGAGGCGGAAACGTGGCTCCCGGCGCAACGGCGCGGTGCCGATGAGTCTGCCGACGATTGGAAGTGGGCGCTGCGATCGTCGGCAAACCGGCCTCTGCTTCGCCTTGTCGACGATCAGGACGACGCGGTTCGCCTTTCTTCGAGCGCCGAACACCAACGACGGGCTTCGACGCAGGCCCGCGTCAGTGTGCTGTCCGGCGATGGGGAGTTCGGGCAAGGAGGAACGCACCAGATTCTGGTGCTGGACCGTACCATCGAAAACGGGGATGGCGCCATTTTCCGCGCCGACGTCGGCGGATCGCGGGTTCCGTTTCCGGTCGCTCCGGCAGCCGAAGTGAGCGCCGGCTACGAGCGTCGCTCGCCATTTGGCGGCAACACTCGACTGGTCGCCGCCTACCAGTCGCATCCAGAAATTACCGGCGCTGCTTCGAACGGGGTTACCGTCATGCAGATCGCCAGCACGCAAGAGATCAAACTTGGCGACTTGGTCGTGCTCGACGCCGGCTCCGTGGTGCGCGCGGAGCATGTGCTGGCCACCCGGCTTACGAGCGAACCGTTCGTGCGTGTGGGGGTTCGCCCGACCTCGGGGCTGCTGATTGAGTACCACTACGCTACGTCCCGCGACGTCCAAAGCTCGGAGGATCTCGACCGACTGAAACCGACACTGCGACTCTTTGCCGACGACAAAGGCAATCCGCTAAGCGCCAAGGGAAGCCATCATGAGCTTTCCATGAGTCGAAAGCTGGGCACGCGGGTCGTTGAGGTTTCAGCCTTCAGCGACCACATGGAACACGCTCAATTACGCGGCAGCGGGGCGCCCGGGCGAGCCGATCTTCTGGCCTCGCCACTGCTGGCCGACCCGACGACCGCAAGCTTTACTCTCGCGGCTGCCGGCTATAGGGGCAAGGGTTTAAGTGTTTCCATGGTGCAGCCGGTGACAAGGGCCCTGGCTTTGTGGGTCAATTATGATCTGGGAACGGCACTGGTCAATAGCGCCAGCGCAAGTGCCACAACTGAACCAGTATTCGGCACCGCAGTCGCGATGCCGAATGCGCTGTCGCTCGCCATGGTGCAACAAAATACCGGCAAACGGGTCTCTTATTCCGCAAACGCCTCGCTGAAAGGCAAGATCGTCCGCTCCGGGACCACCCTGCGCGCGCAGTATAACTGGCAGCCTGAGCGCAATCTAACGCCGGTGGATTCCTACAATTCCAACCAGGACGCGGCCTATCTGGGCTTTTACCTGCGTCAGCGCTTGTGGCTCGGGCGCCTTCTACCCGAGGGGGTCGACGCCGTCATTCAAGGGACGAACCTGCTAGAGCAGGGCTACCAGCCAGTCGTCGCTGCGGATGGGCATATTCTGTTTCTTGCTCAAGCCCCGCGATCGATACAAGGTGGTTTTGCCTTCAACTTCTGAGAATTCGGCTGCAAAGTTGAAGATGCATGATCATCATTTAGAGCTCTTTCCTGTAGCGCCAACTCGTTATGTCCGATAACACATATTCTATGT
>CALMON010000003.1:0-3243 GCA_937871785.1 uncultured Granulicella sp.
AATCAACCTTAGGTTGGCCGCTGTCCGCCGAGTGGCGTACGAAGCATCCGACTGTGGCCCTCCTGAGCCCTGATCTCGCCGCCGGTATACGCCGAGTGAAGGTGCAAAGAGGCTGGGCGTCCGGGTCGGGACTGGCTTTCTGCCGAGCAAGGTAGCACCCTCATCTCCGCACCTGCTGGATTGGAGCTCCGGAACGTGTGGAACCGAGCCGTACTCGCCATGCTCATAGGGTGTGGTCTGTGCCGGGCTGAAATCGTGACGATCAGGATTGACGACTTGCCGCTCCGTGAGGATCCCCGGATCTTGGTGAACCTGGTGGGCAAAGGCGGTCACGTGCGAACTGTGCCTGTGCCGGCGTGGGTCAAGGTAACCGTGGATGCATGGTTGAAGTCGGCAAACCTGGCGAGTGGCACCCTGTTCCGTTCGGTCGCCAGAACGGTAGGGTTTGGGGCAGCGGATTTACCGCGAAGGTCGTCTATTCGATCGCGAGAAAAGCAGCCTCAGATTGCGGCTTTGGCCCTGTTGCTCCTCACGACCTCCGCAGGACTTGCGCTCGCCTGTGTCATCTGGCGGGCTGGGAGCTCGAAGAGATACAGTTCCCGCTTGGGCACGTGTCCGTCCAACCGATTGAGCGTTATCTCGGCTGGAAGCAGCGGTCGCAAAATGCGGTCGACGACCGCATCGGATTGGAGCCGGAGCCGCCCTGACCGGTGTTGCTCCTGACAATGCGATTTCTGGGTACCAATGGTGACTCCGCGAGCTTTGTCGTTACCGCGTTTGCGGGGTATCTGTCATCCGAGCTTAGACCTCGATTCCTTTGCCCGCAGGGTCGCTTCGAACTTTCCAAGTACCTCCCTCCTTGAATGTGGAAGCAGTGCCGAAGGTGTCCTCCATGAACTGCATGTAAACGATCTTCCCGCGTTGAACCCGGATGAGGATGCAAAAGGGTGATGTGACGGTGCGGTGCTGTGTGTGCGATTCGTAAGTGAAGCTGCCGAATACGGCGGCGCTCTCGCCTGACTCAAGCCGATCCGTAATGCTCAGCCCATGGTTCTTCCAATACCTTCCAACCTGGCTATAGGTATCGATGACCGCCTGAGGACCATGCGCCGTGCCCGTCCACGGCATGATGCGCTTCAGATCAGGATTGTCGAAATGAGGGAAACGTAAGTGATATCGGGATCGCATAAGGATCGCACAACTTCGGGATTTGTGGGATCTGCGAGAAGGTCTTCTATCATCTGCGTAAGGTTGCCTGACATAGGTGCTCTCCTATTCTTTCAACGACGTAGGGAGACTGTTCGCCTTCCTGAGCAGTGATGGCTGCGCGGCCGCAGTGTAGGCGGGAACATTCCAGTAGAAGGGACGAAAGTCGGTGATCAGGCCGGCCTTGACGGTGACGATCTGCCCCATGGGAAGGTCCTGTGTAGACCCGTTAATTCGTGAATGAGTTTTGAAGCGACAGATGACAACGACCTTGTCTCCATTCTCGAACCATTCCTGCTCCGCTACTTCGAGCGTATCGAAAATGGCGCTCATGGCTACGGCCCATTTTTCATACTGTTGATGGCCGACGTACTCGCCGCCGAACGGCAGATCAGGCGACTGATGCAGCTTGACGGCCGGCGAAAGCGTGGCGGCAATGCCATCGAAGCTGGCTTCTTCACCAGAGGCTCTCGCTCGCATGTACTTTCCTTCCGCTTCGTAGAAATCTTCCAAGGTCTGTTTGGGTGATCTTTCTTCTGTCATGTGTCTCTCGATTCTTCTGAAAAATACGGCGTTTCATCGAGTTGATGGGGCTAGGAGTTTGTCGGCTGTGATGGGCAGATGGCGTATGCGTTTTCCCGTTGCGTGCCAGACCGCATTTGCAATGGCAGGCGCAACCCCGCAGAGGCCCAGCTCGGCCAGACCCTTGCTGCCGAGCGGGCTGAGAACGGTATCCTCTCCGGGCACAAAGATCGCATCGAGGTCCAGTACATCCGCGCAAACGGGCACGAGATACTCGGCGATGTTGGCGTTCATCACCCGGCCGAAGCGAGCATCCCACTCCGCCTCTTCGAGCAGCGCCATCCCGATGCCACCGACCATGCCACCGATGCATTGGCTGTGCGCAAGCCGCGGATTGATGACGCGTCCAGCGTCATAGGCACCCAGGATGCGAGGCACCCGAACCGTCCCAAAATCGGGGTCGATGTGGACCTCGACGAATACAGCGCCAAACGAGTAGGTGGAATATTGCTTCTGCGTGTCGCCGGGCTCCGCGCTTCCTTCTGCCTCGAGTTTGTCCAAACCGGCAAGCTTGAGAATGTCGGCCGGCTCATGCTTGCCCGGCGTTCCTGCATTGGTCGCCAGCGCGTCAAGCTTAGCCTGCAGGGCCACGCAGGCTGCCCGGATTGCCGGGCCGATGCTAACCGTCGTCGTAGACCCGCCATGTTCTTTCGCGATCGGCATCCGTGTGTCGCCGAGCTCGAAGCTGACCCGCTCTAAGGACAGGTGGAGTGCATCCGCGGCGATCTGCGTCATGGCGGTGTAGGTGCCGGGCCCCATGTCGCTGGTGGCGCTACGTACAACGGCAGTGCCATTTGCAAACAGCGTGGCGGAAGCCTTCGAAGGATAGCGCGGCGCCGGATTCATGGCCGTGGCCATACCCATGCCGACGAGGTTGCGCCCGTTGCGCATCGAACGTGGCTTCGGGTTACGCGTGCTCCAGCCAAAGCGCTCCGCACCTAAGCGGTAGCACTCGCGCAGGCCATTGCTGGACCACGGCAAATCCTTGCGTGGGTTGCGTTCCGCGAAATTGCGCAGGCGTAGTTCGATGGGGTCGATTTCAAGGGTTGCCGCCAGTTCGTCCATCGCGATTTCCTGCGCGATCAGACCTGTGGCGTGGCCGGGCCCACGCATCGGCGTCGGCGTGTTCGTGTGCATCGGGATCAGGCTGTACTTCGTGCGGCGGTTCTCGCTGGCGTAGGTCGAAGCCGGGACGTCGAGCGTAGCGTCGGCAAACTCTTCGTAGGTCGAGGTCTGGGCTACCGCTTCCTGAATGAGCGACTGGAGGCGGCCGTCCCTGTCGGCTCCCAACTGGACGTGCTGTTCTGAACGTGGGCGAAAGCCGATCGAAGAATAAAGCTGGCGACGGCTTAGTTCCAGGCGCACGGGCCGGCCAACCTGTCGTGCGGCGAGCGCGGCGAGGGTGACGTGGGGCCAGGTGCGCAGCGCCGATCCAAACGCGCCGCCGATGTACGG
>CALMON010000003.1:3343-6650 GCA_937871785.1 uncultured Granulicella sp.
CGAGGCCGCGTGCTCCGCCCGTGACTGCGTTCCAGCCACGACGACACCGATCGGCTGCCCGCTAAAAAGAACGCGGGTGTCCTGCAGCACCTTCAACGCCTCGCCCGCGACGGGCTCCACGGCGGCCCGCTCTTTAGCAGGCAGATACGGGAGTCTGGGTGCATTGCGATGGGTGAGGACAAGCAGAACACCGGGTGCGCCTTCAGCCGCGGTGCTGTCTATCGCCTTAATCGTTCCCGCCGGAATCGTGCTTTCGATCAGAGCTGCGTAGACAAGGCCTTCGGGGGCGAACTCCGCAGCGTACTTTGCGTTTCCGGTGACTTTGACCGGCCCGTCAACGCGGGTTATGGGTTGTCCGACGGTGGCAGTCATGCGAGCCCTCCCGTTTCTTCCAGGCCGCGAGCCACGACTCGCTCTAAGAGAGTTACTTTGAAGGCGTTTTGTCCATGCGGCACGGCGTCCGCAGAGGCAAGGGCCGACGCCGCGCGACAAAGTTCCGCGTCGAGTTTGTGCCCTCGCAATGCCTGCTCCACCCGAGGCAGGCGCCACGGCGTGGTCGCTACTCCTCCCACGGCAATTCGCGCATCGCGCACGGTGCCATCGGATGCCATATCCAGCCCCACAGCTACCGAGGCCAACGCAAACGCAAAACTGGTGCGGTCTCTCACCTTTAGGTAGTGCGAACGAAGACCCACGGCCAGATGTGGAAGCTCGATCGCAACGATCAGCTCGCCAGGTTGCAGATGTGTCTCCAGATGCGGGGTGTCGCCGGGCTGCCGGTGCAAGTCGGCGAGAGCGACTGTCCGGAGTCCGGCGCTGCCGGCGATAAGGACGCTCGCGTCCAGGACCATCAGCGCATTCGCAAAATCGCCGGCGTACGTGGCGATACAGCGCTGGCTCGTGCCTAGGATGGCAAGACCTCTGTTCTGCCCGTCGATCGCCGGGCAGCCGCTTCCCGGAATGCGCTTGTTGCACGGGGTGACTACGTCGCGAAAGTAGCCGCAACGCGTGCGCTGCAGCAGATTCCCGCCGAGAGTCGCCAGGTTCCGAACCTGGGGCGAGGCACTCGCGAGAAGGGCTTCCGCCACAACCGGAAACACCTCAACGATATGCGGATGTGATGCCGCGTCGCTCATACGCACCAGCGCTCCCAGGCGCGTGCTCTGCTCGCCTACCTCTATCCTGTCGAGTTGCGGCAGCCCCGTAATATCGACTACGTGCTCCGGGTTGCGCACGCGCTCCTGCATCAGCTGCACCATGTCGGTACCACCCGCGAAGAAGTCCAACGCAGAGCTCTTCGCGTCGGACTGATGACCGGCCCCGCTGCGTACGGCCTGCGCAACACTTTCCGGCTTTGCGTAGGTAAACGGAGTCACTTGGCGACACTCCCTTGCGCAGCTTCACGCACGGCGGCCACGATGTTCGTATACGCTCCGCAGCGGCACAGATTGCCGCTCATCCACTCGCGGACCTCGTCGTCACTTCGCGTGTGGCCTTCGTGGATGCATGCCAGGCCGCTCATGATCTGTCCAGAGGTGCAGTAGCCGCACTGAAAGGCATCGTGCCGGATGAAAGCGGACTGCAGCACATGGAGATCGCCTTCTATGCCGATGCCTTCGATTGTGGTGATCTGCTTGCCTTGTTGCATGACGGCCAGACAAAGGCAGGCGTTGACGCGGCGGCCATCTACTAGCACGGTGCAGGCACCGCATTGGCCCAGACCGCAGCCCTTCTTTGTCCCGGTCAGGTGCAGCGCGTCACGCAGGCAGTCCAGCAGCGTGGCGTTCACGTCCAGACTGGCCAGGCGGTGCTGCGCGCCATTGATCGTCAGATCGACATCCACGCTGCGGATCGTGTGCGGCTCGACGGCCGGAGCCGCGCCTGAAGTTGGCGGCACACTCTCTTCTCCGTATGAGGATTCCGGTGCGACCATGGCGCCTCCTGCGGCGAGTGCGCTTGCTATGAAGTCTCTTCGGCTTAGCGGTGACAATGAATAGCTGCTCCTCGCGTTGAGATGGGTTTAGCGGATTTCCGCACGTCCGGGAACCGCTGCGTCGTATCCATTCAGCAGAACCGAGATGAGACAGTAGAAGCCGACCAGGTAAATCATCTCGGCAACACCCTGCTCTTCAAAGGCAGCAACCGCGGCCCGATACGTGGAATCGGGGAGCTGCGCTCCACGTACCAGCACGGAGGCCACGTCGAAGGCGATGCCCTCCTCCTCGTTTAAATCACTGGGGCGGCCACCCGCAGCCAGGCTGGCGATCTTGGCATCTGAAAGGCCCGCATCGCCTGCGACCAGCTCATGTGCGTAAATTTCATAACGAGAAGTGAAGCGCGCACCCGTGACGAGAATGATCAACTCGTGGACCGGCTTCGGCAACGTTGTGTTTTTCGATAGAGCGAGGTTCACTCCCCAAGCCGCATTGCCGAACTGCGGAAAGTGCACCATCGGATTGAACGGACCTACCAGGGCTCCCTGTTCATCGGCGATGAGGAATTTGGGATTCTGTGCCCGGGTAAAGGCGACGATGCTGTCGAAAAGCTGGCGCTGTGCATCGTTGAGCTCTGCCGGCGGAATGGGAACAAGTCTCATGCAATCTCTCCTGATTAAAGTGCTTGCAACACGGCCCCTAAGCGGTCAGCGACGTGGCTTGCAGTTGCCTCGGCTTGGCGTCGGTGAAGCGCGGAACGTCTTCCATGACGGCCTTGGTTTCAGGGGCGTGCAACGAAGCCGTGATCGCGTCGTCATCGCGAAACTCACACACGCAAACCGCGATCATCCCTTCCCCTGTTCCAGCCGGGAAGAAGGCAGCGATGCTCTGCATGCCGTGAGGTCCCCAGGCCGCGGTGACCAGCGGCAGGTGCTTTTCCACATAGTACTGGCGGTCGAAGCGGGTGCTCGAGTCACCCGCGTACGTCACAAATACGGTCTTCATGCCTAAGCTCCTTTCGACCCCTTTACGTTGCGGTCGAGCCACTGCAACACAGGCTGGATCGTCTGGTCGGAGTTCTTTTCGTAGATCAGCCCGTGCCCGTTTCCATGTATCCCCAGGTTAGGCAGATGGAGCGCGTCGACGGCGGCACCGGCGTGCGTCAGAAAAGCCACCATGTCAGGCGCGTACTTCGATTGCGGCGACACCTCTCCGCTCACGACCGCAACCGGCATGCCGCGTAGAGCAGGAATTTGCAAAGTTGCGGGGTCGGCGGCGCGCACGTCTTCGGGCGTTGCGCGCGGCGGATCGTAGGTAATTGGGATCGCGGTCAACCCCCAGTCCAGCGCGCCGATATTCGGTGTCTTCCCGAA
>CALMON010000004.1:0-463 GCA_937871785.1 uncultured Granulicella sp.
GGACGGTCGCCACAGCTAAAAATTGCTGGGTAGAGTTTTACCGAGGATGTTCGCGAGGTACTTAACCGCTGCTTTCCCAACTATCCTGAAGTGGCGGACCTCTTTTTCCGCAAGGGAGTGGAGGGACGCATCCTCTTTCACCTGGGCGCGGACGGCAAGGCCGACGCCTTCTTTGACCGCCGTAACAACGAAGATGTCGTCTGGAGAAAAATCCTGTGAGCTTGCCGTCGCCCTTCCACGGACGGTAGATCCTCCAATAGGAATCCTATGCTTGCTTACTGCCGGGCAGCCTCGAAAGCCGAGGGTCCGTGGCTTGTCCGCACAACCGGCTCTGGACGATAGACGAGTCCTGACCGGAGCCGGAACGGCTTTTCGAGTGCATCAGTCCGGTTCTCTACCGAGTCAGGCACGGCCTGTTGCCGACGCGCTCTCTCAGCCTGAACGTGGTTGAACATTGAATGGG
>CALMON010000004.1:473-1630 GCA_937871785.1 uncultured Granulicella sp.
GGTCGATGGTCTCAATGTAGTCGCGGTAAGGAACGTAGTTGGGCATAAGTTTTGTTGGAGTTCAGATCGAACGGGAAGACGCGGATGGATTGCAGCCGGGCCGTGACGGTTGCCACGGCCCGGATCACGGAAAGGTTTTGTCTTACGCCTTGGGGACGACGTAGAAAACGGATTATAAAGCACGTTAAGACACTTGGAGAGGACGAAGCGGGCGGTACTTTCCCGGTCCGACAAATCGGGTTTGCTTCCAGACGTAGTCACCCGTCAGGTTGATGTGTTCCCAGCCGAGCGGCGACAAGTGTTTGCATGCGGCCTCGTCCAGTCTGTGATCGTGCCGCCAAAGCACGCGAACCGCGCGTTCCAGGTACACGGTGTTCCAGAGCACAATGGCCGCCGTCACCAAGTTCAGGCCGCTGGCACGATGGCGCTGTTGTTCGAAGCTGCGGTCACGGATTTCACCCAAGCGATTGAAGAACACGGCACGGGCCAGGGCGTTTCGCGCCTCGCCTTTATTGAGGCCGGCGTTGACCCTGCGGCGTAGTTCCACGCTCTGGAGCCATTCCAAGATGAAGAGCGTGCGTTCGATGCGGCCCAGTTCCCGGAGAGCGACGGCCAGCCCGTTCTGGCGCGGGTAGCTGCCCAGCTTGCGCAGGATCAAGGAGGCGGTCACCGTGCCCTGTTTGATGGAGGCCGCTAGCCGCAGGATTTCGTCCCAATGCGTGCGGATCACCTTGAGGTTGAGAGGAGAGCCGACCAACGCGGCAAGTGCCGGGTACTGCCTGCCGTCAGCCGGTGTGTATAGCTTCGTTTCGCCAAGATCGCGGATGCGGGGAGCGAAACGGAAGCCGAGCAGGTGCATCAAGGCAAAGACATGGTCGGTAAAACCAGCCGTGTCCGTGTAATGCTCTTCGATCCGCAGGTCGCTTTCGTGGTAGAGCAAGCCGTCGAGCACGTAGGTCGCGTCACGCACGCCCACGTTGACGATCTTGGTGTGGAAGGGAGCGTACTGGTCGGAGACGTGCGTGTAGAACATGCGCCCTGGTTCTGTGCCGTACTTCGGGTTGACGTGACCGGTGCTCTCGGCGCGACTGGCCGCCTTGAAGCGCTGGCCATCTGAGGACGAGGTGACGCCCTCGCCCCAATGCGCGGCGAAGGGC
>CALMON010000004.1:1640-4233 GCA_937871785.1 uncultured Granulicella sp.
CAACGCGACCGAATACGTTTCATCTCGAATGTGCCATGCCTGCAGCCACGAGAGCTTCGCGGGCGTCGTGCCGGGGCACGATTCCGCCATCTTGCTCAACCCGAGGTTGACTGCGTCTGCGAGCACAGCGGTCAACAGCAAGGTTTTGTCCCGGGCCGTCTCGCCACTTTTGATGTGGGTAAAGTGCCGGGTGAAGCCTGTCCAGCCGTCCACCTCTTGGAGCAGTTCGGTGATCTTCACGTGTGGCAACAGGCCCGCGCACTGGTCGATGAGCGTTTGCGCAGCTTCCGGCACCGCCGCGTCCAGCGGCGTGATCTTCAGGCCGGAAGTTGTGACGATGGCGTCGGGCAGATCGTTTGTTGCCGCCAAGGCGTCGATGGTTTTCAGCTTCTGGCTGAGCAGTTCCATCCGTTCACGAAGGTACTCGGCGCAGTCCGGAGCCACGGCAAGCGGCCACGCATCAGAACGGCGCAGGGCGGCAAAGCTCGGCGGCGGCAGCAGGTACTCTTCGAAATTCTTGAACTGGCGCGATCCACGCACCCAGACGTCACCGGAGCGTAGGGCGTTGCGGAGTTCTGACAGCGCGCAGATCTCGTAAAAGCGCACGTCGATGCCGCCAACCGTGAACACCAGCTTCTCCCAACGCTTTTTGATAAAGGCTGTCGGGGCGTCCGCCGGCAGCAATCGGTAGTTGCTGGCATACATCGCGCGGAGCACGCCGACGGCGTCGAGCACAGCCTGCGCGGCCGGCGCGGCGCTGAAGTCCAAGGCTGCCAAGAAAGCCGAGGCGTAGCGGCGCACCATCGCATGGCTGTCTACCACCCGGGGCAGGTAGTCGAAGTCGTCCGAGGGCGCGAGTGTTTGCGCTTCGGTCACGCTGGCGACGAACGCCTCCCACGGGATCACCGACTCGATGGCGGCGAACGCATCCGTGCCGCTCTGCCGCGCCTCCAGCAACGCTCGGCCGATTTTGCTGTACAAGCGCACCTTGTCGTTGATGGCCTTACCAGACTCCTGGAACTGCTGCTGGTGGCGCTGCTTGGCCGCGTTGAAGATCCTGCCCAGGATGCGATCGTGCAGGTCGACGATTTCATCGGTCACGGTGGCGACGCCTTCGACCACCAAGGCGACCAGCGTGGCGTAACGGCGTTGCGGTTCGAACTTGGCCAACTCAGCCGCACGCATCTGGCCGCCTTCGCGGGCGAGCTTGAGCAGACGGTTCTGGTGCAGGCTGCGCCCGATCCCGTCCGGGAGATTGACCGCCTGTAAATGCTTGAGCCGTTCGATGTGTTCGAGCATGTGGCGTGAGTTCGGCCGCCCGGGTGACTGGCGCACCCATTGAAGCTGCGTCTTCTTGCTGTCCTCCTTGCGTTCGAGCAAGCCATCCAAGCGCCGCCGATGCGCGTTGACGAGCGGCTCGTTGAGCGCGCGGTAGATCCGTCGGTTGCCACGCGTGATGGCTTCCGCACAGATGCGTTCGATGACGGGCGCGGTCGGCAGCAGCATGCTTTGCTGGCGGAGCCTGTCGACCAACGCAGCCGCCAGCACGACGCCTTTGTTGGTCTGCCAGGCCAGTTCTTCGAGGCCGTGCACCGCGGCGCGGTAGTGTCGCTTGGCAAACGGCTGGAAGCCGAACACCGTTTGCAATTCGACGAGGTGTTCGCGGCGGGTCTGCTCCCGCCTGCCGTAAGCTGACCAGTGTTCCGGCGAGACCTTCAACTGCGCTGCCACGAGCTGAAGCAGCATTCGTGGCGGCGCGTCACCGGCACTCAGCACGACGCCTGGATAACGCATGTAGCAGAGCTGCACGGCGAAACCCAGGCGGTTGGCTGGGCCACGGTGCTGCGCGATGATCGCCAGATCGGCGTCGCTGAAGGTATAGCGGCGGATCAGTTCTGCCTCTGTGTCGGGCAGGGCGAGTAGACTGGCAAGCTCAGCGTCGGAAAGGATGGTGCGGCGGGGCATGGTCAAGCGTCCTTACGGACGCATGACTACCAGCTTTCGGGCGACTGCTGAATTGGATAGAATTACCATCCATGAGAACGCTCCGCTCATCGCTGCTGAATGAACTCTGCGACGATGGACGAAAAACGGTCTCCCAGAGCCTTAACGTGCTTTATAATCCGTTTTCTACGTCGGCCCCCTTATACAGGTTAGTCTCACCAAGTAGCCAAGCAGTTGAAACTTGCAGACACTTGGCCAGCGCAACCAACTCAAAATCTGTCACATACCGCTCGCCAGACTCGATTTTCGATACCGCCGTCCGACAAATGGCAATGCCAGCATCCATCAAACATGCCGAAAGGTCGACTTGCGAGAATTGGAGACTGAATCGCTGCCGTGCCTGTCTTAGACGCGCACCGACAATATTCTTTCTGGTGGTTCGACTCGTCTCCTTCACGGCGATGTCTTGCGAACCGAACCCGCTCTCACAGACGATTCGATCCCGGTCGGCCAATACTGGCACTTGGTGGGAAGCGCGGTTAGGCCAGCGGATCTATTCCGAACGGTTGCCATCGGCGACCTAGACGATTTCGGATCCGCGAATTCACAAAGTAACCGCAACACCGCTAGTTTGCCAAGCGTGGACGGT
>CALMON010000005.1:0-8339 GCA_937871785.1 uncultured Granulicella sp.
GGCAGGCGGAACTTGTTGTTGGGCTGGATGTACATCGGCACGGTTGCGCCTACGTCCACGCGGTCCGACAGCATGGTGCTGGCGATGCCGCCGCGCTCGCGGTTGTGCGAGCGATAGCGGACGACTGCGACGGTGCAGTGCACCTCGCGGCCATGCGCGGCGGGACTCGACGAAATGGAATACAAGCGTGGAGCCAGCTTCGGCAGCAAGGCGGCGAGCTCATCCGGGGTGGCGATGACGCCGGGATAGTCGTGCAGCAAATCGATCAGGCCTCGGTCGTACATGAACGTTTCGAGGTGCGCGCCCTGCTCCGGCGACAGCAGCGTGCCGAGCGTCTTGCACTGCGCCTTGTCGGCGAACGCGTGCACGATCTTGCGGCTCAGGCGCGTGGGTTGCAGGTAATGCAGCAACGCCTGCTCGATGCTGACGGCGCCGAGCTTAGGCAGTTCGACGGTGGCGGCACCGTCAAACGGCAGCAGCGCAAGAATGTCGTGTACCAGCGCGGGGTCGTTCTGCGCGATGACGCCGCAGGCATCGCCTGCCTGATAGGTCACATCGGAGTTGCCGAGGCCGAGGCTGAGGTGCAGCGTGAGCTTACTTGAAATGTCGCTGGTAAGCGGTGTGCGCTCGCGGAGTTCGGCGGCGTAGGGGTTATCGCGAGTGTGCACGCTGACCGGTTCGGCAGGCATGGCGTCGGCTGCGCTCGCGGGCGGATACGCGTGATCCGTTTGGATGGTGACGTTCGACTCGTCGTGCTTGTGCGTCAGGTGCGGCTGCAAGTCCCCCTTCCATTTCGCGAACGGCTCATCCACGTCGACGTTCGACTCCGCGCGCGGAATAAAGCGTGTCGCGCCCAGCACCTGCAGGCGTTCGTCCAGGTCGATGCCAAACTTGCAGAAGTGTTCATAGTGCGAGTCGCCCAGGCAGAACATGGAGTAGCGCAGCGTTTTGAGGCTGGGCGCGCCTTCGGTGAAGAGCGCGTCGCGGAAGCTCTTGGTGCCATCCGGCGGATCACCTTCACCGTAAGTGCTCGCGAAAAAGAGCGCGTTTTCCTGCTCGGCAAGCTGGGCCGGCGTGGTCTTGTCCAGCGAAACGACGTCCGCCGTGTGCCCCGCGGCTTTCAGCTCCTTGGCCATTTTTTTTGCAAGCCGCTCGGCCGTGCCGCTCTGCGTCGCAAAGTAGACGGCGAATTTCAACGTGACCGGCTGCTGCGTCGCCGCACCCTGGGGCGCGTTTGAAAACAGCCCCGCGAGGAAGCCGTTGAGCCAGGCACGCTGCTCGCCGGTGAAGGGCGCATTGTCCGGGATGTAAGGCACGTTCTGGAGCATGATTCTTTTCCTTGGTGATGAGCCCTAGGCAGTGGTGTCGCACATCGCGCGGAGCTCTTCCACTTCATGCCGTCGCGTGAAGTGGAGGAAGTCTTCGCCCTCGTTGCGCGTGTTTTGGAAGCGGCTGACGAGCGCGTGCAGCGCGGGTTGCACGTCGGTGTACTTCATGGCTGCGAATAGCTCGCGGGTAAGGCCCTGGTCGTTGTCCGCGCCGCCGCCGAGGTTCACCTGGTAGCCTTCCGCGCCTTCGACCTTGACGCCCATCAGACCGATGTCGCCGATGTAGTGCTGCGCGCAGGAGTTCGAGCATCCGGTGACGTGCAGGTTGAGCGGCTGCGCGATGTCGAAAGCAGCGTCGAGCGAGCGGGCGAGCTCCAGCGCGTGGCCCTTGGTATCGGTGGCGGCGAAGCGGCAGCCGCGCGCGCCGGTGCAGGCGACCGTGCCGCTCAGTACACGGCCGGCGGTGTAGTCCAGCCCGGCTTCGCGCAGCGCGGCGCAGGCGGCTGCGACGTGCTCGGTGGGGACGTTGGGGATCAGCAGGTTTTGCCACACCGTCAGGCGAATCTCGCCTGTGCCGAAGCGGTCGGCGATCGCGGCGACAGCGCGGGCCTGGTCGGCGGGCAGCCAGCCAACAGGCACGACGACGCCAATGTAGCTCAGGCCGGGCTGCACCTGCGCGTGCACGCCAAGATGGCCGGCGCGATCGATAGGGCTGCGCGGCTCGTGCTCGGACGCGTCGATGTGCAGCACGGGAAAGGCGAGTTTCTTTTCCGTTTCCTCGAGGAACTTCGCGACGCCCCAGCGGTCGACCAGGTATTTGAGCCGCGCCTTTTTGCGGTCGGTGCGGTCGCCGTTCCCGGCGAACACACGCACGATGGCGGCAGCGACGGCGACGAGCTGGTCAGGCAGTAACAGCAGGCCGCAGTCGGTGGCGAACTGGCGGTGCCCGGTGATGCCGCACAGCAGCACGCGGAAGTACACGCCCGCCGGAACGCTCTTGCCTTCCGCGACGCGCACGGCGGTGAAGCCTATGTCGTTCGTGTCGGCCAGCGCGCTGATGGTGCCGCCATTGTCAAACGCGATGTTGAACTTGCGCGGCAGGCCGTACATATCGCGCGAGTTGTTCAGGTAGTTCTGCAGCGCGTCGGCGAAGGGCTGCACGTCGATCAGCTCCTGCGCATCGTAGCCGGAAATGGGCGACGCGGTGATATTGCGGATGTTGTCGGCACCCGATCCGCGGGAGGTCATGCCAAGTTTCGCGACTGTATTCAGCACGTTGACCACGTCTTTGGGCTGAAACTCGCGCACCTGTGCGTTGGCGCGGGTGGTCAGGTCGACCCGTCCCGAGCCCCACTGCTCGGCCATGGCGGCGATGCCGCGCAGTTGCGCCGACGTGAGCAGGCCGCCGGGCACGCGCAGCCGCAGCATGAACGAGTCCTGCGCGGGGGCGACGTAGAAGAGCCCATGGAACTTGAAGCGGTAGCGGTTCTCGGGGTCGGGCACGGTGTTGCCCGCGGCGTGCGCCAGAATGTCGTCCCACAGGTCAAGCGGGTTGCGCTCGTACTTCCACATTTCTTCGGCGCAAAGGTCTTCTACCGGTGTGCCGTGGAAGGCCGGCGCGGGAGCCGCGAGGTTGGCCATGCCGCTGTCTGCATCGTTGGTGAGAGTGCCGGCGGCCGTGTGCCCGGCGAAAGGCATGCGCTGCATCGCGCCCGCAAAAAATCCCTGGAGGTAGTTCTTCTGGTCAGCGGTAAACGAGCCTGCAGTCTCTGCAGCAAACAGAGTTGGCGGATTGAGCGTTTCGGCCATCGGCGAACCTTCCGTCAGGAGCGGGTCATTGCAGTTGGAAACGAGCAAGAGCCTGAGAAAACACCGGAAGGATGCAGGGGAGCGCGGCAGACGAATCGCAAGACGCACACCGGCATGCAGCAGCGGTGATACTTCAGGCTCGTCGCGGAGCTTGGGAAAAAATTGAATGCGGGCACATCAGGGTGCCCGGCAAACGCCAACTGGCGGCTCACTACCTTTTAACCGGCCGCTCAGGTGATTACTCAGAGTCTAGGGCCAACCGCGGCGAGCGTGCAAGTCCAAAGTTTGGAGAGCCCTCGGTAACGGGGCGCAAAGCGCCGGGGCGAAGCTCGTAGCACGGAGTCGATTGCCGCCAGTTACGCTATTATTGAAAATGATTCCTGTTTTGCTGCCCTGAACGTTCACGAACACCACGAACGGAGTGTCACATGCCACATGCGAGTTTCGATGGGCTGCGGGTGCTGTCTTTGGAGTCGCGCCGGGCTCGTGAAGTCGAGAAGCTGATCCGCACGTACAACGGCGACCCCCTGGTCGTGCCGGCGATGCGGGAACTCGCGCTGGAGTCCAATACGGCCTGCCTCGCATTTGGCGAGCGGCTGCTTGCGGGTGACTTCGACCTCATCATTTTCCTTACCGGCGTGGGCGTCACCAAGATGCTGGAAATCCTGGATAGCCGCTTCGACCGCGCGGCCATCGTCACCGCGCTGCGTAGCCGGGATATTGTGGCGCGCGGAGTGAAGCCCTCCTCCGCGTTGCGCGAGCTGCGCATTCCGGTCATCGCAACGACCGCCGAACCAAGCACATGGCGAGAGCTGCTCACGCTGCTCGACACGACCTACGGCGAGCGCCTCGGCACGTTGCGCGTGGCAGTGCAGGAGTACGGCGCTACGAACCCCGAACTCATCTCAGAGCTTGTCGTGCGCTGCGATGCCGTGACCAAAGTACCCGTTTATCAATGGGGATTGCCGCTCGAAATCAAGCCGCTCCAGGACTGCATCAGCCGCATTCTCGACGGCAGCCTCGACGTTGTGCTGTTCATGACCGCCGTGCAGGTGATCCACCTGTTCCAGGTAGCTGCGGACATGGATCTGATGGAACCTCTGCGTGCCGCCATGGAAGGTTTGGTCGTCGTGTCCGTCGGGCCGACCACCACGGAAGAATTGCAGCATTATGGCGTGCGGCCGGACTTCGAACCGTCGCGTCCGCGCATGGGGTTCATGATCAACGAAGCGGCGCAGTATGCCGGCTCCCAGCTCGCACGCAAACGCACGCCGCCAGTGGCGGATACGGTGGGCGAAGCGGCCATGCCGTCGCTCGTGGTGCCTGCGGCGGAGCTGTCGGACGTGCAAGCGCAGAGAACAGCCAGCGGCGTCCAGCAGGTCGCACCGTCGACTTCCACTATGGCCGGATTTCGCGATGGCCTGGTCCCGTTCGACGTTCTGCATGAGATCGGCAGCAGCCTGGCGTCGAGCGATCCACTGCATGTCGTGTTGTCGCGCATCGTCGCCCTGGTGTCTGCCGTCGTTCCGTGCGACTCGTGTTTTCTCTACACGCTGGAAGCCGACAAGCTGGTGTTGCGCGCCTCACGCAACCCGCATTCGGACGCTGTCGACCAGCTCCGCATCTCGGTGGGCGAGGGCGTCACGGGCTGGGTCGCCGAGCATCGCGAGCCGGTCGCCATTTCCGAAAACGCCAGCAAGGACCCCCGCTTCAGCGCGTTCGTCAGCCTGCCGGAAGACAGCTTTGAAGCCATGCTGTGCGTGCCGGTCACGTGTGCCAACCGGGTGGTCGGCGTGCTGAACCTGCAGCATCGCGAGCCATACACGCACCCCGCCATGGAGCGCCGCCTGCTGACGACCATCGGCATCCTGGTGGGAGCGGAAATCGCACGCGCCCGTCTCGAAACCGAGAACAGCGAGCTTTCCACCAGGCTCGAGACGCGCAAGATCATGGACAAGGCCAAGGGTGTCTTGCAGCGCGATCTCGGCATCACCGAAGACGAAGCGTACCGCACCATGCAGCGCGAAAGTCGCACGCGGCGCAAGTCTATGCGTGAGCTGGCCGAAGCCATCCTGCTTTCCGACGCGCTGCGCCATGCGGAGGCGCGGGCCGACGCACAGACAGTCGCGCAGACCTCGGCCGCTTGACCGGTCAATAACGCTTGTACGGTAGGAACTTGCCGGACATGCCGATCTTCACACGGTCGCCCGCCGGATTCGGCTCGCGCTCTATCTGCATGTTGAAGTCGATCGCGCTCATGATGCCATCACCGAACTCCTCGTTGATCAGCTCCTTCCACGCCATGCCGTAGTTTTGTATCAGCTCGTAAAAGCGGTATACCAGCGGGTCGGTGGGCGGCATGACACAGCCTTCGCCGCGCACCGGAAATGTGGTGAGCAGGGCGGCATCGGCATCGCTCAACTGCAGCAGATGAGCGGCCCTGGCAGCTTCTTCCTTGGCAAGCGGGAACTGCCCCAGCAGCGCAGAAGTGTAAATAATGGGCGAGCTCGTGCCGAGTTCCGCGGCGATTTGTTTCCAGTTGAGCCCTAGACGAGCCTTGTTGACGAGGATCTTTTCTGTGAGTGCAAGACGTGCGGACATGACGGTGTTTTCTCCGGATGGAAGTGGGACCAGCGACTGGATTCGGTGCGGGGCCGCGTCATCGTGGACGCAAGCGCAGATGACCGCAGACTAACCGGAACGCGAGCCGCAACGCAATTCTGTTGCGCGATGGCGGCAACACTGTTACGTTCGATGAAACCGATCTTCAGACCATCGTTCTGGTTGTTCCAACATATCGACCGAGCCCATGGGAAGACTGCTCCACGCCGAGCTCTTCCGCTCATCGATCCCCAATAGAATTTCAGCATCCCTGCGCCTGTTTTCGACCGCCTGCGGTACGACACAGAGGTTCGCACTGTTTGCTCTTGCCTTCGCAGATCTAGGAGAGATGATCCATGATTCGGCAGATATCCTTGCTCACGTTCGGCTTCGCGGTGTCCGCTACCTTGCGCGCATACTCGCAAACCTCCGCGCCGGCCACACCGCCGTCGCCGCCGGTCGCTCCGATCCTGATCCTGCAGGCGCCGCCTGCGCCTGCACTGATCGGGACCGGCAAACCGGTGTTCACCGTCTACCTGCGCGAGCGCGGCAACGTGACGGACTGGTTCAGCGCCACACCCAACGCGGAAGAATACGCGCATGGCGATTCCCTGCTGCGCATATCGCTCGCGCAGCGTGTCAAGAAGTTCGACTACCTCGTAGAAATGAGTAACAGCACAGAGTTCGCGTTGCCGCAGGACGCCGTGGCGCCGGTCGCCGCGCAGGGCCAGCTCGGTCTGGGCGCTTCGTACTTCGCTGCCAGCAATAACAACGTGACTCCCGTCGCGGCATCGTTCAAGAGCGGCTTTCTGCGCTACCACTTCAAGGAAAACAACACGCTGCGCGTCGGCCGCTTCGAATTCTTCGACGGAGCGGAGACGACACCCAAAAACACCACGCTGCTCTGGCTGCAGACCAACCGTATCGCCCAGCGCCTGGTGGGCAACTTCGGTTTTTCGAACGGACAGCGCAGCTTTGACGGTATCGACGGCCACATCGGCGGCAAAAACTGGGACCTGACCGGCATGGGCGGTCGCGCGACCAAGGGCGTCTTTACTATGAACGCCAACCCTGAGCTCAACGTCGACATCCAGTACGCGGCCTACACGCGCTACCTCGCCAGGCAGCGCGTCATCCTGCGCGCCTTCGGTATTGACTATCACGACGGCCGCACGGGCTTGACCAAAACCGACAACCGCACCGCCGCGGCGCGCGCGCTCGACCATAAAAACATCCGCATCGGCACCTACGGCGGCGACATGGTGGCGGCGCTTCCGGTAGGCAAGGAAACGGCCGAGCTCCTCGTGTGGGGCGTGGGCCAGACAGGCCGCTGGGGCCTGCTCAATCAGAGCTCCGGCGCCATCGCCGTTGAAGGTGGCATGAAGTTCGACAGCGTGCGCACAAAGCCATGGCTGCGCGGCACCTTCCTGCGCACTACAGGCGACAACAACAACACCGACGGCACGCACAACACATTCTTTCAGATGCTGCCCACGCCCCGCATCTACGCTCGCTTTCCCTATTTCAACATGATGAACTCGAAGGACGAAGCCATCATGCTGATCGACAAACCGTCGCCAAAGCTGGAGATCCGCACCGACATGCACTTCCTGCAGCTCACCGCGCCCACTGACTTCTGGTATTCGGGCGGCGGTGCGTACGACAACAAGGCTTTCGGCTTTACAGGACGTCCCGGCAACAATCACGGGAGCTTCAGCAACCTGTACGACATCAGCGCGGATTACGCGGTTAGCAAGCAGATCAGCATGACTGCCTACTACGCACACTCGTTCGGCAAGACGGTCGTCGCGACGATCTATCCCGTCGACCGCGATGCGAACTACGGGTACATCGAGCTGACCTACAAGCTAAGCAAGGCGCTCATGCACAAGTAATGCGCCTGTATCTGGTGCATCGAAGGGTTCGGTTAGGATTCAGCCCACATTGCAGTTCGGCCCACGGTCACCCTCGCGTGCCGTGGGTTCCCCTGCTTGCTTCCGCGCAAACGAGCCAGCGATGATGAGCCCGTGCGTCGACATAGTCGAGATCCACGGGGCAATCGGATTGGGGGAGTTCAAAGCTTCGCTGAATGATCCAACTGACGGCAGCGACACCGGCGAGCCGGTGTACTGATGCCACATACACCCTGCGAAAGGCTGGTGGATGTCGCAATAAGGGTTTCCCAGGGCAAGGGTTCGCTACCGTTCCACTTGAATGGACTCCGCTTCCTGCTGAGTTGCCGTTTCCAGTAGCACGAGCGTGGGGTAGTCTATGTAGCTCTCGGTGCCACGCGCGTAGAAGGTGCTGCGATCGTACGTATTCAAACCGGCATTCACGGCTGTGCGATGGGGCAGGCCCGGGTTAGCCAGAAAGAAACGGCCAAACGCCGCGGCATCCGCATCGCCGCGATGGAGCTATTGTTCCGCGTCCGCGGGCTTGTAGCCGCCCGCGGCGATCAGCCGTGTGTCTCCCGTAAGGAGCGGACGAAAGCGATTCGGGCCGAGATCAAGCCGGGTCTTCACGTCCTCATTACCGGAAACGCGTAAGCGCCCGAAGCACCGTCGTGTTGCTCACGGTTTCAGACTGTGGTCTGTGAAGAGA
>CALMON010000005.1:8349-20012 GCA_937871785.1 uncultured Granulicella sp.
ACCTCCAAACGACGTCGCCGAGGCCGCGGCGGGGTGCCGAGTGTGGCACCCAGGCTGCGCGAGAAGGATGGCAGTTCGAAACCAAACGCCGCGACGATACCTGCGAGTTCAAAAGCACTTTGTATCCGACTTGCGGGATTCACCGCAAGCAAGCTGCGCACCAGACGCGCCATCGCTGGTTCCACCTCCACCTCTGGTGGCATGTGCCAGTCTGCCGCGAGATGTTTTTGTTGAAGCAGATCCAAGCTGGGAGCTGTAAACAGCGTACGACCAGTGATCACTTCCACCAGGATACAGCCGAGCGAATAAAGATCACTGCGGATGTCCGGAGGCTCGCCGCGAATCTGCTCGGGACTGTTATACGCAGGGGTTCCTGCCACGGCAAGCCACTCTTGGTTCGCCGCGACGTTGGACCGTGAAAGCCCGAAGTCGAATAAACGATATTGGCCGAACGGGTCCAGCCGGATGTTGCCGGGAGCAAGATCGCAATGGGTAATGCCAACAGATTCAGCGAACATCAGCACACTGGCCAATTGCGCGACAAGCATAAGGGCTTCGTCACGCGAAAATCTGCCTGCGCGGACCAGCAACCGGTCCAGATCTTCGCCTTCCACAAACGGCATAAGAATGCAGAAAAAGCCAGGTTCCTCGAAAGAGTCGAACACCGGCACAACCGCAGGATGCCCAGACAAACGAGTCACGTGCCGTGCTTCGCGGCAAAAGGCAGCCAGAACACGGTCGTCTACGAGGAGCGCAGCATGCAGTACCTTGGCTACAAAAAGCCCGCCAAGTTTCCGATGCCGCAACTGAAACAATGTCGCCATGCCACCGATCGCGATAGGCTGCAGCACCTCGAACCGGTCGCCTAGCTTCGCATTCAACAGAGCGGAGATCGCCGCGAGGTCTGGGTAAGCCGCCTGAGCGGGAAAAGTGCCGTTCACCGTTTGCGCGGCTGGGTTCCCTGCGACCGGGTCCCGCTTACTCAGGTCCGGCTCACTGGATTCCTGCTCACCTGGGTTCCGCTCAGGCGCGGGCATTGTGTCTTCCACGTGCACAGAGGCTTCATTGCCGCCGCCCCAGGGCATGCGGAGACGATCTTTGCGTGGACGAATGTGGATCATGAAAGCCGCCTTCGTCGTGTACGTATCGGCTCGCCTGGCGCCATCGCGTCCTCAGGACGGTTTACACCGAGTAGCGGTGCCGCAAACAGCAAAGTCTGCAGGCGCTGCTTCTGCGTGGCAAGCCGCAGCACCCCGGGTTGCATCACGTGCTCTGGCGCTAAGTTCAGCAGGCGCCAACCAAGAATCGCCGCGCATTTGTGGATGGCGTGTTCTATCGTGTTCGCAACCTGATGCCCCTGCCACAAGCAGACGAACCCGGTGTCCGGGTGGACGTTGGGGTGCTGCACAGGTTGTTCAAGGTACAAGTTCAAGGGTACGGACGGAAAATAGCGCGGGTATTCGATCCGGAGAAGGTGCCGAGAAAGAAGCTGCGCTTGATCGGAATCGTTGCCAGCCTTCAAGGCAAGTGCCGGCGTTGCTCCCAGGGTCACGCGAAACGTGGTGTCCTCCGCACTCGCGTGGGTGAGCCTCGCCGGATTCAGGCGAACGAGCGTATTGAGAAGCACCCACTCTGCCGTGACCCTCCGTTCGAAGGGCGTTGGCGCCCATCGGGGCCTGCGCATTGCCTCGGCGTCAGGCTCACGCTGCGGCGATTGCGGCAAGCTACCCATTGGTGGCGACGGTGGAAACGCGCAGCACGTCATTGGGACGAACACCCTGTTTAGGAAGTGTTGTTGCAAAGTCCAGACTTTTACCGTTCCAGATCACTTCCGGGTCGCCATCGCCTTTAAGAAGGTTGCCGCGCTCACGCAGGTCGAACAAAATCTCTTCGAGCACAACGCTCAGACTTTCTTCATCGTCGATATCGACGTTGTACTTCGTTTCGCCGCTCACAGTGTCAAAGTAGATCTGGTATTTCGGCATGCTCTCGTTCCCCGTCCGCTACCTGCAACCTGATGCGTCAAAAGTACAACTGAGGTACAACAGTACGATACCGCAAGCAGCTTTTGGTGTGGTCGCGCTTACCCTTGAAAGCTTTTTTCAACAGGTAGACCGCTGCCGACGACCGTGTGCAACGCAACGGGCAGGTCCGGCAACGCTGCTCCGCAACGGGCGCATTCCCCGTTGGAATAATCCCAGCAACCCCTGCACTGCGCGCGCCGGCACTTCGGACACGCCTGTAACTCAGCCTGCTCCGCATCTGCATGGCACACCTGGCACTTACCCTGTGTGAGACGCGGCCCAGCAACGCGAAGCCACCAGGAACTCTCCAGCGGCAGTAGGTGCACACGCTGCTCCAGACATAGTTCGCAGCGCCTATGCTCAAAGTTCCAGCAGGTTTCTTCGCATACCTGCTGCGCACAGCGAGGGCAGCGAAACGTCAGGTCCGCAGGACCGAGACGCCGGCTGCAAAGATTGCAACGCGTTCGACTTCTGAGCAGAACGGCGACCGTCGCTCCGCTGGCCAGGACGGCCGCAAGCGGAGCAAACCATTCCGCAAAGCTCGGACGAAAGGCGAGTTCAAGGACTGCCGTGCTAAGGAGGATTCCCACACCAAGCACCAGGGGAGGAACCCAGGTATGCCCCGCAGGTAAATCGAAATGAAGCCATAACAGCGTAATTCCAACGCCAAGCAGGAGCGCTCCGGGAAGGGCGCCGGCAGCCCCTACGATGCCCAGGCCGAACTGGACGGAGCAGGTGAGGACCAGCAGGCCGCCCAGCAACGCACCGCGCTCAAACGTAGGCTTCATCGCTCGCTTCCCTGCTCCTGATCCGTGCGTCGCTCTCAATCCGCAAGCGTAACTGTTTCCGCACAAAGTACATCTGGTTTGCTGGCAGCCCAAGATCCTCAGCCGTCCTGCAGGCTTCCCGATCTTCCGCGCGTATTGTCCCCAAACACGCCAACGGGTCTAGTGTACCCGTGCTTCCGCATGCTGTGCAGACACCGCGCCTGCGCAGCCGCGCCGTTCGCAGCCTCGGTTCGCACTCCGCCCCGCAAGCCCGGCAGCGCGCGCGCAGACAAACGGGCCACCCCAGCTCAAGCACCCCATCCGGGTTGTTTCCGCAGACCCGTTTTAGCGCGTCCCGAAGGGTTTCACCCCGATCGATGGTCATCATTTGCTCCGCTGCCGGCAACGGATGCCAGGGACAAGCAGCACTTCGCGAAAGCTGGAGCAGTTCGCGAACCGCCGGTTCCGTGCGCACGTCGAGCACCTGCGCAAAGCTGCGGTCAGGCCCGGGCTCGGCGGCGCCAAGCATCTGCACCAGCAGACGTGCAACAACGGCCGTGGCCAAGGACGTGCCGGACATCGCATCAGCCTCGGGAGGCGCTACGCAGCCGAGCGACTCCGAAAGCGCATAGCCTAACAATTCCGCACGGCGCGCGACGCTGAACCCGCAGAGGTAGCACGCCGCGCTGGAGCTGGCGGCAAACCAGGTCGCCCTGGCTTCCGGCACCCCATGACTGCGTACAGCGCCATCTACCATGGGCAACCCCAACGTCCGCGCCGCCATGGCTGTTTCGATGCGCGCCACAGCACTATCTGTACAGGAAACGATAAGCTCACGGTCACGCAGGTCGCCGAGGCCGACGTCGGCAATTTCGCACGTGAAGCTCCTCCATCGCAGGCCATGCACTTCGCGCGCGAAGTCTCGAACGATGTCGGCTTTGGCGAGGCCGCACATTGGCTGCTTCCGTTCGGCTTCCAGGTAGAGCAGGCTGGTCCGCAGGTTGCGCCGCTCAAGCCTGTCGGGGTCGACCACCAGAACATCTTCAAAACCTGCTTCGGCCAGAAGACGCGCGACCTCTGAACCCACAGCTCCAGCCCCCACCAGCGCGAGTCGTCGTGTTCTCTCGATCTTCGGTGTGGGGGTACCGTCCGTCATCGTCTCCTTGAAGTTCGGGACACCTGCAGCGAACCAGCCTGCCTGCCAACATCAGATAGCGTCCCTGTCGCGTTCCATGCTAACTTGCAGAGGTATCTCATGAACCGACGATGAGTGTTTACCGGGAACTTTATTTTGCAACGCTGACGGGAGCGTGGGGAGGCCTTCTTGCATGGGCCTCTGCGCTGTTGATTTCAGTCGTGCTCGGAAGCCGGGCCAACATCTTTCTTCCGGATACCGTGCAGCTTGTCACGTTTGGCGTGCTTGTCGGCGTGGCTGTTTACCTGCAGATGGACCGTGCCCTTCTTGGGAGGATGCGGTGGTCTTCTGCCGGCTATGGCCTGCTGTTCGGGGCACTTGGTTCCGCTGTCGCCGCGGCTCTGGCGTACGTGTTTCGTCAAGCGATCGCTGCTGTTTCCCCTACGCTGTTTCGGCTGGCCGAGTGGACCATCTGCCTCTCGCTTATCAGCCTGATCGTGGGCTTGCGCTGGGTTCGCAGTAACCGTGCGCGGGTGCTGCACACCTACCTGGGTGGGCTTGTCGGTGGTCTGCTTGGCGGCTGCGTCTTTGTTCTTTTCGCGACACACGTTTCTGCCGGTGTCAGCCTGGCAGGCCTCATGCTGGCGGGCGCCGGAACCAGCTTCGGCGCCGGCATCGCTCCTGTTCTGGTTCGCGAAGGCACCATGCGCTTTATCAGCTCCGGCGACCCCAGAGCACAAAACAAGCTTGGCAAAACTGGGAAGTTCTGGAACCTGGAGGCGGAAGAGTCCTACGTTGTGGGAAGTGCAGCCACCGCTCAGGGCGGTACGGTCTTCCAGCAGGGTGCCGACATCTGGCTGCCCGATACGGCCATCGCACCCCGCCACGCCGTGCTCTTTTCCAAGGAGGGCCGCTACTTTATCGCCCGCCATCCGGACGCTTCCGGGGCCGAAGGCATTTCGCGGTACATACTGCGCATCAAGGGCAAAACAGTCGTTTCCTCTCAGGAATTGCACCCGATGGACGATCTCCTCATCGGTCGCACGGCATTGCGTTTTGAAAGCCGGAAGGATGCCCAATGACCTCCCAAACGGGCAAGCTGATGGCCGGTCTGGCACTTCTGTCGGCGTTGTGCCTGACACCGGCAAAGGCACAAAGCGTGCCTGCGGCACCAAAGCCTACTCATCTCGTCTCCACGACTCAGCCGGTCCTGGTAGATTGCGCCCCGGTCACCCCCGTTCCCTGCATGACCATGGGCATCACGGCTGTGGACGACAGCGATCGGCCTGCGGCCTTTCCGCTGCCGCCTGCGCAAAAGCTTACAACTGCGCTCAAAGTGCAATCGGCTGCGGGCAATGCGCTGCAACCGTTCTACGCGACAACCGGGCAAGGTCTCGACGCCAGCCAGCATACGAATGTCATCCTGCTGGTCATCGACATCAGTGGGAGCATGAATGATCCAAGTCCGGGCGCTACGTCACGCTTCAATGCTATACAAGGCGCGGTAACGCGGTACATCGATGCGATGGACGAAGGTTCGGATGAAATCGCGATTGTGCCCTTCGAAAGTCACAATGTTGTGTCGACGATTCGGGCCGCTGTGTTCTCCAGTCGCAAGGCAGATCTCCTGGCCCAACTGAACGCGATGCCTCAGCCTACGCCCAAAAACAACACGGCTCTTTACCAGGCCGTGTTTACCGGTGCGGAAACATTGAAGGCCGAAGTTGCCACGCTGGAGCACGATGGGCATAGTGCTGCCGAGTTGCAGCCCCATTTGCTAGTCATGACCGACGGCAAAAATGAAGTGCAGGCAGGTGACGACCCGTTGCTGCTGAACGGCCCGCTGGGTCTTACGCAGGCGACAGCGCAGGTCACAGCGTCCAAGCTCGATGTGATTGGCGTCGGATTCGGCGATCCTGCCGCGATCGACGCAGAATCCCTTAGAAAGCTTTCCACACGCTTCTTCTATGCCGCGGATGCGAACCAACTGCTCGACGCACTGCACGTGACGCGAACGGAAAAGAGCCACGTCATCCAGATGACCTGGGTTCTGGCCGAACCGAATCGCGTCGCTCTTACCGGGCGCGACCAGATCTGGACGCCCATCCTCACGTTGGACGGCGGCAGTATCCTGAACGGCGAACCTGTGCGCATGATTGCGCCCGCGACGGCGGCTCCTTTGTACTCTCGCTCTGCCTTGCCCGCGGAGCTTGTCGCCCTTATCGCAGCGCACCCACCGACGAGTTCAGGGTGGTCCTTCGTCGTCGTCCATCTCCTCTTATTCCTGAGCGCCAGCGCTTTGTTGCTTGTCCTCTGGTTCTGGGTTCCCCGTTTGATCTGGGGTGAACGCTATCTAAGCTCTGCGCCGAAGGCGCGCTGGAGCGGAGAAGTCCAACCGGGACAGCGGGCGTCCAGTGAACGTCAATCCGTCACCGCAGCCTCGGGAGTGCAAATCCGCGACTCCTCTTTGCCGGCCGGCTTCCGTGCCGGAACAGAAGCACCGAGCCCGCTGCAGCGCTCACCCGCGCAAACCACGCAGGTTGGCTTAAACACGGAAAGCCCGCGTTTCAAACCTAGACCGGACTGATTCCAGGTCTTCAGTCGATTGGCAACCGAGAGTTGTAGTAATGTCGTAAGCACATCAGGCTAACGAAGGAGTGGTGAAATGCCTCTGATCAAAGTGGTTCGCAAAGGAATTACGCCGACCGTTCGGAAGGTCCCTACCTCGACGGCCGCAGCCATGCTACCGATGACAATGGGGCGTCTCGGCGCGGAAGCCGCTACTGAAACGGAAGATCTGCTGAAAGTCGAGGACCTGAACGATGCCTTTGGCAAGTTCGAACCGAAGCTGAACTTTCAAGGCAATGCCGGGCCGGATGAAACGGAATTTCGTGCCGATCTTCGCTTCCGCTCCATCAAGGACTTTGATCCGGAAAACCTGCAGAAACGTCAGGAAGTAAAAGATGAATACGGCGAGACTCAGTACTTGCGCAACGATTTGGCCGATCTCAAGACCAACATCGATCTGCTATACCGTTTGAAAGACAGATGGAAATTGCCTACGGTGCGGCGGGCATGGGGCAACGCCGGGCAGCGGCAGGAGATAGTGACTGCGCTCGGCAAGCTGCGGGAAGAACTGGCCCGTGTGGCGGAAGGCGAGAACTAATATGGCAGAAACACTCACACGTACGACGGCCCAGATTCTAGGCAACTCTCCGGCCCGGGAGTTGTTGCACGATATTTTCGCGGACCTGCATCCTGCCCTGACGAATGAGAAGAGCGAATTGAGCAGCATGTTTTCGGCTCAGTCAGCAAAAGAGTTTCTCGTTCAGCTCACCAATTTCGAGCAGCTGATCAGCGCCGAAGACACATACGAAGCAACGGTCAAGAAACTGCAGAAGCAGATCGACAGCGCGGAAGCGATTCGTGATTCGCTGCTTTCGCAGATTTTCGAACAGATTCGACCGCTGGAAAGCTCCTACCGCCAAGTGCAGCTCTTTTTCGAAAATGCCAAGGTTGGCGACGGGAAAGTTCGAAAGCCAGTTGAGTTGTTCATCCTGAATGCCGACCCAAAGGCTATGCAGGATATCTACTCGATGAATCTCGCGGCTTTAGAAAATTTTGTCGTGCAGCGCAATGACAACTTCAACTTCCGTGATGACATTTGTAATCTCGTTGTACCCGGTCATTATCCACAGCCGATCCGGGAAAAGCTTGAGCAGCTTTCAAACACCTGGGGCATGCTGATGATCAGCGACCTGGACGACGAAAAGTCGTTTAAAAATGTCGAGCGGAACTTCTTGCCCGGCGGAAAATATGAATTCCTCAAGCGGCCGGACGAAGCGGCCGCGGCGGATGTCTGCCTGATGGGATATCTGCAGCTTCGACCGGCACACTGGTTTGAGAAAGATGCTGAGCTTTCCGACGGCCTTTACGGTCCACCCTCAATGACCTTTGCCGGCGCCGTCGCCAGGGCGGACGATTCGCAGGGTCTCGCACAAGGACCCGTGGGCTCACGTTTTGGCCGTGTCTCTGGTTCTGGAAAAGCTCGCATCGAGCCTCTCATCGGCGAGATGGAGCATCTCTCGATGGAGCGCCAGCTTATCCCCATCATCCGCGACGCCGATAATCATCTCTGCTTTTACGGCTGCCGCACGCAGGCCGACGATCCGAACGGTGTTCTCAAGTTCTTCACGTCGTACAGGATTTTGCGCTACCTGGAGCGTTGCTGCCGACACTATCTTCTCCAGGTTGCCGGTCAGGTCTTGACGCGCGAGTTCATGGACCAGCAGATCGAAACACCGCTTAAACGACTGCTTGACGAACAGGTTCAGCAAGGCACAATTATCGGTTTCGACCTATTTGTTGACAAAGACTCAAGTAAGCGTCAGCAAGGCATTTGCGACATTACACTCAACGTGATGCCTACCGGCCCGGCCGAAACCTTTGTTCTTAAGATCGATGTCCCTGAATTCAGCAGCACGACTCCGGCGAATAAGACGTAGACCTTAGGAGCCATAGGCCACAAGAGGATTCGGAATCTAATTCGGGCGAGTGAACCTCAGTCGTTCAAGTGGCATCACATATGCGAATAAGCCGAACCAGGATGAATACGCAGTACTTGTATGCCGTCCAAACCGACGGTGAACCAGAAGACCCTAAGTGAAGTAAGCATCAATTACTCGTACGGCCCGGGAGGGTAAAATGGCAAATCCGTATCGCACAACCGTGACGATTGATGGTCAAAAGTTCCAGGCGGTCACCACGAGCGTGAAATTCAACACGGAAAAGGATCGGGCAGGAACCGCACAGATGGGTTCACTCTCTACCAAGATCCGCGTTTGGGCAGACCTCCACGACGATGTCAACCTGCCGTTCGCGACCGTCAAGCACCTGTTCGATCTCGCCAACGTGGTGACACGAGATAAAATTAAGCCGATTAAAATCGAGTTTTGGAAAGACGATTCTCAGCAGGACGCGCTGATCTCTTACAGCTTTAACGGGTGGGTGCGGCGTTTCGAGACGTCCAATCCGCTTGATTTTTTACCGAAGGCTCAGGCCCTTAGCACAGAAGACATTTTAGCTGAAGGTGCGGCGCCAACTTTGAATCACATGCTGGTGCTTGATCTGGAGCCCGCGCTCAATCAGGCCAATTTCGGCGACGTGCAATTGAGTAACTAGCAGCCTCCTCCATTCTAGTGAACGGCCTATAGACCGGGCCCAGGGTACGGACGAAAGGATTACGTCATGGCAGCTCCCTATCGCAGCACATGCACCATCGATGGACAGAAGTTCGATTGTCTCTCCATTTCCGTCTCTTTCAACACCGATAAAGACCGTGCGGGTATGCCCCAGATGGGCTCACTCAACACAAATATTCGTGTTTACGTAGATTTCCACGACGACACAAACATCCCTTTTTCGACCATGAGCAGCTTGTTCAACTTGTCCAACGTCGTAACCCGTGACAAGGTCAAGCCAATCAAGCTCGAGTTCTGGAAAGACGATTCTCACGAAGACGCCCTGGCTGCATACAACTTCAACGGATGGATCAGTGGCTTCCACACTCTCAACCCCTATCAGAGCGACGAACAGCTAGCGGATGAGTCTCACTCCGGTGTCAATCACGTGTTGGTGCTTGATCTGGAAGCCTCGATGAACCAGCAGAATTTCCAGGACATATCTCTCACGAACTAGGCCGACACAAGGGTGGAAGCAAACTTCCACCCTTGTTACTTTGAGGCAGCAATGCAAGTACTGGCCTTTCCTCTGCGCTTGCGTGATAACGGTTTGCTGACTCGCCAGGACCAGGCCGCGTCCATCGTCGACCTGTTGCACGTAATGGCGCGCACGCCAGCAGGGTCATGGCAGGGTCTGCCGGCATTTGGTTTGCGAGATCTCCTGGAAGGTGTGAGGCCGCGCGTAGACGTAGTTCGCGTAGCCACACAGCGAATAAACGACGCATTTCTCGAATTGGGAATTGAAGGCTTCGTCGTAACGGACATGGTTCGGGAGCCGAGTCAGGGCGCTGAAGGTGACACCTACTCGATTACCTTCAGCCGGGTTGCGACGTCCGAGACGTTCGCCACGGCAGTGTCGTTTCAGCAATGATCAAGGTCAAGGCTAAAGGACGGAATGTTGGGCCAGCAGACTCCAAGTGTTCTCGAGATCGATAGAAAGCTCCGCGACGATTTCCGGCGCAGGGTAAAGGACTTCGGAGTTAGTGCAGAGACCGTCGATCCGTTGTTGGCCGTGCTTTTTCGGACCGTCGCCCAGCAAATCGATCAAGTCTACGGAGACACGGCCCAGCTTCGGCAATCGCTTTTACGCGAGTTGATGAATGGCCTTGAAGTCCAGCCCTACCTTGCACGTCCAGCGCAAGCGGTTGTGCGATTCATCAACAGTACTGTGGAGCCACGCACATCACGGTCGGGCACGGAAGTAAACGCCACGACGTCCACGGGTGAGCGCCTCCTCTTCGGGACGGACACAACCTTGGAAGTGTCGCAGGCGCGCCTGAGCTTTGCGCTCGCCTACCAGAATCAGTCTATCCGCTTTCTTTCGGGTGCGGAAATGAGTGAAAGCGCTCAGGTGCTGCGGCCTTCGATGGAGACCGCGTCGGTAGCGCTCGGGGAGCAACCCGCCTTGTTTCTGGCCTTCGAGAACCTCTCGCCCAATCTGCTAAACCGGCATGGGATTTTCTTCGAACTCGGTCCCGGCACCTACGCGATTCAGCACGCGCTTGGGCACGAGCCATGGTGGATTTTTGGTCCTGACGGGGAGCTTTCCGAAGACGGTTTGATGCGATCTTCCCGAACGAATGGAGGCATTCATCAGCTCCGCTTCCAAACAGCGGAGGCCAATCCACCAATTGCTTCGCACCTGCCGGAAATTGCCGACGGCTTCTACGGCGGCCGGCAGTTTACCTTTCCGCCGATGCGTGAAGGTCAGCCGTTGCTCTGCTCTGTGCCGCGTTTGTTGGAGCCCGCCTTGGCGAAGCTGATTGACCGGGGTCTAAACACATGGCTCCAGTCACCCAGGCTTTGGATCAAGATTCCAATGCCACCCTCCATTCCGCAGCTTCATCATGCAGTCAACAACGTGTTGCTGCATACGATGACCGTGTCGAACATTTTTGCGCGCAATCAAACAGTGCAGTTTGAGCGCGACGGGTTTTCGATACCGGTGACCAAGCAGGGAGGCACACCGGAACACCTGGTCGCGCCGTTAGCCATCACCAGCGAAACGAACCAGCCTTATAAGTCAGGCACCCGCGTCAGTGCCGACGCGTCCGCAGGGTGGTACGAGCTCAACAATGGCCGCCTCACATTGCACCCGGGCACGGATGGAGACGGCCAATCGGAAAAGGCGGCAAACATTCGTTTGTGGCTGACGAACGGTGATCTCGGCAACCGCGTCGGTCTGGGAGATATCACCGGGTTCAGCAATGTAGCAGCATCCCAGGGCATTCGCGTTGTACCCATCACCGCGGCCGCTGGCGGTTCCGACGGTGAAGACATGGCCAGCGAAGAGCGCCGCTTTGCCGATGCCCTGCTCACGCGCGGCCGTATCGTCACGCAGGACGACCTCCAGACGGCGGCTCTGGCGATTGATCGCCGTGTTCTGAAAGCCTCGACTCAGTCGAACATCGAACGAGGCGAAGCTGGCCTGTTACGGGTCTTGAACCTTGAATTGACGCTGGACAGCGCGGCCTTTACCAAGCTGGAGCTCGAACTT
>CALMON010000005.1:20022-32216 GCA_937871785.1 uncultured Granulicella sp.
AACTTCCTCCACTCCAGTCGCAGTTGGAAACCTCGCTCCGCAGTCGGCTTGTTCAGGGTCTCGAGCTCCGTGT
This sequence comes from uncultured Granulicella sp., assembly GCA_937871785.1. Taxonomy (GTDB): domain Bacteria; phylum Acidobacteriota; class Terriglobia; order Terriglobales; family Acidobacteriaceae; genus Granulicella. Next base: position 20,096 of record CALMON010000005.1, read on the forward strand.
GACGTTTTTATGGAGCTAGCGGGTGCCGTCAGCACCAGAATGCCTGCGCTGGCAGGCGGAACGCATGCGTTTTTGCATTCTGTCGATTCCGCCTTGGTGTCGCTGGCGGCACTGGGTGTGTCCCAGAATCGTATTCAGTTGCGCCGCGCCGGCAAGGACGGTTTACCCGCAGGCACGATCGTGCGGCAGCGGCCGAGCGCGGGCGAACTGCTCCTGCCGTCCACGATGGTGGAACTCGAAATTTCTGGTCTCGGCTTCACTCACGCGCTTCCTGTCGGCATGTGGGATTCCGGCGGAGAAGCAGCGGCGGGTACCCGCGAGATACTTGAGCCGTTCGATGATCCGCTTGAGAAGCTGAAGCACTGGTATCGAGAGGGCGCGCCGTTGTTCCGCATATCGCCGGACGATCAGGAGGCGTGCGCTCGCTGGTTGGCGCTGTTTGGCGTGAATGCTCAAGTGTGGCCACGTGCTTTGTGGTTTCGTCTTGCGTCATTGATTTCGCGGATGGCCCAACTTTCCTGTTCGCAGGAAGGATGGGCGCTCGTCATCGGAGTTCTTCTCGGGCTGCCGATACAGACCTTTCGTTACCGTCGGTCTGAGATTCAGTTGTCACCGGCTGTCTTGTCGAGCCTGGGAGCGCGCGCCTCGCAGCTTGGGATCGACATGCTGCTGGGTGACCGTGTCGAAGACCTCGCTCTTCTTGTCATTGAGGTGGGTCCGGTATCCCTGGCCACATATGAGCACTTCGTGGAATCTGCGGAAGGAGGGGCGCTGCTGGCGCGAACGCTTGCTCTTGCCCTGCCTTGTTCTACGCAATATGAGATTGCCTGGTCGGTTCTGGATCGCGCACGCGCGCCGCAACTGGGCGTGGCGGAAAGCAACGGAAGGCTAGGCATCAATACCTTTCTGGGTGGCGTCACAAGCGGCATTGCGGATGTTACTGTGGAGGACTCCGAAACGTTTTTGCCGCAACCCGCACCCCAAACAAGCAGCTGGAGTGAAGCATGATCGAAAACCGCGCACGTACGACCCCGGAAAGTAGCCTGCGCTCGGTAAATTGGGAACACGGGATGCTGCTGACGCCGGAGCATTTTCTCCGGCAGGAGCGCTACCTGGAGGCCCTTGCAGCCTGGGGCATGCGTTACCTGGCAACCGCTTCCGGGCTTGTTGGCGGCGGTATCCGTTTGCCTGAAAGCGACCTGGGCACAGTTCGTTATGACCCCGAGGTTTCGCTAGCGGAAACTCCCGCGCATCTCGACCTTTCGGTAAAGCGCGCGCGCGGGATCACCCCTGGTGGGCAAATCGTCGATATCGAGACATTGGGTGCCATTTCCAGCCGCTTTCCCAAGGACCAGCTCGCCGGCGTGGCCGAAGCCCTTGTTTATATTGTGTGCGATCCTGACCTGCGAGAAAAGGTAGATGGCGTTCCGGACCCCTTTAACCCGCAGATGCGCTCTGAGCGTGTCGCAAGCTACCGCGTCAGCCTGAGCGTGACGGCGGCCGAACGCGTGCAGAGCCTCGTCGTCGGACGCATCAAGAGGCCTGCGACCGGCATGCAGTATGAAGCCGACGCGGAATTCATCCCGTCGTGCGTCACCCTGGCTTCGCACTCCGAGCTGATGGTCGGCACCCGTCGCATCGTTGACGTCATCACCCGGCTTTCCGCTGGTTATGCGGAATTGCACCGCGCCATGCGCGAGTTTATGGTGCTGTTCACTGAACGTGGCATCGACACAGAAGTGGACCGCGACTCCTTGCAGTTTGCCGAACGCATGGTGCTGGAGCTGCAAGATACGTCCTACGCTTTGCTCGATCGAACGCAGTCGCCCGACACCTTCTTTGCGCGCGTCCGCCGTATGTTGCATTCCGCGGCTATTTTCTTCGACATTGCGACCGGTATGCAGCAGTACTACGACACGTTGCGTGACGCCGGGGAAACAGAGTTGCTCGCGCTGATACAACAGCAGAAGCATACCCTGCAGTTGGGACGAGTGACGCGAATGGAAGACGACCTTGGTCTGGAAGTTCGCAAAACGCTGCGTTCGCTGAGTGGGCTGCAGAATCTTGAGCGCGCGCTGGAAGGCAAATACATCGACTTCCGCAAGAGCGGCTCGCTCGAAAGCACGAATTTTATCTTCGACCGTGGCGGCAAAGCTCTGTATAAGCTTGCCGCGCGACCAGCGCGTGTGCAGGGTATCGGCGATGAGATCACGATTTACTTTTCGAATCTGCGCCTTGAGGGTCGCGATCGTTATCGGCTCATCCTGGTTGGCGACCGTGCCACTCCGTGGCTTTCCGGCACATCCATCGGCGCGGAAGTGCGCATCAACGAAGGCTCCGGCTTTCGCCGTGACAGTCTTATGCTTACGGGCGACGTGAAGCTTGAGTCGCAGTACAACATTGAGCTCGACTTTGAAGCTCCCGAGGTCCCCACAATCACCGATCTTCGCGTCACTGTGCCGGCGTTTCACGCTGTGCATACGGCATTGCTCTTCCAGCGGCATCGCTTTTACGCCGGTCAGCGCGTGGTGGAAGAGCCGCACCTGCTGGAACGCGACCTCGATCAAACGCGGGCAGAATCGGCACCTTCGCCCAGCCAGGACCGCTTGCGGGACTCCCGGCTACCCGACTCTCGCCTTCAGGATACCCAGGTTTCCAACGCGCGGACCCAAGGCCTGCGCGGCACAAGCTACGATGACTCGCAGGGTTACCCCTCTGCGCCGTCGTCCACCTTGCGTTCCCCGTCGGCGCCGCAGCCTGCAGATCCCGTGCAGCCGCCGTGGATGCCTCGCGAAGAACCTTCGACCGCAGCCGACACGCAGGACAAGCCGCGCCGCCGACGGTTGGAATAGCCGATCCGCACCGCCAACGCCCACGCAAACAAAAGAGGAGACGAGCATGGCCCTGGACCTAAGTCGATTGTCAGACGAAATGGAAGCGGCCCTGGGTGGGGCCCGGGTGCTCGCCCAGGAGCGGCACCAGGCGTTGATTCAGCCTGAGCATCTGCTTTTGCTTTTGCTGGAAAGCGACCCGTCCAGCCTCCGAACTGCACTTGAGCAGAAACAGGTTGTGTTTCCGCCGCTGCTGGACGTTCTTTCGCGACGCGCCGACACGCTTTCGACGCAACGGCTGGAGGAGGGCCGTCGACCGCTTGCCTCGCAAAGCCTGCGCGATTTGCTTGTGGAGTCATTCAAAGTTTCTGAAGCACACGGGCGACTATCCGCGGAACCCATCGACATTCTTGAAGTTGTTCTCACCGGCAACGCGAACGATCTGCGGAACGCCTTCCGCAAAGCCGGCTTCACCAGTGCCGACATCCCGACGGCTAACCCTTCCATCGCCAAGGCTTCGCCGCCGGCAGGCACCGGCGCTGCAGCCCCGGACAATCGCACAGCGGACGACCTCGCGGGTGGTGCCAAGATGCTGGAGCGCTTTGGCCGCGACCTGACCGCTGCCGCACTTACGGGCGAGTTGATGCCGGTTGTCGGCCGGGATGACGAAGTGCGCCAGCTGATTCAGACCTTGCTACGCAAAACCAAATCCAACCCCGTTCTTGTCGGCGATCCCGGCACCGGCAAAACGGCCATCGTTGAAGGCCTTGCGCTGCGCATCGCCGCGGGGGATGTACCGGAAAGCATGCGGCGCTGCCGTGTTGTCGCTCTCGACCTGATGGGCCTTGTCGCCGGAGCCAAGTACCGCGGCGAGTTTGAAGAGCGCTTGAAAGCCGTTGTCGACGAAGTTCGCGCCCGCAAAGGTGAGATCATTCTATTTCTGGATGAAATTCATCAGCTTGTGGGTGCCGGCGGCACCGAGGGCGGTATGGATGCAGCCAACATCCTGAAGCCGGCCCTGGCGCGTGGCGAACTTCGTTGTGTGGGCGCGACGACCTTCGACGAATACCGCGAGCGCATTGAAAAGGATGGAGCGCTCGCACGCCGCTTCGAGCGTGTCACTGTAGGCGAGCCTTCCGACGAATCCATGCTCTACATTTTGCGCGGCATTCGGGCGCGCTACGCTGCGTTTCATGGCGTGGACCTGACGGATGAGGCACTGCAGGCGGCCATCAAGCTTTCTCGACGCTACATGCGCGACCGCTTTCTGCCCGATAAGGCGATCGACGTGATCGATGCCGCCACGGCGCGGCTTCGCATGCAGCTCGAGTCGCGTCCCACAGCGCTCGATCAGGGCGAACGCCTGCTGACGCGCCACCGCGCCGAGCTGGCCTTGTTGCAATCTCTGCCGAAGCTCAGCTCCGCACAAATCCGGCAGGTGGGCTGGCTAGAGTCGCAAATCGACGAGCTTGCGCCACGTTTGGCGGCCGATGCGGAGGCGTGGGAGCGTCAGCGCAACGCCCGCGCCGACCTTGGCCGCACCGCCGAAGCGATCGAAGAAAATGAGCATTTGTTGGAGGCCGCAGAAGGCGCCGGAAACGTTACCCGCGCGGCAGAAATCCGCTACGGCGCGCTCAAGCACCTGCATACACAGCGGGAAGACCTTCAGGCGCAGCTCGCGGAATCGCGGAAAGCGGCTGGCGGAAACGCCAGCGTCGCAGATAAGGTGCTCCCCGAACACATCGCGGAAGTGGTCGCAGAGCGCTCTGGCGTGCCTGCTTCGCGCATGCTGGAAAGCGAACGTGAGCGCCTGCTGAACCTCGAGCAGCGCCTGGGCGAACGCGTGTACGGCCAACCCGAAGCGATTCATGCTGTAGCCGAAGCAGCCCGTCGCATGCGCACAGACTTGCAGCTGAAACGGTCGCCCGCCTCGTTCCTGTTTGTGGGGCCTACCGGCGTCGGCAAAACCGAGTTGGCCAAAGCGCTCGCGGAAGCTCTTTTCGACGATGAATCCGCGCTGATCCGCATTGACATGGGGGAATACAAGGACAGCGCGTCCGCCGCGGGTTTGATCGGCTCGCGCCCCGGTCTGGTGGGTTCGGATGAGGGCGGCTTCCTGACGGAGCAGGTGCGGCGCTCGCCCTATTCGATCGTTCTGTTCGACGAAGTTGAAAAGGGCCATCCCGAGATCCTGGATCTGCTACTCGGCGTGCTGGATGAGGGACGGCTTACCGATGCCAAGGGCCGCTTTTGCGATTTTACGAACACGGTCGTTCTGTTCACCTCGAATCTTGGGGTGCGCGAAGCCATGGCCGCCGGTGGTGACGACGCGGTTCGCGAGCAGATCATTCTCGACACAGTTCGCGCCCGCCTGCGCCCGGAGCTCTACAACCGCCTGGGGCAAGTCATTCCGTTCCACACGCTGGGCATGCCGGAGTTGGAGCGCATCGTGACCGGTCAGTTACGCGCTCTCACCCGCAAGCTTGAAGAGGACCGCGAACTGAAGCTCGAAGCCACGCCCGCGGCGATCGATGTACTCGCCCGCCTTTCTTATGATCCCGAGTACGGCGCACGCCCGGCAGGCCGCGTCTTACAGCGCGAAATCCTTTCGCCGCTTGCGGAGATCCTGCTCTCCGGCGATGCCATGCCCAATTCCACCATTCACATTGACGCGGAGCAGACACCCGTTCCGTCAAACGAGGCGGAAGCGCCCAATCCACAGACCGAGCCTGATTATCAGTTTATCTTTACCGTAACGGCTGCCGACGCAGAGGAAAACATCCCTGGGGAAGCCAGCACGCCGGAGGCCGACGCTTCGTCCGTCCCGCAAGAGGTGCTCCTTTGAAAAGCTTCGTTGTCATGCCCTTAACGACCATGAAGAGGCTGCGGCGAGCCGCTGCTTTATCCGGTGCACTTGCGCTGCTCAGCGCCGCACCCCTGTGGGCGCAGGTGCCGCTTACACTGTTCAATGGCACGTCGCTGCTCGGCTGGAATCCTCATGGGCAGTGGACCGCCACGGCCGGCATCCTGGGTACCAGCGGATCGCAACCACGTGCCATCTTCAGCGCGGTTCCGTTCGGCGACTATAGTCTCTCCTTCGAGTACAGTGAGGAGGCGCCGACAGGCGCGAAACTGCGTCTGGGTACGTCACGCGAGGGCTCAGGGGGCGTTTCCGTGATGTTGGACGGCACGACCCCCGGTATCGGCGGCATTCAAGGTGAGCCTCCTTCGCATGTAGCTATCACCTTCGGCGCAAACACCTGGCATCGTGTGCAGGTTGACGCTGCCAACGGCCAGATGAGCGTTCACGTCGACGGTTCACCCAGCGGTACAACGTCCCGTTCAGGAGCGGGCCATGTGGGCTGGGAGGTTACAGGCTACGGCATCCTGCAGATTCGCAACGTCAAGCTTGTTCCTGTGGGGCTTACGTCCGCGTTCAACAACGTCGATCTCAGCTCCTGGAAAAGCATTGAATACAAACCCGAATCGAGCAAGGGTTTCGGGCATGACCTTACGAAAGCGGTAACGATCGGTTTCGGCGCAAAAAACGCGAAGCCGCACAGCGCCAAGTGGGGCGTACAGGCTGGCGCGATTCACGGCGAAAGCGGCCCCGGCGGCCTGGAGTTTACCACCCCCATCGACGACGCGCTTATCCAGATCACGGCTTCGCTCAAGGGTTCGCCCAAGCCGGACCATTTTGTGGGGATCGGCCTGCGCAATGCGCCGGGCCAGCTTAGTGGCGGCTACCTGGTCGGCATCGGTCCATTCAGTGGTTCTATCGACAACCTCGCCAAGCACGCGATCGTCAACGGGCCTTCCGCGGACGAGACCATCATCATCGGGCAGCGGACTATCGCCATCTGGATTTCCGGTATATTGCAAACCGTGTACACCGACTCTCGCCCCGAAGCAGGCCGCGTGGACCAGGGTGCACGCACCGTCGCTGGTACCGCTACCCTTTCGTTGGCCGATGACGTTCAACTCGACGTCCGCAGCATCTCGATCACCCCGCTCGCAAAATCCGGAACGACACTTGCCAACAACAAGACACCTGCTACCGCGGGACCGGGAAGCGGCCAGACGAGCGGCGGCACCAGCACCGCCGTCGCTCCCGGTGCGCCTTCGGCAGCGGAAACTACCTTGCTGGCGCAACAGCAAGCCGCGGCCAAACAGGCCGAAGACGATCGCCAAAATAAGCAGCGCATCGCGTCGCTCATGTCGCTCGCCCTGTCCTCGTCCGATCCGCAGAAGCAAGTGGATTATTACGGTCAGGTGATTGCGATTGATCCTTCCAACGCGCCTGCGGTACAAGGCTACAAAGACGCGCAGACCAAGTTGCAGGCCAATCAGCCCGCGCAGGATCAGAAGGTAGCTACAGAGGTGATCGTCCAGCACGATGCGCTTACCAAGGACCAGCAGGTAAGCGATTCTCTGCTGAAAGCGCAAAGCGCCTTTCTCGGGGGTCATGTAGCAGAAGCGAGTTCGGCTCTCGTCGTGGCCGAGCGTCTCGCGCCCGACAACCCTCTGGTCCGCGACCTCCGTTCGAGAATCAATGCGACCAGTTCCCTGCACAGCAGACTGTTCTATCTGTTAAGCGGAGCCGGTTTGCTCACACTTCTTGGCCTGATCGCCGCCTGGTTTACGCGCAAACGTCAGCAGCGTTTCCCAAGCCTTGAAGTAACTGAAGGCCTGGACGCGGGCAAACGCTTTCCTATTGAAAAGGATCTGGTCCGCATTGGTGCCGTCGCTCAGGATGGTGGGCAAAAAAATGATATCGTCCTGCAGGATGTCGATCGTGCCATCTCTCGCTTTCACTGCGAAATTCGTAAGCAGAATGGCCAGCTGTACCTTACCGATCTGAAGAGTTCAAATGGCACCAAAATAGACGGCATTGCGGTCGAACCGGGCCGGCCCACGCTGCTCAAAAAGAACGCACTCATTCTTCTCGCTGACTCTGTCGCTCTTCGTTTCGGCTACGATAGCCGCAAAAAGGCCTGAGTTGCTTCCGGCAACTCCTGACGGGATAGCTCACCATGCAGATACGAATTCGAGCGGCGGCGTCAAGTGATGTGGGTCGCGTGCGACGGCTGAACGAAGATGCATTCGGCTTCGATCTCGACCGTGGCTTGTTCGTTGTATGCGACGGCGTGGGCGGGTCGGCTGCGGGCGAAGTCGCCAGCCGGTCTGCGGTGGACTGCATGCTTTCAAGCTTTCCCGAAGCGATCAGCGACCCGAACGCCGGCGGTTCCGAGCTCGAACACGCCATCCAGACTGCCAGCCGATCTATCTTCAATGCTGCGCAGCGAGAACCGCTCTACCACGGTATGGCCACTACTATTGTCGCGGCGCACTTTGACGGAGCGCGTATGTGGATCGCTCACGTAGGCGATAGCCGTGCCTACCTTCTGCGCGACGACACGTTGCACCGCTTGACGGACGACCACTCCGCTCTGGCCCAACTGCGACGCAACGGCGACGCCCAGGGTGCCTCTCCGCAAGAATTGGCCCGCCTCGACAGCATTCTTACTCAGGCTGTTGGCGCGTCTGAGCGAGTCGTTCCTGCCGTTACGATGCTCCCGGTTGAAATAGGCGATTGCTTTCTGCTTGCCACCGACGGCATCACCAAGGCGTTGCCGATTGAGCAGATGCGCGTCCTGCTCCTCGAGGCCAGGTACCCGGAAGAGGCTTGCCACAATCTGACCGAGGCTGCCAACCAGTCCGGCGGCGAAGATAATGAAACCTGCGTCATCATCCAGATCGACTAGGCTATTTAGCCTGCCTTGTTTTCCACGCGGAGTCGCTTCCAGATGGAATTTCACGCGCAACGAAGCGATGACATAGCCTTTCGCGTGCACAGCAAGGGCTGCTCTCTTGAGCCTGGACCGTTGCCGGTGGGATGGCTTCGGAACGGCACGTCCGTAGCCGCACCCGATAGCAAAGTTTGACTTACCGTTCGTGCGCTGGTGTGACCAGCGCCAGGTGGTTTGTAGGGCCGTCAAGAGAAGTTGCCGCTGTCGCGGGCACCAGCCGCAGGAGTACCTGCCGAGCTTGTTCGCCGCTGGCCATGAGCAATATGCCCTGTTGTTCCGGCAGCTCGCGCAAGTAGAGATTCGCAGAACCAAGCCATTCACGCATGTCTCCTGCGGTCGCGGTTGGCAGCATGGGGAGGGACAGAAGGGGCACGTAGAATGGCATTCCAGTAAGTGCGGGTTCAGTGATGTTCGCAGCGTATCGCTCGCCCAAGTCCTCCAGAAGCGCTTCCGCCGAACCGGATGCACCCAGAAAACTGAGCGCGCCGGAACCGAGCATCGACCGTACCGCATCGCGCACAGACTTCTGCTCGCCTTCCAGCACTACCACGGAGTTCATCAGGGGTGGCAGCGGATCTCCATACTCCCTGTCCAGGAAATCATCCTCCGTCCACAAACGAGGCGAGGTGCGGTCGGGGTAAATGCCGAGTCCCGTGATCGGTAGCCATTGAGCGGCGTTGGAACGTAGTACCTCGGAGGAGGACCGGATGGGCAGCGCGTTGACTTCCAGACAAACGGCAAGCTCATCCGTGGGCGGACAGCTTTCAAGCAGCGCTGCCACGGCGGACTGCAGCCATCGGAGCGGCTCTTCAGCCAGCGGATAAGCGCCGGTATCCACAAACAAGGCTACCCAGGGCTCCAGCCGGGGCGTTTGCAGCACGGAAATCGTGGGTGAGCGACGAAGCTGTGGAGAATAGGAGGGCATCGTGACGACTCCGTTGCATTGACATAAGATCGATTCGCTACGAGTACACTTCGCCTTCGTCCCTCATCTGCTTCAGCAAATCAGAGAGTGGCTCGTCAAACTCCGGGTCTGCCACCGCGAGCAGGCAGCCCTTATCCGCCGGACTCTCTGTAAAGTAGGCTCCAAAGAGTTCGAACCACTGCGCCAGATCTTTCGGTAGGGCGGCAATCAGGTCGGCACTGGTGAGCATGGGGAATACGAAGGGGATCCCATCGTATGCGTGATGGTCGCGGATGCCGGACCCGAACAACTCTTTGCTTCTCTTCATAAACGGTCGCTGCATGGCTTCCGTGATCTTCATTTGCTGCTCGAGCTTGCCGTCCTTCATAGCGGGATGAGTACGCAGAATGCGGGGGGCGAAGAGCTTGGGCGGGGTGGTGGCGGTCTTGTCGGGCGCGGTAAACAGGAAGCTCATATGCCCGGTGCCTAGAAAATTGAAGCGCTGCTCTTCGTCGTCGCCGGTCAGCAGCCAATAGCAGAAGTCGGGCATCCACTGCGATACATCCACATTGTAGGCGTTGTCTTCAATTTCCTTGCGAACGGCGTCGTTGCTCGGCGCTGCAGGCATTCCGGTGCCGGGACGCAGGGCGATTCCACTAAAGGGTGTGTAGTCCAATTTACGAGCAAGAAACAGGTCGGTGTTTTCACGTGTCAACGCCTTGGCCTGCAGAAAGGTCCCCAGCTTCCAGTCATTTCCGCTTGTGAGCAGATTGCGGAGGCGCGTAACGAACGTGAGCAACCAATGCCGCTCGCGCCAGGACAGCGGAAACCCGCTTACCGGCAGCCAGTAGAGCGACTGCTCCGTCACCTGGTCGGAGCGGAAGAACGGCTCGATCGTGCGAGGCTCTACCGGCTGCAACCGGGACGCACGTCGCGAAGAGTCATTGGGTTCGTCGCTCATCATGGACTTTGCGCCATTCTACTGGATTCGCCGCATGCGGAAGAGATGCGTGCTCCGCAGCATACGCCAACTACCCTGCAACACCTGTGTCTCCCTGTTGCGCGAAGCTTCTTCGCGGACCCAGGACGCAGGAGACCTATTGTTTCTCGGTGCCATCCTCGGGCCGATCATCGTTTTCGCTGTCGCCGCCATTCAGGCGATGCGGCGCCTTACGCGAGCGGTACTCCTTCAGAAAACTCTCGATAGCGACGACAGTGTCGTCCTGCCCGACAGCGCTGTCCAGCGGGTAAATGGCGACGCAATCGTTGCTGCTGTGCAGCACAACGCAAACCTGATAGGTGGTGTTTGCCTGCACGAGCCTGGCTGCGCCTACTTCATCCAGTGTCGTTGCCGTGTGAGAAGTTCCCAGGTACCAGGTTGTGCGGTCGGCCGTGAAGGTGTTCTTCCCCATATTGAACGTCATCTTGCCGTGAGCCAACGACATGAACAGAAAAACAAGTGCCTGAAGCCCGAAGAAAGGCGTCGCCCAATTTGCTGATTTGCTGTCACCGGATTTCACCAGCGCCACAACGGCTATGGCGCCGCCGATGGCCGCAATCAGGAGACCTACATACCAGAAGTGGGCGTACACCACGAGTTCGTCGGGAGACGGGCGGACTACTTCGTAGGTTCGTAATGTCATGCAAACCTCAGAAGAGTTGTCTGACGTACACCGCCGTGCTTGCTGCACCGGACACGATAAATACTCGCGCCCTGTGCATGCGAATGCCCCGCGCTAGCCACCAGGGCTGTCCCCATCGACCTTCACACCGCCATTCAAATCAAGGGCGATCATGTCACCGTAAAGGGAGCAGACGTGAGTCGCCATTCCCACTGCTTTGGTGACAAAGCCTTGCAACTTGTGCTCAAAAGCGTGAGATTTGCTCATCGATCCTTTTGCTTCGGCTCCGATTCCGACCACCGCCGTACTCGTCACCTTCGCCTCATAGCCCGTTCCAGTCATTTCCGTTTTCAGACCGATAACGGACCATTCAACGCCCTTGATGTGCTTTTCATTTTTAATTTCCTTGACCTCGTCCTCAAGGTGTTCCATGCGCTGAGTCGTCTGATGTTCAAACTCTTTTTCAGCATGTTGCTCCGTGCGGTGCTGCAGAAAGAGGTCGTTTCGCGCCGACGTGTTCTGGTGATGGTGAACCCCGTGGTGAGTACTGACTGTGGTGCCAACGATCGTATGCCGATGGTTGCCCGCAACGGTTTCCTTGCGATTGCCGGTGATTTTAAGCTTATGATTGACGGAAACATTTTCTGTGTGGCTGCCGTTCAACTGCTGCCACTTGTCGCCATGAATCAGGGCCGCGTGGACACCTGTCGTACCGGCCAAGGCTGTTGGCGTCGTGATCGCGGCGTACTGTAGCGCACCGGACGGCGGCAACTTCGCGTCGGTCTTTGGATCGGGTACTGCCAGCGGCACTTGCACTTGTCCGTCAAAAACACCCATGCTTCGGTCTCCGAATGGCCCAGGCGGCACAACCAATCGTAGTGTACGCGCTAGGTGGCTTTCCTGCCATCCGCCCCTGCGGCACGTTTGCCCCTGAGCGGCGTTTCCAGAATGAAT
>CALMON010000006.1:0-276 GCA_937871785.1 uncultured Granulicella sp.
GGCCATACGCTGTCATTGTGGGCGCACTCGCCCGCGCACGCCGAAGAGCTCACCGACACGGGGGAAAACCTGCGTTACCTTCCGGGTTTCGTGCTGCCGGCCGATATCGCCATCACGTCCGACCTGCTGCGCTCGACCGCAGGCGCGGACATCATTCTGTGCGTCACGCCGTCGCAGGCGCTGCGGTCGGTCATGGTGGAACTCGCGCCGTCGCTGCGGCCCGGGCAGATCGTGCTTTCGGCCAGCAAGGGCGTGGAAGACAGCAGCTTTCTGCGC
>CALMON010000006.1:286-13790 GCA_937871785.1 uncultured Granulicella sp.
GCCCGAACCGCTTCGGCACCTTGGGAGGGCCGTCGTTTGCGCAGGAGGTCGCGGCGGCCATGCCGACTGCCATCACCATCGCCTGCAACGACGAGTCGCTCGGCAAGCAGTTGCAGGATGTGTTTACGTCGCCGTCATTGCGGGTCTACCGCAATGAGGACGTTCCCGGAACGGAGCTCGGCGGCGCGCTCAAAAACGTGATCGCGCTCGCCACCGGCGTGGTTGCCGGGTTGGAGCTGGGGTCGAACTCAGCAGCCGCGCTGATTACGCGCGGTATGGCGGAAATGACCCGGTTGGCGATGGCGTGCGGCGGCCGACGCGAAACTCTGGGCGGGCTTTCGGGTGTCGGCGACCTGGTGCTGACGTGCACGGGAGGGCTCTCGCGCAATCGCACCGTGGGCGTGGAACTGGGCCGCGGACGCAAGCTGCCGGACATCATCGCCGGATTGAACGGCAAGGTCGCCGAAGGGGTACGTACCACGACGGCGGCGCTCGGGCTGGCGGCGCGGTATGGCGTCGAAATGCCGATCACGGAGCAGGTCGCGGCTATTCTGTATAAGGATAAAAGCCCACGCGACGCCATCCGCGAACTGATGACGAGGCCCGGACGGAACGAAATCGGGTAACCCGAGGTGGGCGGTGAAGCGATAGGCCCCCGTGCCCTTCGTGCCATGCCGGTGCCCGAAACCGATGTCGGACGCCCTTGCTTTTCTGTTTGTCATGCCGCAGCGAAGCGAAGGAATCCGCTTTTGTGGACGGCAAGAGTCCCAAGAGATAGCGCCACCCGACCGGAACCAACCATGCCTTCTGACCTCATCCACACGCCGTCCCCACTGCAGACGGATCTTGTCGCCCGCAAAGCGGAGCTGGCCGCTCTGCGCGAAACGCTGGCGGAGCGCGAACAAATGCTCGCCGATCTCCGCAACCGGCTGCGCACGTTCGAGGCCCGTTACATGGCGCAGATTGGAACGCTTTATGCGCGGCTCGACGACCTTGAGGCGCAAATTGCCGAGCGCGAAGTGACGCTTTATGACTCGGCGTCCGCGCGGGAGCGGGCTGCGGCGGCTCGCGCGCGGGCCAGCGAAACCCACGAGGCCGCCTACGGCGACGAGCGGCCTGTCGAAGCGCCGGAGCCGACAGCGGCGTTGAGAACCCTGTTTCGCGAAGTAGCCCGGCGTATCCACCCCGATTTTGCGGTGGATGAGCCCGATGCGGCGCACCGGACGCGCCTGATGAGCCGCGCCAACGAGGCCTACGCGCGCGGCGACGATGATGCGCTGCGGCGGCTGCTCGACGACCATCTGGAGACCGAGGGAACGGGCGGGGCTGCAGAGTCCGGGCAGCTCGAACGGCTCGACCGCCAGATTGCGCACGCGCAACGCGATGTGGCGGCACTGGATCGCGAGCTCGCCGAGCTCCCTGCGGGCGATATCGCCGAGTTCAAAACGGACGCCGACGCGGCTCGGCTGGAAGGGCGCGATTTGCTCGCCGAACTGGCGGCGGACCTCCTCGCGCGCATCGCCGATGCGGAGCATCGGCTGCTGTTTACGGAACGGCAGGTGCACGCGTTTGGCCGATAAGCCGGATGGGGAAGCCGGGCTGCTGCATGTGCCGCGTGCGGGCAGTGGGCTGGCGGTGTCGCCGGCGCGAACGGGGCTGTTTGCGCGCGGCCGCGCCGAAGCCCCGGCCATTTCAGCGGACGCGCACTACGCTTTAGGCGTGCAGCAATACACGGGGCGTGGCGCCGCGCAGGATTTCGCGGCGGCCGCGATGAGCTTCCGCAAAGCCGCCGAGTTGGGTCATGCCGAAGCGCAATACCGGCTCGCGCTGCAATACGACGCTGGCGAAGGTCTCGCGGCCGAAGCGGCCGAAGCCGCCTTTTGGGACCGGAAGGCGGCCGAGCAGGGTCATGCCTACGCACAGGCCGGGCTTAGTTTCCGCTTCTACGCTGGAGACGGCGTTCCGCAGGACTACGCGCAGGCGTTTGCCTGGTGCGAAAAGGCGGCGGCGCAAGGGCTGGCCTGGGCGCAATACCATCTCGGCCTGATGTACCGCAAAGGCGAGGGCGTCGCCCGCGACGATGCCGCTGCCGCCGCCTCGTACCGTCTCGCCGCCGAGGGGGGCTGGCCCGACGCGCAGACCAAGCTGGCGGAGATGCTTTGTTCCGGCCGCGGTGTCGCCCGCGACCTGCCGGAAGCGGCGCGCTGGTACCGCCTGGCCGCTTTGCAGGGGAACGCGGCGGCGCAGTATCAGTTGAGCCAGTTGTACCTGACCGGCGAGGGCGTTGCGCCCGATTACACCGAGGCGCGCCTGTGGTGCCGCCGCGCCGCGGACGCCGGCCACGAGCAGGCGCGGCGAGACCTCAAGCGCCGCGAATACCGTGACCCGTAGGTGCACTGAAGCCCCTCAATCTGAATCACTCCACTCTTGGGCGCGACCTTTCTTCTGAGATTGTCCTCCCGAACGGAGTGAGAAATCTGCTTTTTCGAGCTTTGCGCCACGTAGAAGGAAAGCAGATCCTTCTAAGCGGCGCGACGCTCAGCATGACAATGCTCAGGAGGAGACCGATGGGAAAGACTCTACCCCAGCGCTTTCCGCACCAGCGGAATCACCTTGCTCCCGACCAGCTCGATCGCCTTTTGCATTTTCGCGTGCGGCAGCGTGACGTTGGTCATCTGGAAGGTCATACGCGAAATGCCACCGAGCGCCTCATTGGCGAGGACCACTTTTTCCGCCACTGTTTCCGCGTCGCCGATCAGGAAGGCGCCGTGCGGCCCGGCCATGGCGTCAAACTGGCGTCGCGTCACGGGAGCCCAGCCGCGCTCGCGGCCGATCTTCGTGAACAAATGCGCGTGACCAGGGAAGAAATCGTCGGCCGCCTGCTGGTTTGTGTCGCCGACGAACCCGATGGAATGGACGCCGAGCTTCAGCACGTCCGGGGAGTGGCCGGCGCGGCGGCCGGCCTCGCGGTACAGGTCCACCAGCGGCCGAAAGTGCGCGTGTGAGCCGCCAATCACAGCCAGCATGAGCGGCAGGCCCAGGGTGCCGGCGCGCACAAACGACTCCGGCGTGCCGCCGACGCCGAGCCATACGGGGAGCTTTGGCTGCAACGGCTGCGGATACACTCCGACCCCGTTCAACGGCGCGCGGTGCCGGCCCGACCAGGTGACGTGGCTGCTTTCCCGCAGGGCCAGCAGCAGGTCGAGCTTTTCAGCGAAAAGCGAGTCGTAGTCCTTCAACTCCAGGCCAAACAGTGGATAAGCTTCGGTGAACGATCCGCGGCCAACGACCAGTTCGGCGCGGCCGTGTGAAAGCAGATCAAGGGTGCTGAACTCCTGGAAGACCCGCACCGGGTCGGCCGCGCTCAGCACGGTGACCGCAGTGGTGAGCTTGATGTGCTTCGTACGCGTCGCCGCAGCCGCGAGAATGATCGCGGGGGCGGAGTCAAGGAACTCGGGGCGATGGTGCTCGCCAACGCCGAAGGTTTCGACCCCAGCCTGGTCGGCCAGCACGATCTCTTCGATCAGGTTGTTGAGCCGGATTTCGGGTGCGAGCGTGGTTCCGGTCGCGGGATCAGAAACGACGGCGGCGAAGCTGTCGATGCCTATCTGCATGGGGCGATGCTCCTTGCCGGGCGACGATTGGGCAGCCGCGGGCGA
Source organism: uncultured Granulicella sp. (assembly GCA_937871785.1). Lineage (GTDB taxonomy): Bacteria > Acidobacteriota > Terriglobia > Terriglobales > Acidobacteriaceae > Granulicella. The sequence continues at coordinate 3,946 of CALMON010000006.1, forward strand.
ATGCTGGGTGACATAAGTTAGATGACGAACACAGCCAACCGTTGCAGGGGCAATGCGGTCGCGCCGCCATGCCATCGCGTTTGGCACTCCTGCGCCGAGCGGAGCAACTTCCACGGCATCGAAAAGGGGCCGTGCGTCTGCTCCTGCCGCGCGGCTTCTGCCATGTTCCTGTCTTGCTCCGCCGTGCGGCTCGCGCTATACTCGGCGCATCGATCAGGCTGGAGCTTCTTTTGCCGGGTCGACATGAGGTGCGTCTTCAGCGAATACCTGGAGGTGGAGCCCGGGATAGCAGCATCGCAGCGAAGCGGCGTCACGCGCTGGCTTCGGCTCCTTACGGCCCTGCGGGATGACCTCACTACCACGGTCTTTCCGGACGATTGCCACCTGTGCGCCGGTTCCCTGACATCCTGGTCGAAGACGCCGGTCTGCGACGCCTGTCTCGGGCGAGTGAGCCCGCAGCAGGACAGCTTGTGCCTGGTATGCGGCGAAGCGTTGGGCATGGAGTCCGCCCGCTTTGCGGTTGCGCTCGGCGCCGATGCCTGTACCGCCTGCCGGCTGGCCGCGCCGGAGTTTGCGCGAGCCGTTGCGTTTGGCCGCTATGAAGATGAACTGCGTGAACTACTCCACCAACTGAAGTACAGCCACATGCAGCGGCTGGCCGTGGAGCCGCTGGGGCGGTGGCTGGCCGAGGCGATCGCCACACTCGCCCCGCAGGCCGGCAGAGACGTGGCCGTAATCGCTGTTCCGCTGTATTCCGCGCGCGAGCGGGCCCGCGGGTTCAACCAGTCCGTCCTGCTGGCCAACGCGGCGATCCGGCACCTGCGCAAAACCGACCGTACCTGGAAGCTTCAATCCGCGCACGACGCGCTGCGGCGCACGCGCGACACCGAAGCGCAGTTCAGCTTGCAGCCACGGGCTCGCCGTAGCAACATGCGCGGAGCCTTTGCCGTCGCTCAGGGTGCGGGCCTGCGAGGCCGCGAGGTGCTGCTGGTCGACGACATTATGACCACCGGCGCCACCGCCCGCGAATGCGCCCGCGTGCTGCGCCGCGCCGGAGCCGCGAACGTGTGGGTCGCCACGGTTGCGCGTGCGCAGCCTGAAACCGCCATTCTGATGGAACCCGGCGATGTCGCCCGTTGGGGTGGCTCGTAGCCGGGCTTCGTAGCCGAACGCAAACCGCAACGGGACAGCAACCGAGCAATGCACGAACCGAACAAGGCACGATTTCTGGAGGGCAGCAATGCAGATCGGACTTCAAGCAGGCGCACTTAACGGAGGCAAAATGCGGAACGGCAAATTGAGGGGCAAGGCGGCAGGCCGTCACCACACGACCCACCCGGTGCCGGGCACGGCGCGGGCTGAAGCGATCGAAATTCGTGCAGGCGTCTTTCGGCAGCCGGCCATGCAGACCCCGGTTCTGGTACTGAACGCGAGCTACGAGCCGATCAACATATGCGGCGCACGCCGGGCTCTGGTACTGGTGTTGAAGGGCGTGGCGCGCACGGAAGAAGAACAGGGCAGCACGCTCCATTCGCACCGTATGCAGTTGCAGATGCCCTCGGTCATCCGGCTGCTGGAGTACCGTCGCATCCCGCACCAAACGCGCGCGTTGAGCCGTAAAAACATTCTGCTGCGCGACCGCAACACCTGCCAGTACTGCCAGCAGGTGCTTACGGCGGCAGACCTGACGCTCGACCACGTGATCCCACGCTGCCGCGGCGGTGCCAGCACGTGGGAAAACCTCGTCGCGTGCTGCAAGGAGTGCAACCGCCGCAAGGGCTCGCAGATGCTGCATGAGCTTACGGAGATGCGCTTGCTGCGCGAGCCGCGGCCGTTTTCGCTGCACACCTCACGGCATATTATGCGCATGATCGGTTCGGCCGACGCGAACTGGCGGAAGTATCTGTACTTCGAAAACGAGGCGGCTTAGAAGAGCGTAGAAGCGGCGCGACCGGCGCGCGTTCCGCATTCTGCATCCGTATAGGCATGACGTTTTCGGCACAGATTGGCGAGGAGTTTTGCGCGTGGCTCCTTCCATGTTCAAAGCAGGCCTTCATCCACGTGCTCTGCGACTTTGACGGCGACGGCCTGCCCGCGGGCGCTTTGCTGGTGCGGGCGCTCGAAGCCGCGGGCTATACAAACGTGTCCGCCGAGTGCCGCCGCAAGGGCGAGTCCGCCTGGGGCGAGGAGATCGGGGCGAGACTTGCGGAGCGTGCGGCGGCAGGGCAGCTCGACGCGCTGATCGTCGCCGATCTCGGCTCGCGCGATGGCAGCATCTTCGACGGCATACCCCTGCTGCTGATCGACCACCACAAGCCGATCGGTCAGCCGGCCGGAGCGACGCTGATCACAAGCTATGGCACCGGTGATTCCGGTGGTGACGGCAAGGATGTCGCCACCACCGGACTGCTTTGCTTCTGGTGTGCGGAAGCGCTCTGCGGGTCGGAACGCGCGAATGCATGGCTCTGGCTTGCCGGCATTTCGATCCTGAGCGACCTCGGCGACAAGGCCCCGTTCGACGAGCTGACGGCGGCGAAAAAGAAGTTCGGCGGAGGCGCCTTACGTGACGCTACCTCGCTGCTGAACGCGCCTCGCCGCACGACCGAAGGCCGCGCCGACGCCGCATTAGCTCTGCTGCTGAAGGCCGACGGACCGAAGGCCATCTACTCCGGCGAGTTCCCCGAAACGGCCCAGCTTATCGAAGCGAAAGCCGAGGTCGGCGAAGCGCTCGCAGTCGCGCGCAAGCAGCCGCCCCGGTTTTCAAAGCTGGTCCGTGACGAACTCGGAGCCGACCTGGTCGCGGTCCGCATCCATACCGGCTGCCAGGTGCATCCGCTGATCGCGATGCAGTGGCGCGGACGCTTTCCCCGTTCGGTGGTGTTCGGCGTCAACACGGGGTACCGGCCCGGTTGGGTGACTTTCTCAGGGCGCGCTCCGGCGGGCGTCAATCTGATCGACTTCCTCGCGCGGCATCGGCCGCCTGAGGCTGACAACAGCTACGGGCTGGGTCACAATCAGGCTAGCGGCGGTGCCTTGCCCGTCGCCGTCTGGAACCGCTGGAGCCAGGAGATCGGCTTCGGTCCGGAAATGCTGGTTGTGGACGAAGCAACCACGGTCGCGTAGCGCAATCTGCATCCAACGGAAAACATGCCGAAAGTTGCCAAGTCTGCTGCAAAGAATGCCGTCCAGAACGAGCTTGCTTCAAACCCCGCCGCCAAAGCCGCGCCGAAACCGGCGAAGAAAAAGCCTAAAAAGCGCGCCAAGGTAAAGGCGCCAACAAAGGCCGAGCTTGCCGAAGTGGAACTGGCACGTATGCAGGCGACGCCGATGTCGCAATGCGCGGCGCTCGAAGGGATGCCACCGGTGGTGTGGCCGACCGAAGCCATGCGGCTCGGCTTCCCGGTGAAGGTGATGGGGCAGGGCGGCCTGAAAACGTCGGATATGCGGCGCTCGCAGCAGAACCCGCACTTACGCGTGTCTCTGGGTTACTTGTGCGACGTGCTCCTGTACCTGCGCAAGCATGGCATCGGCATGTATCGCATGTCGTCCGACATCGCGCCCTATGCGACGCACCCCGACATGCCGCAATTTCACAATATGGTGCGGGAGTCCGCGGCCGACCTTGCGCACTTCGGCAAGCTGGCGCGTGAGGCTGATGTGCGGCTCAGCTTTCACCCATCGCAGTTCATCGTGCTGAACAGCGAAAACGACACGCTGACCAGGAAGTCGATGTGGGATCTCGACTCGCAGGCAGACATGCTGGACCGCATGGAGTGCGGCCCGGAAGCTGTGATGGTGGTGCACGTGGGCGGAGCGTACGGCGACCGCGAGTCCGGCTGGCGGCGCTGGGCGGAGACCTGGAAGCGGCTTTCCGAGCCGGTTCGTCGCCGTCTGGTGCTCGAAAACGACGATATCCGCTACTCTGCCGCGGACGTGCTGAAGGTGCATGAGGCGACAGGCGTGAAGTGTGTATGGGATTACCAGCACCACTGGTGCTTCAATCCCGAAGGCCTGGACCTGGTACCCACGCTCGAGAAGTTTTGCGCCACCTGGCGTGAGTGGCCCGGTGATGCACGGCCCAAGATGCACTTCAGTTGCGCCCGTACAGAGATGCGAGAAATTAAACGCAAAAACCGCAAAACCGGCAAAAATGAATTCGTTTTACAGCCGCCTATCTGGACCGGCCACGCAGACTATAACAATCCGTTTGAAAGCATTACATTCCTGCGTTCTATTCAGCACATCGACGTGGACATCATGCTTGAGTCGAAAGCGAAAGACTTATCGCTGATTCGTTTGCGCAACGATATGGCGAAGTTCGCGCCAGACTTGGCAAAGCGCTACGGAATAAGCTCTGCGCAAGCGAGCGAAGATGTCAGCGAGATTATCGAAGTGGACGAAGAAGAGACCGGTGCCGAGGCTTCGGAGTAGTCCTACTTCGGTGCCGGTTTGGTCGCTTCCGGAGTATCTGCCGGTAGAGTTTCCCCATTGAAAATAAGGGTGGAGGTCGAGCGGAACCGCTTGTAATCGGTATACCGGACAATGTTCCTCATATGGATGTTCTGCGACAAAGCACCATCTTGCGCGGCGAAATGTAAGTCGCCTTCTGCCTTGGTATAGGTGGGGAACCAGTATTTTCCATCTATCTGCTGGTAATAGGTAGTAAATGGGGGTTGTAAATCTTCATGCCCTTTTCGGGTATCCTGCGGAACTGTCATTCCGGTGACAACGACAATCTCTAAATCCTGCTGATCGACCCACGCTTTACCTTGAAAATACTTATGTCCTTTTTCAAGCTTCTTGGGCTTTACATCGAAGACATAGGTGTCCAGGTCATCGACCTTTTGTTTGCCGAGATAGGTTAAGTCGTACTGCGGTAGTTGTTCTGTCGTCAGAATAAACGGAAGACGATTGACGATTTCTTCAAAGTCCGCGGGGGTCATGATCACACGTTCCAGCGTATTCTGCGGAGCAAAGACGACGTGCTCCGCTCGCTTGCCGGTCTTGTCGAACGTGATATCCGAAACCTGCTGGTATTCCCCATCCGGCTTGCCCGTATCTTCAGAAATCGTATCTACCTTTACCGACTGCCTGAAAATATATTGCTCGCGCTGCTGCGCGAACGCCGACTCGCGCTTTCCCATGCGCTCGACGATTTCCGGCACGGTAAGAGCTGTCGGCTGGGTAGGATCGAGCGTGCCGAACCCTCCAGCGCCGGAGGCAGCTTGTGCGGTTGCCGCGCCCCCATTTGAGACAGGAACATAGGCTGCGGCCTTGGTTGCCGATACACCGAGAGCAAGCACAAGGGCGCCGGCCGCAAGCGTCGAGCGCAGCGTTGCGAAAAGCGTTTGAGCCGGGGCAGGAGCGATCGTCATCCCGGGAGCGGTGAAGTGCCGGTAGGTAAACACACCGTTATAGACGCGTTCCGCACGCAAAAGGTTCTGGAGCGGCGCTACGTCGACAAGAGCCGGAAAAGGAGTTCAACGTGGAGATCGTCGCCGGTATTGCTGTTTGCGTAGTCGTGGTAGGCGTGGTCCTTTCCCTGGCCGTAGCGACCCGCCGCCAACGCCAGCAGAGCGATCGCGAAGCCGCTTTGCGCCAGGAGTTTGCAGCCTACGCGCGGCTTGACCTGACGCTCGCGCCGGGGGCTCCGACGCGCGAGTTGGCCCGACGCGTTTGCGCCACCGTGGCGCACCACAGAGCGCAAGCCGGCTCCGGCGCCACGGCCGCGCTGCTGTTGCGTGACGCGGAGCTTCGCTTACGCGTGACCGGTTCGGCCGGTTTCGATGATCTGACGTTGCTCGCTCTGGACGCCTGGGGCGAACGGTTCGCCCGCGAGCAGCGCGCGGTGCGTGACACGTCCGAGCCGGCGGAGGCGAGGCGGAGCTACACCATCACGGTCGGTCCACTGGAGGCTTTCGACCGAACGCGCAGCCCCGGTCCGGTCGGGTGCCGGCAGATCGTTGTGCTTCCGCTGTGGTCTTCAACGGCAGCCATGCTGGGTGCGTTGACGGTCGCCTCTCCGGGGATGAACGCGGCGGCGGCGATGCCCCCGCTTGAGGCCCTGGCCGCCAACCTGGCCCGCAGCATTGAGAATGCATCGCTTTCCGACCGGCTGTTACGCGCGGAAAAGATGGCCGGCCTGGGCCAGCTCGCCAAGGGCGTGGCGCATGAACTGAATAATCCGCTGACGGCCGTGCTTGGTTTGTCCGAGCTGCTGGCGGAAACGGCCATGGAGGCTCCCGTGCGCGAGCACGCGGGTTTGATCGCCGCGGAAGCGCTGCGCATGCGCCGCACGGTAGAGTCGCTGCTGCAGTTCTGGCGGCCGGTCACCCCCGCCGACAGCGCCGTCGATCTTCTGGTGCTGCTGCGCCGCGTGCAACAGCGTACCGCCGGCACCTTCCAGCGTGCCGGCGTCGAGTTCCTGCTGCAGGTGGATGAAGAGCTCGGCACCTGCTGCGTACGCGGCCACGAAGAGCGGCTGTTGCAGGTGTTCGAACATTTGCTGCGCAACGCGGCGGAAGCTGTGGCTCGCGAGGAGGCTGCTACGGCGAAGCCGACGGAGCGGGTTTTGCTGCCGCGTCCGGCAGGGCTGGACGGCCTGAGCTCCGGAGTGCGCCGGCGGGCGCGGTCCGACCCGCATTCAGGGCGATTCCCCTCCCTAGCCGGTGAGCGCGCCGTGCGCATGACGCTCGCCCGAGAACGCAAAACGCTGCAGGTAGTGGTTTCCGATACCGGACCCGGCTTTCAGGAGCCGGCGCGCGTGTTCGACCCCTTCTATACGACGCACGCCCCGCGGGAAGAAGGTCGGCGCGGTCCGGATTCTGCAGCTTCCGACGCTGCCGTTTTGGGCGCTCACGATGTGCAAGGCAGCCGAAGTCCCGCGCAGGGCATGGGTCTGGCAATCAGCTACGGCATTGTGCGCGAGCATGGCGGCGAGATTTCCGCCTTCAACCTGACGCCGCACGGCGCGGCGGTGGTCGTGGAGCTTCCGCTGGCGCGCACGGTGCGGGACTCCGGCGACCACGCTGTCGCCGCCTGATTCTTGGGCCGATAGGGAGGGGACATCCGGTTTGGGGACACCTTTGTGTTCCAAGGCGCTTCTCACGCGACTTTGCGACGAGAGTCAGGCGAGGGTAGATGATAGGGGAGAGGCAATTGCGTGGCGTTTGCGAAAAAAAAGGCGTGGGACAGCAAGCCCAAGGTGCGTGTGCCGAAGCCGCCGCTCGCCTACCCCGGCCTGCTCGAGTTTGCGGTGCGCTCGCTGGCGAGCAAGATGAAGAGCGAGCGCGATCTGCGGCGGCGGCTCGGCGACCGGGCGGAGCCAGGTGACGAAGGCCGTGAAGCGATCGATCAGGTAATCGCCAAGCTGAAGGAGCTTGGCTACTTGAACGACGAGCGGTTCGCGGCCGACTTCACGCGGCTGCGCAAGGAGAACGACAAGTTCGGCGAGCGCCGCGTGCAGCAGGGCCTCATGCAGAAGGGCATCGCCGCACCTGTCATGAAGGAGGCGCTCGCCACGGCGTATGACGAGGTCGACGAAGTGGCGCTGGCGCGGCAGTACATCGAACGCAAGCGCATGAAGAAGCCCGAAGGTGACCGCGAGCGAAAGCAGAAGGAAACGGCGAAAGCCATGCGCCGGCTGGTAGGTGCGGGGTTCAGTACAAAGTCGATCTGGAAGGTGCTGCGCGAGTGGGGCTCGGAACTGGAAGAGGTCGACGTGGAAGGCGCGGATGCAGGCGAGTGAGGGCGCGCCGGATCGGGTGATCGCGATCGACTGGTCGGGGCGCGTGGATGCGAGCGGGCAGCGGCGGCACATCTGGGCCGGGGTGTGGACGCGTGAGGGCGGCAAAGGTGGCAAGCACCGCGTGCAGCTCGAAGCCGGGCGCACCCGCGACGAGGTCGGCGACTGGCTGATCGGGCTGGCTCGCGAAACGCCGAAGATGGTCGTCGGGATCGACTGCTGCTTCAGCTTTCCGCACTGGTTTCTAAACGAGCACGGTTGCGCGACGGTGTTCGACTTTTGGGAAAAAGTCGCGGCGGGGCTGGGCGAGCAGTGGCTCGCGCGCGAAGCTCCGGACGTCGCCCGCGACGACCGCTTCTGGGGCAAGCCGCACAAGCGGCCGGGGCAGTTTTCAGGCGCGGGCTTTCGCCGCATGATGCGCGGCACGGACTGGGAAAACAAGGTGGAACAGGCGCTTGAAGGCGGCGACGCCGAGCGCGCCGCGAAGATGCGCGGGATTACGCCGAAGTCGCCGTTTCAGATCGGCGGCAGCGGCAGCGTGGGAACGGGCAGCCTGCGAGCGATGCCGTTTCTGCAGCGGCTGCGCAAAACGGGGTTTCGCACATGGCCGTTCGAGACCGCGCGGCTCCAAGGCGCGGAGCCTGCGCCGTTGCTGGTTGAAATGTATACGCGGCTGATGACCGGGGCGGTCGCGAAAAGCAACGCGACGGCGCGCAAGGCCTACCTGAAGCTGCGCCGGGCGGACGACCCCGAGTTCGCGCCCGTTTCGCGCGCTGTGCTGCGCAAAGCGGAATTGTCCGAAGACGCCTTCGATGCGCTTATCAGCATGCTTGAAATGGTGCGCCACCGCGACAGCTTCGCCGCGCTGCGGGCGACGCGCGACCCGGAACTGCGGCTCGAAGGCATTACCTGGCGACCCGATCTCCGTTGACCGGAACGGCACGATAAACTGGTTGCCTATGCGTAGCTTGTCCGGCAGCCAGATTCGTGAAGAGTTCCTGCGGTTTTTTGAAAGCAAGGCGCACCGCCGCGTGCACTCGTCCTCGCTCATCCCCACCAACGACCCGACGCTGCTGTTCACCAACGCCGGCATGAACCAGTTCAAGGATGTGTTTCTGGGCGCGGAAACGCGGGCCTACACGCGCGCGACGTCGTCGCAGAAATGCGTGCGCGCGGGCGGAAAGCACAATGATCTCGAAAATGTCGGCTTCACGCGGCGGCACCATACCTTTTTTGAAATGCTCGGCAACTTCAGCTTTGGCGACTACTTCAAGCAGGACGCCATCGCCTACGCGTGGGAGCTGCTGACCTCGCCGGACTGGTTCGCGATCGACCCCGCGCGGTTGTACGTGACGGTATTCGAGGGCAACGAAAGCGTGCCGCGTGACGACGAAGCGGAGCGTTTCTGGATTGAAACCGGCGTGCCTAAGAAGCGCATCTTCGGCATGCCGGCCAAGGACAATTTTTGGCAGATGGGCGACACCGGCCCGTGCGGCCCGTGCTCGGAAATCTTCTACGACCTCGGGTTGGAGGCAGCGGAGGTTGCAGGCGTTGACAAGCCTTTTCCGGAAGACGACCAGCGCTATGTGGAGATCTGGAATCTCGTCTTCATGCAGTTCGATCGGAGCGCCGGTGGCGTGTTGACGCCGCTGCCGAAGCAGTCGGTCGACACGGGCATGGGCCTCGAGCGGATCGCGGCTGTGTTGCAGGGAAAGCTGTCGAACTATGAGAGCGACCTGTTTACGCCGCTGCTGGCGGCGGCGGCGCGTCTTACAGGTTTCGGGATCAGTTCTGAATCCTCCGTGGTGAGTTCTGAGAGTTCTTTGACTGAAAATCTTTCCATAGACAAGCTGGCGTTGAGCGATGAAAAAGGCGCGGCCTCCTTGCGCATCATCGCCGACCACGCCCGCGCGGCGACGTTCCTGATCTCCGATGGTCTGCTGCCTTCGAACGAGCATCGCGGCTATGTACTGCGCAAGATTCTGCGGCGAGGGATCCGGCACGGGCGGCTGCTCGGGCAGGAAAAGCCCTTCATGCATGAGATGGTGTTTGCGGTGCGCGACGAGATGAGTGCGGCGTATCCGGAGTTGCGGGAAACGGC
>CALMON010000007.1 GCA_937871785.1 uncultured Granulicella sp.
GGAAATGTGCTGGGGGTGTTTGCCTTTGTGTGCGCCGCGTCCGATGCGGCCGGGGCGTCCACGGGGTAAGTGGTTCCTGACGTTACCGGCGGTCGCCATCCCATGGCGATGACCGATGTTGCGAAGCGCTTTCGTCCGAACCTGCTTACCGTTGCGCTCCTGCTTTGCTGTTCGGCTTGCCTCTGTGTCGCTCAAAAGAGCCCCTTACGCCGTGGTTCTCTGCCGGCGGCGGGTATGGCTTGTTTGAACCAGCGATGCCTTTCAGGGGCGGCACCAGCAATTCGACTATCCCCACGCACACCAGTGTGCTGCAGCTTGGCGGTGGTGTCGACGTAAAACTCCTCTTCACCTTTTTGCGCCAGTCGGTCTGCACGGCGAGTTCCGTGATTTCTAGGCGCTGACTCCTTCAATCTTCTTCCGGCCGGTCACCGTCATTCTCAAAATGGGTACACAGTCATTGGCGGCATGACGGTGCCCTTTTAAATGTTCTCGCAACAGACGAAAACAAGCGAGCGGGCTAGCCGCCGCTTCGGTCCACACGTCCTCACGGTGAATCTACTTGCTCGAGAGAATTTCCATCTGCTCAATCTTGATCTCGTTTGAAAACAGCGTCGTCGCATTCGCCATCAGAGCCTTTGCGATCTCGCCGCTCAGGTGAGCGTCTCGACCGGCTTCATCATCAAATGTGTCAAAAACGCCATAAACGCCAGGAGCCATTTTGACGCCGTACCAGGTCACCGTTTGCGGCTCATCGTTGGCCAGGTCGGCGCCTTGCTTCAGGAACGCTTCCACGTCGGCTTCCTTGCCCGGTTTCGCTTTCAACATCACCCAGATTGCCTGCTTTGCCATAGGAATCTCACTCCATTCAGGGTGCCGTTTGGCCCCGTGTTGCATCTTACACGGCGTAGGGAAATGGGCAGGGTGCCAGGCAAAGCGTGGCAGGCGCATCCTGAGGTGTCATCCATTGTGGCCATTCGCGCGTGCTGGTTGCGAGGCTGTACGGTAGAAGAAGCTTTTGGGTCGGAGTAGAACGGATGCATTGGACAAGGATGGTCGTCGCCGCGGGTAGTTGCGGCCTTTGTATGTTGGCAGAAGCGCAAACAACGGTGCCGGCTCCCCTGCCGGATGCGCCGAGTGCGGCGTCACAGGTGAAGCCGCCGCCCGTCCCCACCGGACCGACCGTGGTGTTCGATACGACCATGGGCCGCATGACGTGCAAGCTCTTCAGCGTTGAATCACCTGTAGCCGTAGCCAACTTCGTCGGGCTTGCCGAAGGGACCAAAGCCTGGACCGACCCGGATACGCATGAAAAGGTCACGGGTAAGCCGTTTTACGATGGCACCACATTTCATCGTGTGATCCCAAACTTCATGATCCAGGGTGGAGACCGGCTTGGCGACGGCTCTGGCGACGCCGGCTATTTCTTCGATAACGAAAACACCCCAAACCTGAAGTTCGACGTTCCCGGACGGCTCGCAATGGCTAATGCGGGGGTCAACACAAATGGGACACAGTTCTTCATTACCGAGCAGGCCGTTCCGCAGCTCGATGGAGGCTATACGATCTTTGGCCAATGCGACGCGCAATCTGTGGTGCTTGAGTCTGCCATCGCGCGGGTAGAACGCAATTCTTCGGATAAACCGGTGACGCCCGTAATGATCAACAAGGTGAGTATCGTGCGCGAAGGACAGCGCATGCCGCCAGTTCCGGCAGTACCTCAAAACGTGGTCCCCGAAGGGCAACCGCCCGTAAGCGCTCCCAAAGGTCCACCGCCAACTTCCTGACGTTCGTTCCTTCGCCTGATCCTAAGGTAAAAGGTGACTTCACTGCTGCAGTACGCGGCCCTACTTGTAAGGAGATGTTCTATGTCAACTGCTACATTCAAGACTTCGGAAGGCACCATCGTGTGCAAGCTGTACGACGCCGAGGCTCCGGACACGGTCGCCAACTTTATCGGCCTGGCCGAAGGCACCAAGGAATGGACTAGCCGCTCGAAAAAGGGTGACAAGCTCTACGACGGAACCATCTTCCATCGCGTGATCCCGTCGTTCATGATCCAGGGTGGCGACCCCGAAGGCACCGGCATGGGCGGACCCGGCTACAAGTTCGCCGACGAGACCAAGCAGTCTACGCAGAACTTTTCAAAGCCCGGTAAGCTGGCCATGGCCAATGCCGGCCCTAACACAAACGGATCGCAATTTTTCATCACCGTCACCGACACAAGCTGGTTGACCGGTAAGCACACTATTTTTGGCGAAGTGACGGAGGGCTACGACATCGTTGAGAAGATCAGCAAAGTTGGTCGCGACGGTATGGACCGCCCGAAGACTCCGGTGGTGTTAGAGTCGGTGACAATCACGAAATAAGCCCCACTCCCTGAAAGAAAGTGAAAGGCCACCGCAAGGTGGCCTTTCGCTCATAAACTCACTGTTTACGCGACGCCGATAACGGTACAGAGTTCCTTGACAGAGTCTGCCGACTTTTGCAAAGCGGCCTGCTCCTCGGGAGTGAGCTTGATTTCTATAATCTGCTCGATACCCTTTGATCCGAGCTTGCAGGGCACGCCAACATAAAGTCCGCTGATTCCGTACTCACCCGTGAGATACGCGGCGCAGGGCAGGATCTTCTTCTTGTCCTTCAGGATGGCTTCGACCATCTCCACCGCGGCAGCCGAAGGTGCGTAGTAGGCGGAGCCGGTCTTAAGGTACTTCACGATCTCAGCGCCACCATTGGCCGTACGGGTTTCTAGCTCCTTCAAGCGGGCAGGTTCGATGAGCTCCGTGATGGGGATGCCGGCCACCGTCGAGTAGCGCGAAAGCGGAACCATCGTATCGCCGTGGCCGCCGAGCACAAACGCCGTGACGTTTTCAACCGAAACCTTGAGCTCTTCTGCGATAAACGTGCGGAAGCGCGCAGAGTCGAGCACGCCGGCCATGCCGATGACGCGCTCACGGGGGAAGCCGGCCTTCTTGAAGGCGGCCTGCGCCATGGCGTCGAGCGGGTTTGAAACCACGATGATGATGCAGTTCGGCGAGTGCGCAACAACCTTGCCGACCACGTCGGACATGATGTTGAAGTTGGTGTTCAACAAGTCGTCGCGGCTCATGCCCGGCTTGCGCGGAATGCCCGCGGTGATCACGACGACGTCGGAGTTCGCGGTATCGGCATAGTCGTTGGTACCGAGAATGGCGGAATCGCGCTTTTCGATCGGCATCGCCTGCAGCAGGTCGAGCGCCTTGCCCTGCGGCACACCTTCGACGACATCGATCAGGACGACATCGGCTAATTCCTTGGCAGCAGTCCAATGAGCGGCAGTGGCGCCGACATTGCCGGCCCCGACGATAGTGACTTTCTTGCGCATGAGTGGGGGTCCTTAGATGGAAATAAAGCGTACGCCAACACCAAGATGATAGTCGCGTCCACAGGACCTTGTCGCGTGCATTGTGCGACAACCGCACAATGCGCTGGCCTTGCTACACTAGTCAGCAGACTAGTTGGAGCTTGTATGAAGACGTGGCAATTGCAGGAGGCGAAAGCCAAACTGAGCGAGTTGATGGATGCCGTAGAGTCGTCGGGACCACAGACGATTACGCGCCGAGGGGTGGAGAGGGCTGTCGTGGTTTCTATCGAGGAGTGGAAGTCGCTGCATGCGCCAAAGAAGCGAAGCCTGCTCGATGTGTTGCAATCTGGTCCTCAGTACGATCTTCAAATCCCGCCACGCGGAAGCTGGAAGATGCGAAAGCCGGTAAAACTTTGACGTTTCTCCTGGACACAAACGTGATCTCTGAACTGCGAAAGCATAAGCCCCACGGAGCCATGTTGCAGTGGTACCGCGCGTATCGTGAAGAAGACTTTGCGGTACCCGCGATTGCGCTTTACGAAATACAAGCGGGAGCCGAGGTGACGCGACGGCAGGATGAAGGCCGCGCGAAGGAAATCGAGGCCTGGGCGCAAACACTCATCACAAGCAGCACCGTTCTAGACCTTGACGCTGAGTCTGCTCGCGAAGCTGCACGGCTGATGTTTCGGCAGACTAAATATCTGATCGAAGATGCCATGATCGCAGCCATCGCGAAAGTTCATAGCTTGACGATTGCTACACGCAATGTGCGAGACTTCGAACGCTTCGATGTGCCGCTCGTGAACCCATTTACATTCGGCAGGTGAAAGCTCGGGCGCATGCTATGGAAAAGCCGGCGTACTGGTGGCTCTTCCATAGCATGCACTGCATCATGCGCTGGGCGCGCTGACTTTCGAGTACGTTCGGCCGCACACCGCGGTTCTTTCGGGAACGGGCTTTGGAGTCGATTGCGTTTAGAACTGGCCCCACAGCAGCTGGTTGTACACATCATGATGGAACTGCACTTCAGCGCCCTTGACGATGGTGCCTAACAGGCGCGGGCAGCGGTCGGCGGAGGCCTGCTTCAGGTCCGCGTAGCGCGCCTTTACATCTGCGCCTAGGAGCTCGGTCGTCCAGTCCGCGCCGCGGAAGTCTTCGAGCGCGGTGTAGATATTGTCGGGGAGGTAGCGCTCGGCCTGGCGAATATTGGCGATGTCGGCCAGCTTGCCGTCGAGGCCGGTCTTGAAGACCGAGTAGAGCACCATGTACGGGTTCGCGTCCGGACCGACCGAGCGGACCTCGATACGCGCCGATTTCTCGTTGCCGATCGGGATGCGCACCATGGAGCCGCGGTCGGTCGCCGACGCCTTAATCTGGTTGGGCGCCTCGAAGTGCGGGTCGAGCCGTCGATACGCGTTGACGCTGGCGTTCAACAGCAAGCAAAGGTCGCTGCCGGCCGAAAGAATCTTGTCGACGAAGCCCCAACCGAATTTCGAGGTCTTCTCTTCCCCGCTCGGGTCCCACATCAGGTTTTTGCCGTCTTTGGTGATCGACACGTTAGTGTGCATGCCCGACCCGTTGACGCCCGTCACAGGCTTGGGCAGGAAGCTCGCGGACATGCCCATCTGCGTGGCGACCTGGCGGCAGATCAGCTTGTAGAGCTGGATTTGATCGGCGGCCGCAACCACTTCCCCGTAGGTATAGTTGATTTCGAACTGCGACGGCGCGACTTCGGGGTGGTCCTTCTCATTTTCGAAGCCCATGGCGCGCTGCACTTCGGCGGCGGTGTCGATGAACTCGCGCAGCGGGTCGCCGGGCAGCGAGTAGTAGTAGCCGCCGGTGTTGGTGTACTCAAACTCGCCGGTCTTGTGGAAGTTGCGTTCGGCGTCTATGCCTTCAAACAGGAAGCCTTCGATTTCATTTGCGGCATTCAGGGTGTAGCCGTTCTTCGCGAACATTTCGTTTGAGAAATTCTTGAGCACGCCACGAATGTCGCCGGCGTAGTGCGATCCATTCTTGTCGATCACTTCGCCGAATACAAGACACTTGCCGGAGCCGAAGATGTCAGCGGGCGTCCAGTAAAAGGCGCTCCAGTCGAGCCCGAGCCGCAGGTCGGACTCGCGCTGCGCGGTAAATCCGCGGATCGAGGAACCGTCAAAGGTGAGATTGTCATAGCTGCCGACGAGGAATTTCTTGTCATAGTCGAGCATGTGGAGCCGGCCTTCGAGGTCCGAGAAAACAACCGTGACGGCCTTGATGCCGGGGGTGTCGGTCAAATACTTCAACCGCTCTTCCTGCAGCTTCCCGATGTCAACGCGCTTCTTGCGCTGGTCTTTGGCAGCGAGGTTCAATTCTTCCAGCTCTTCGTAGGACAACTCAAGAAAATTGCGAAACTCACTCGACATGGCGCTCCTTCAATCAATCACGGCGTGCCTTGCGGGCGCACCGTTCGGGGGATGGATTTGGGTGATGCGTGGTGCTGGGTGTTTTGGCAGATTTGAGACGGTTGGCTCACTTTTAAAAGTAGCAGAAAAGAGTCGTCAAGTGGCTGCCGGCCGCTCTGTGAAAAGCGCAGCCGCCGGAGAGCACCAGGGGGCCGTGCATGTGATAATTTCATTCGGGGCCTCCTATCGCGGGGCCGCGCCGGCCGCAGGGCCAAACACCTTGGAGGATTTCAGACATTGGGCATGAACATGGTTCCTACGCGCCTTTTTTTTACCAAAGGCGTTGGCAAGCACAAGGAGCGGCTTACCTCCTTTGAAATGGCGTTGCGTGACGCCGGTATCGCCGCACAGAACCTGGTTCGTGTGTCTTCGATCTTCCCGCCGAACTGCAAGCTGATTCCACGCAAAGAAGGCCTCAAATTTCTCAACCCCGGCGAGGTTGTGTTCGCCGTCGTGGCAGAAAACTCGACGCGCGAAGCCCATCGCCTGGTGGTGAGTTCGATCGGCGTGGCAATCCCTACGGACAAGTCCACCTACGGCTACCTGAGCGAGCACCACAGCTTTGGCGAGACCGAAGACCAGGCCGGCGATTACGCGGAAGAGCTCGCGGCCGAGATGCTGGCGACGACGCTCGACGTGGATTTCGACCCGGACACGAGCTGGGATGAGAAGAAGGAAATTTACCGGATTTCCAACAAGATCGTGCGCACGGCGAACGTGACGCAGTCGGCTGTTGGTGACAAGAACGGCCGCTGGACGACCACCATCGCGGCGGCGATTTTGTTGTTCGACGAAAAGTAGCTGCATACAGCGGAAACACGAGGCGCTGGTCATCCAGCGCCTTTCGCTTGGACAAAAGGCGTGAGTACGCAGGAGCGATTCTGGTCCCCTATGACCAGAACGTTCTTTGGTGATAAAGGCCAGAGAAGGAAGAGCATGTCGGCGAGTAAACCCGTTTCTGTCGCACTGATCCAGATGTCCTGCGAAGCTTCCATCGAAGCCAATCTCGCGAAAGCGGTTGCCCGCGTGCGGGAGGCTGCCGAGTCCGGCGCGACGCTGATCTGCCTGCCTGAGCTGTTTCGGGCACAGTATTTCTGCCAGCGTGAGGACCACGCGCTGTTCGACATTACCGCGTCGATTCCCGGGCCGTCGACCGCCGCGTTGAGCGAGGTTGTGCGCGAGCACAAGCTGGTCGTCATCGCAAGCCTGTTCGAGCGGCGCGCGCCGGGGCTCTACCACAATACGGCGGCTATTCTGGACCACGCGTCAAACAAGCCGGACAACGTGATGGCCGTGTACCGCAAGATGCACATTCCCGACGACCCGCTTTACTACGAAAAGTTTTACTTTACCCCGGGCGACCTTGGTTTTCTGGCGCAGCGCACCAGTGCGGGCCCGATCGGCACGCTGGTGTGCTGGGATCAGTGGTACCCGGAGGGGGCTCGGGTGACAGCGCTGAAGGGCGCGGAAACGCTCTTCTTCCCTACTGCGATCGGCTGGCACCCGAGCGAAAAAGCGGAGTTCGGCGAGCGGCAATACGACGCGTGGCAGACCATCCAGCGCGCCCACGCCATCGCCAACGGCGTGTTCGTGTGTGCGGTGAACCGCGTCGGACACGAGCATGGCGACGTCGAGTTTACCCATGCCGACGGCAAAGAAGTAATGCTGAAGGGACCAGAAGGCGCGGGTCTTGAGTTCTGGGGCGGAAGCTTTATTGCCGACCCGTTTGGCCGCATTCTGGCAAAAGCGTCGCACGATGAGGAAGACATTCTCTACGCGGAACTCGATGCACGTGAAGTCGAAGTCACCCGGCAGCATTGGCCGTTTCTGCGCGACCGGCGCATCGACGCTTATGGCGGCATCACCAGTCGATTTCTGGATTGAGCCGTGCCCTGTCAGACGGAGCGGCTATCGAGCCAGGCCGTGATGTTCCGGACGCAGTCGCCGTAGAACGTGCGGTACATACCCTGCGTGACATACCCGATGTGCGGACTGGCAAGTACGTTCGGCAAGCTGCGAAAGGGGTGCGCGGCGGGCAGCGGTTCTTCGTCAAAGGCGTCGATGGCGGCTCCTGCGATGCGGTGCTCACGGAGAACTTCGGTAAGCGCCTCTTCGACGACGATCGCGCCGCGCGAAGCGTTGATCAGGAACGCCGACGGGCGCATCAGGGCGAGCATCTCGCGATCCACCAGACCGCGTGTGCGGCGGCTCAGGATGGTGTGGATCGACAGAAAATCCGACTGCGCAAAAAGCTCGGCTTTCGCCACGCACGTTGCGTTCTTCGCCGCCGCGGCCTCGGGCGTCAGATTCTGGCTCCAGGCGATCACGTTCATGCCGAAGGCGTTACCGATCTTCGCGACTTCCGTGCCGATATTGCCGAGCCCGAGAAGACCAAGCGTCTTTCCGTGCAAGCCGATGCCTAAGCCGCGCTGCCAACCGCCGTCGCGAACAGAAACCACTTCGTCAACCAACCCTCTCGCCAGAGCGAGCAGCAATGCCCAGGTAAGTTCAATGGTTGGGGTAGACGAGTAGCCCGTATGCGCTATGGCAATGCCCCGCTCCGCAGCGGCTTGCGTGTCGATCGCGGCATTCACCGAGCCGGTTGAGGCGATAAACTTCAGGTTCGGCAAACGTGTGAGGAGGTCACGCCGGAGCGGCGTGCGCTCGCGCATGACGCAAAGGATGTCGAAGGGCTCAAGCCGCTCAACCAGGCGATCCGGGTCCGCGATGTGGTCGCTGAACACGGTGATGTCGACGCGGCCGCTAAGCTTCTGCCAATCGGCAGATTCCAGCGCGACATTCTGATAGTCGTCGAGGATCGCAAGCCGCATCGGTGTTTCCTCACACGCTCGGTTGTGGGACCGATGCCATCTTGCTACAGGAAAGAACTCGCGTTGGCGCAGGGTCTGCTGAAAAGGTATGAATGGTCGGGGCGGAGAGATTCGAACTCCCGACCCTCTGCTCCCAAAGCAGATGCGCTACCAGGCTGCGCTACGCCCCGACTGCGTTTATCTTAGCGCAAGCGGCGGTCGAACCTCAAAGCCAGCGCAGGCGACCCCCGGTAAGCGTGTGCAGCAGCCAGGCGAGCAGCAGAAACGGCACCATTGCCATCGCGATGAGTCCTACTACAAGTAGCCCCATAAACAGCCAGTCGCGCCACTTGTCGCGCCGCCCCGTGTGCAGCGTGCGTTCCAGAAGCGCGTAGTTGCGGCGGTTGGCGCGCCAGCCGATATCGAAGAGATTGCCCAGCACCGGTACCGCGCCTACCGTGACTTCTACGGCTACGTTGGCGATCATGCGCAGGATGGTGACAGGGGGTGCTC
>CALMON010000008.1 GCA_937871785.1 uncultured Granulicella sp.
AATGTAAACAAATTGATCGCTAATTCCCTGGGGCCGTCACGCGACCAGGTAAAATTGGGGGGGCTGGGGTGGGGGCGGCAGTTGGGGGGGGGCAGCCGGGTTTCGCTCAGCAGTCCCAACCGGCTCAATCGACGGGACAGAACCAGCCGATGGGGTCGGTTTCTGTGGCCGACGCGCATCTTACCGGAGGACTGGAGGTGGAGGGTAGCCGCGCCACCCTGTTGTCGAATGTGAGCCTGCTGGCCTATGGACACCCCGCGACCGTCGCGCTGGCTCGTGGAGGAAGCGTGGAAGTCTGCGCGACCAGCGGGTTGCACCTGCTGCATTCCGGCAGCGGCGATGCGCTGCTGTTTGCGCTAGACCATGGCGCTGCGGAGATCCGAACGGCCTCACGCGCTCAGGATACTGTGTTGACGCCCGACATCCGCTTTACGCTGCTCGACAGCGGCGCGCTCGACCTGCGAGTGCGTGTGACGCCGGAAGCCGATACCTGCGTCGACAACCGTGGGTCCGCCGCGCCGACGCTGCAGTTGACCGAGGCCTTTGGCGCGGCGACCTACCGTTTGCGTCCGGGCCAGCATGTTCTGTTCGAGCACGGCAGCCTGCGGGCGGTGGTCGACAACGAGCGCAGCGAGTGCGGCTGCCCCGGGGCCACACCGGCCATGGTCGCGTCTGGTGCGCGCAACGCGACGAGCGTGCCCACAGCGCAGCAGGCCGCGGCGCTGAATCCCTTTCCCGTAGCGGAAAGCACTGGCCTGACCGTAACGCCGCCTCCTTTGGATGCGGCTGCCGCACAACCGGCTGTGAACGCCACGTTGCGCTCCGGAACGGAGGCGGCTCCGGACGAAACGGCGCAAACTCCTGCGCCTATCTCCACGCCCGCGGAGCCGGCCCCAACGACACCGCCGCCTGCTCCTCCCGGAGCCCACCAGATAGCCCATTCCGTTGGCAATTTCTTTCGCCGACTGTTTGGGCGCGCACCGCGCTGAACCGCCCCGGCTGTACAAGCTACAATCAGTAGGTTGGACGGCACGCGCTTCGCGCGGCTTCCGCACACTTTACCCGTATTCAGGAGCTTTTATGGCGATTCCCGCCACGCAGATGCGTCCCGGCATGATCATCAAGTACAAGGACGATCTCCATCTCGTCTTTTCCGTCGAGCACCGCACGCCCGGCAATCTCCGCGCGTTTATTCAGGCCAAGCTGCGCAATATCCGCACCGGTTCCATGTTCGTCGAGCGCTTCCGCTCGCCAGACCCCATAGAGCGCGTCCACGTCGATTCCGTGAAGATGGAATTCCTGTACGCCGACGGTGACGACTACTACTTCATGGACCAGGAAACGTATGAGCAAACTCACCTGAAGCGCGAAACGCTTGGCGACGCCGTCGACTACCTGACCCCAAACCTGCTTATCGAGGTGTCAAGTCACGACGGAAAACCGGTTGGGATCGAGCTTCCGACATCGGTCGAAATGACGGTTATTGAAACCGAGCCGGGTATCAAGTCGGCCACGGCCAGTTCCGTCACCAAACCCGCGAAAACCGAGACCGGTCTTGTCGTGCAGGTTCCCCCGTTTATCAACGAAGGGGAAAAAATCAGGGTAGATACGGCTGAAGGCGCGTACATGTCGCGCGCCTGATGGAGCGCGCAGAAAAGGCGTAGCCGGTATGGCTACGCCTTTTTCAGTGCGGAAGCAAGTTAGAAGCGGATGTAGCTGCTTACTGCCGGCTCCACCGTGGCGCGCCAGCTACCCGTGCTGATGGCTGGGGTGCTGAAATTCGGCGAGCGGTAGTACAGCGACCGTCCGCTGACGCGGAAACCAAGATGGGAGTTGTGCGTCGGTAGGTCGAAGCCAGCTTCCAGAAGACCCGCGCCGCGCCACTGATTACCTGCCGTGCGCGAAGCGAAATCAAGCGAACCTCCACCGATATTCACAAAGGGCTGGAAAGGGATGTGCTTAGGGTGGATGAGATATGCCGCAGTCAATTCGTGGACATCGTCCGAGCTGCTGGCGACCTGCGCCGTTGTGCTTCCATTCACGGGGCTGGTGTAGTTGAAGCTATAACGCTCCGACTTATGCGTGAAACCGTAGTTGATGGAAATACCGGCGAACGAAACAGGGTGGAACTGCAATTCCGTCACAAACCCCGTCGAATTTGTAGTGAACTGCTGCTGATTCGAAACAATAGTGGATACCGTACCAACGCCGGTGGTGTTCGGCACATTGAAGGTTCCCGCAGTGCTCTTCGACGTAAGGATTCTGTCGAACTGGCCGGTCGCGCCAAACGAAAGGCTACCGCCATGGTCCTTCAAGTACTTTGAATAGAACTGCGCGTGAGCAGTGACTGCGCCGAGAGCAAGCAGCAGCGGGAGGGTACGGCGTAGAACCTTGAACATGTAGTATTTCCTCGATTACGTCTCGAGGGCGCGCAGCAGCCTGTAAAGGCTAAGTCAACCGAACGTCCCTCGTAGTTTTATAAGAACAACCACAGCGAAAACGTTCGTTGCTGGTGGCGCATAAAAAGAAGCTGGTACCTTAAAAGACGCCGTTATTGCCGGGACGGTTGCCCACGGCTTCGGTTTGCGTGCGCCGCCTGTAACCTGCGAGACTGAGTCAGTCTCAAGAATAAGGATGGTTATGGTCGTCCACTTTTTAGTGCGCGGACGTGTGCAGGGCGTCGGGTTCAGGTGGTTCGTCCACCGCGAAGCCGCGGAGCTCGGCCTGCGCGGATGGGTTCGCAACACGGACGCCGGTGACGTGGAAGCCGTGGCTGCGGGCGACGCCGAAGACCTGAACGACCTGCGCTCCGCCTTGCACAAAGGATCGCGCGGCAGCCGCGTGGACGCGGTCACCGAGCACGAACTTACTGAAAACGAGGCCGCTACGCTGGGTCCGTTTCAAATCGAAGGAGCCTGGTAACAAGCATGTCGACCGTCATCAACTGCGATCCTCTCAAGCAACTCATCCGTACCGTTCCCGATTTTCCGAAGCCGGGCATTCTGTTCTATGACATCACCACGCTGCTCAAGGACCCAGGCGGCTTCGCGCAACTGATCGACGCCTTCGCGGCGTACTACATCGGCAAAGACGTGGATTTGGTCCTCGGCATTGAAGCGCGCGGCTTCATCTTTGGCCCGGCGCTGGCCTACCGCTTGAACGCCGGCTTCGTTCCCGTGCGCAAGCCGAAGAAGCTGCCGGCGCCGGTCGAAAAGGTGAGCTACGATCTGGAATATGGAACCGATTCGCTGGAAATTCATAAAGACGCGATCGCGCCCGGGCAGCGCGTCGTCATCGTCGACGACCTTCTGGCCACGGGCGGCACCATGCAGGCTACGGTGCAGCTGGTCGAAAAACTCGGCGGGCAGATCGCCGGTCTGGGAGTCGCGATCGAGCTGGACTTCCTGAAGGGCCGCAACAAGTTTCCGCAGCACGACGTCTTTAGCCTGCTGCACTACGACGACTAACCTTGCCTGGGAGACTTCGCGCATCACATAGTGCAGGAGTCTTCATCTATGCGAAGCCACGGTTACGCCGCCCTTACGAAGTCCGCGCCACTCACACCCTACAGCTTCGACCGCCGCGACCCCGGGCCGCTCGATGTGGCTGTCTCCATTGACTATTGCGGCGTGTGCCACTCCGATATTCACCAGGCGCGCGGAGAGTGGGGCCGCGGCATTTTTCCCATGGTTCCGGGACATGAAATCGTGGGACGCGTCACGGCTGTAGGCAGCGACGTGACGCGCTTCAAGGTGGGTGACCCCGCGGCAGTGGGAGTCATCGTCGAGAGCTGTCTCGCGTGCGTGAACTGCGAGCAGGACCTCGAGAACTACTGCGTGAAAGGGGCGGTCGACACGTACAACGCGACCACCTACGACGGTGCGCCCACGATGGGCGGGTATGCGGATTCGATCGTGGCGCCAGAGCATTTTGTGCATACGCTTTCGCCGAAGCTCGACCCTGCCGGAGCCGCTCCGCTGCTGTGCGCCGGCATCACGACCTACTCGCCGCTGCGCCACTGGGGCGTCGGACCGGGCAAGAAGGTGGGGGTCATCGGCCTGGGTGGACTGGGGCACATGGCGCTCAAGTTTGCTCACTCGTTCGGAGCGCATGTGGTGCAGTTCACGACCAGCGAGCGCAAGATCGCCGATGCGAAGCGGCTTGGCGCCGACGAGGTCGTCATGAGCAGCGATGCCGATACGATGAAGCGGCACGCTGGCAGTTTCGACTTTATCCTGGACACGGTTTCGGCTGAGCACGACATCAACGCATACCTGCAGTTGCTCAAGCTCGACGCGACGCTGTGCCTGGTCGGCATTCCGGAGCAGCCACCCGCGATTCACCCTTTTTCGGTAATCGCGAACCGGCGATCGTTTGCGGGTTCGGGCATTGGCGGCATGAGGGAAACGCAGGAGATGCTTGATTACTGCGCTGAACACGGCATCGCCGCGGATATCGAAGTGATCGGCTTCGACAAGCTCAATGAGAGCTACGAGCGTGTGCTGAAGGGCGATGTGAAGTACCGGTTTGTGCTGGACATGAAAACGCTCGGGAAGGCGTAACCTACTTCGGCTTACACGAATTGCACGAACATCGGGGTGTTTGCGGCAACTGTCTGGACCGGTCCGGTCAGCTCACCGCTTTCGGCGTTGTGCGCGAACACGGTCACGCTGCCGGGGGCGGCCTGGTTGGCGCAGAGCAGGAAACGCCGCGTAGGGTCGAACGCGATGTGTCGCGGCGTTTTGCCCCCGCAGGAGATCCGTTGCTGCGTGTGGAGCGACCCATCGCGGTCCAGGCGGTACACCGTAAGCATGTCGTCGCCACGCGTGCAGGCGTACAGAAAGCGGCCGTTCGCGCCCATGATGATTTCGCAGGCCGTGTTGCCTTCGCGTTTGGCGTCGAGCGGTAACGTGCTGATGGCGGTGCCTTCCTGCCGCAAAAGGCTCGCACGCCCGGCGATGACGCTCCAGTCGAAGCGCTCGATGGTGCAGTCGAGCTCATGAATCACATACACCCAGCGGCCGTTTGGGTGAATCGCCATGTGGCGAGGCCCTGACCCGGGCCGCGCGGCGACGCGGAACGCCGCGCCCAGCGGATTGTCCGCTCCCGGCCGGATAGCGACGACCTCGATCGCATCGTCGCCGAGGTCGCAAGCCAGGACAAAGTCGTTCCCGGGCGAAATCGTAGCCGAGTGAAAGTGCGCGCCATCCTGGCGGTCGTGAACCGGACCGGGTCGCCCGCAGGCTGCTACGCCCTTGCATTGCAGGGTGCCTGTAGGCGGCAGCAGCAGCCCGTCAACCGTGAGGCCGAACGCCGCGAGGCTGCCGCCCGAGTAGTTCGCCACGAATGCGCTTCGTCCGGTGGCATCGATCGAGACGAAGCAGGGGCCCTCGCCGCGCGAAGGCTGCTGATTGATCAGGCGCAGGCTGCCGCGCAGTTTGTCGATTTCGAAGCAAGACACGGCGCCACTCGCCGCGTTCGCGGAGTACAAGCGCGGCAGGCGCGGATGAAGAGCCAGAAAGCCAGGCTGGTCGGCTTTCGCGGCAAGCTCCGTCTCGCCCAAGCGACCGGCGGCCGCGTCCCAGGCGCACCAGTAAAGGCCGGCTCCCGCGTCGGTGCCGAGAAAAACCCATCGGGGAGCGGCTTCGGGCGGGTCCGCCGAGGCCAGCGCGCGCAGGGCTGAAGGCAGCGCGGCTCCAGCTACCAGGAACTCGCGCCGTGTGAAAGAAGGCGTCATGGATGGAAGGGCCTGCGGCGACACCCGGGGGCAGGGCCGCGTTACAGCGTTTCCGTCGCGGTGCGCGGCTCGCCCGGAAGCTTGAAATCGAACTCCGCCGGGTGTGCATCGTCGTTAATGACAGGGAGGCTGGGCAGGTGGTCTGTGCGGCCCGCTTCCTTCACCACCGCCGCCGCGTGCTCCAGCACCTCGTCGACGGTCATGGTGTACATTTCGCGTCCATTATCGTAGCCGGATTCGATGGCCTGCTTCAGGTAACGGCCGGCAATCTGTGCGGCAAGGTAGTCGGTGATGACCTTGCCGTTGCGGCGCTTCTGCTCCACCCAGGCAACGTTCGGCAGGGCGACCCACACCGGGCGGCCGTTGACGGCGTAGCGGACGTCGGTGGCATCGGCGTGGCGCGTGGCGATGGCGACTACCGTGCCCTTCCAGACGCAATGAAGACTTTCATCCGTCCATCGGTCTACTGTCGTGAAGTCTTCATACATGGCTGCACTGAGGGTAGACTTTCCGGCCCGCTGAGGCAAGCCACCGCGAAAACAGTCATGGACGCCGGTCGCCGGTGCCGTCACGGAATGCGTTCTCCCAGCGGAGGGGAATCGCGCAAGGAGGCAAACGGAGCAGTAACGGAACCCCGGGCCGCTCGTCTCATCGGGAGCAGATCGCTTCCGGAGTGTTCTAATAAGGGAGAGCTTTTACGGCAGCGCGGGGATACGCCCGCTTGATCGTGGAAGGCCAGCGAGATTTTTTGGCAGGGAGCAAGACCGGATGTTTGGTGTACGCAAGTTGTTGATGTATGGGGTTGTTGCCGCAGTCGCCGTGGCCCTGGTGCCCGCCGCGGGGGCGCAAAAGTCGAAGACGCAGAAGCGTGCGCGGCGCGAATCGAATACCGCCCGTAAGGCGCGCGTCGCCCGCACGATCGATGCGACGTACACGCATAAATACGAGATTTTCGGCGGCGGCGGCTACATGCGCTTCCGCTCCGGAGACACGCTCAAGAAGAACAACGAAGTCACCTGGGCAGCCAATGGCAGCTACTATTTTTCGCCGAAAGTCGCGGTGATCGCCGCGGCGGGGGGCGAGTTCGGCCACGCCAATGCCTCGATCAACAATATCTATGGCGTGTACAAGCCGCAGATCAACGAGTACACGTTTTTAGGCGGCGGCAGCTATCGGTTCTACGCGACCGAGCGGGTAGCGTTGAGCGCGCAGGCTCTCGGCGGTGTGGGCTGGGGCATTTTTTCGGGCGGCTCGAAGGGCATTCCGTCGACGCTGCTGGGCATCTACCCGGATGGCTTTCGCCCTGCGTTCTCGTTTGCGGTTTCAGCGGACTACAACTTCTTTCCGAACCTCGCCTTCCGCTTTTCGCCGACCTACCTGGGCACTACCTTTGGCGGAGGCGTGCAGAACAACCTCGGGGTAAATGCGGGGGTTATCTACCGTTTCGGCAGACAAGGGCAGTAGCCGGGCGGGACGTGTGTGGGAGATTTGCACCTTTGTCGAGCAGCGCCTGCAACTCACGAAAATTCGATCCCGTGTGCCTGACGTCCTGGTGATGCCGCGCACCTGGAAGAAAGTTCCCATCATCGGAGAGGCTCCCCTGCTTCGCATCGAGGTCCTTTCTCCGGAAGACGCCTTTTCGCGCACGCAGGTGAGATGCCGCGATTACCTGACGATGGCGTCCCGGAAATCTGGGTGTTCGACCCCGGGGAGCGGTGTGTCCTCGTCATGACGAAGGCTGCCACAGCCGAACATCGCACCGGGAGCCTGCGGCTTTCTGGTACACCAATAGAGGTCTCCGTCGGCGCCATGTTTGCCGTGCTCGATGAAGGCCGCTGACATTTTCCAGGTAGGCACATCATGGTCCCCGTACAACAATCCGATCTTATTGAATCCGTTCGCGCCGCGCTCCAGTACATCAGCTTTTACCACCCGGTCGACTACATCGAAAACCTGGCGCGGGCCTATGAGCTGGAAGAAAGCCCGGCCGCCAAAGACGCGATGAAGCAGATTCTGGTGAATTCGCGCATGTGCGCCGAAGGCCACCGCCCCATTTGCCAGGACACCGGCATTGTCACAGTCTTCATCAAGCTCGGGCTCGAGTGCCACCTGCTCGATGGCGACTCGCCGGCCACGATGTCCCTGCAGGAGATGTGCGACGAAGGCGTTCGCCGCGCCTGGCTGGACCCCGACAACAAGCTGCGCGGCAGCATTCTCGCCGATCCGGCATTTGCCCGCAAAAACACGAAGGATAACACCCCCTGCGTGGTCGAGGTGTCGCTTGTTCAAGGCGGCAAGCTTGATGTCACCGTCGCGGCTAAAGGGGGAGGCTCCGAGGCGAAGTCGAAGTTCGTCATGCTCAACCCGTCGGACTCGGTCGTCGATTGGGTGCTCAAAACTATCCCGACCATGGGCGCGGGCTGGTGCCCTCCCGGCATGATCGGCATTGGGCTGGGAGGCACGGCGGAAAAGGCCATGCTGCTGGCGAAACAGTCGTTGATGGGCGATATCGACATGCAGGAACTGAAGGCGCGCGGGCCGGAAACGGCGATCGAAAAGCTGCGCGTGGAGCTGTACGACAAGATCAACGCGTTAGGCATCGGCGCGCAGGGTCTCGGCGGCCTGACGACCGTGCTGGACGTCAAGATCCTCGACTGGCCCACCCACGCCGCCAACCTGCCTGTAGCGATGATTCCGAACTGCGCCGCCACGCGCCACGCGCATTTTGTCATGGACGGCACCAGCCCGGTGTACCTTGACCCGCCCTCGCTGGAGCATTGGCCGAAGCTCACCTATGAAGCTCACGGGGCGACCCGCGTCGATCTCGCGACGGTGACTCGCGAGGACGTGAAGACCTGGAAGCCCGGGCAGGTGCTGCTGCTGAACGGCAAGCTGCTGACCGGGCGCGACGCCGCGCACAAGCGCATGACCGACATGCTCAACCGCGGCGAAATGCTGCCGGTGGATTTCACGGGCAAGTTCATCTACTACGTGGGCCCGGTAGACGCGGTGCGCGACGAGGCCGTCGGCCCGGCAGGCCCTACAACCGCCACGCGTATGGACAAGTTCACGCGGCAAATGCTTGAGTCCACCGGCCTGCTCGGCATGGTTGGCAAGGCGGAGCGCGGCGTCACCGCGATCGACGCCATTCGGGACAACGAAGCCGTCTACCTGATGGCGGTGGGCGGCGCGGCCTACCTGGTCTCGAAAGCGATCAAGCACTCGACGCTGCTGGCGTTCCCGGACCTCGGCATGGAGGCCATCTATGAGTTCGACGTGGTGGATATGCCGGTGACGGTGGCGGTCGATAGCCAGGGGACCAGCGTTCACATCACGGGCCCGGAAGAGTGGCGCGAGCGCATTGCCCGCAGCATGGCAGTGGGCGGCGTGCCCATTCT
Organism: uncultured Granulicella sp.; assembly: GCA_937871785.1. Lineage (GTDB taxonomy): Bacteria > Acidobacteriota > Terriglobia > Terriglobales > Acidobacteriaceae > Granulicella. Next base: position 9,136 of record CALMON010000008.1, read on the forward strand.
GGGCCAGTAATCGAGCTTTTGTTGTAGTGCCGGACGTGTCTGGCGGTTCCTCGCCGGACACCCTTTGGCTCCTCTTCGCATCCTAGTTCCTGATGCTGTTCGCAGCAGTGAGCCATGTTGTCTGTGGTCCTCAGGAGACACTCCATGTACGGAAAGACGAAATTTGCCGCGGCGCTTCCCCTGGCCCTGCTGTTCAGCGCGGGTATCGCTCGCGCGCAGGAACCGAACCCCACCACGGTGGCTCCCGGTGTCCGCAAGGCCGATGTGATTGAAGAAGGCCCCAACGGCATATACATCTACCATGTGAAGACCGTGCAGCGGTCATTGGACGCGGTGAACTACCTAAACCGCAGCGGTGCGACCCATATCGGTTTTCAAGGGACGGAATTGCTCCCCAACGCGAGCGGCGACGCCAAGGTCGAATCGGTTACCGGAAAGACCAAGATTTCTGCAAAATTTGAGGGTTTAACTCCAGCAAACGGCTTTGGCCCCGAGTATCTCACGTATGTCATCTGGGCGATTTCCGCTGACGGGCGGCCTCAAAATTTGGGTGAACTGGAGCTTTCCGGGAACAAGGCGAACCTTGATGCTTCGACAAGCTTTCAGTCCTTCGGCCTGATCGTCACGGCTGAGCCTTACTTTTCCGTATCGCAGCCGAGCGATGTGGTTGTTCTGCGCAATGTCTTCACCGACCGGACGCAAGGCGTGTTGCAGCAGGTCAATGTTCACTATGCGCTTTTGCCCAAGGGGCTCTATGCGAATACAGACGGTGCCCAATCGGTGGATCGTCCGATTACGGACCGTGAGCACTACCCGCTTGCCCTGTTCGAAGCTCACAACGCCGCTCGCATCGCGCGGATTGCGGGTGCCGACAAGTATGCGGCAGACATTATGGCCGAGGTCGCGACCGACCTGAAGAACGCCGACGACATTCAGGACAGCAAGCATCGCGATGTGAAGGCCGAGTTTACGTACGCCCGCGAAGCCACGCAGCGCTCGGAAGATGCGCGGATCACCACCCTTCGCAAGCAGGCCAACGAGCGCAGCCGCGCTGAACAGCAGGCGACCGCCGATGCGCAATCGCAAGCCGCCGCCTCTCAGATAGCCGCTGCGAACGCCCAAGCCGATGCTGATCGCGCTGCTGCCGCCAAGGCGCAGGCTGACGCACAGCGTGCGCAGGCCGATGCCGCCGCCGCGCGTGCGCAGGCCGATGCCGCCGCCGCCAATCAGCGCGCCGCCAGCAGTGAGCAATCTGCGGAAGCGTTGCGCAAAAAGCTGCGTGATCAGTTGAACGCCGTTCTGGTGACGACTGAAACAGCGCGCGGTCTTGTCGTCAATATCGGGGACATCAATTTCGATACCGGCAAATACACTCTGAAAACCAACGCGCAGGTGTCGCTAGCTAAAATTGCGACAATCATTGCGCTCTACCCGACCCTGCACATCCAGGTGGAAGGGTACACGGACTCCACCGGCAGCCCGGCTCTGAACCAGACACTAAGTGAGAATCGCGCCGGGACTGTGATGCAGTTCCTGGACGTTAACGGTGTGCCGCAAGCGAACGTCACGGCACAGGGTTACGGCGCAACGAACTTCGTGGGCGACAACGCAACGGCAGCCGGCAAGGCGCAGAATCGTCGTGTAGACCTGGTAGTGTCAGGCGACGCGATTGGCGTCCCAACGACGGCTCCGACAGCCGCGACCCCTTCCGCTCAATAGTTATCAATCTCATGAGCGTCAGCCTGAACCCGATTGAACCGGGTTCAGGCTGTCTGTCGTAGTCGTCGCCGTATCACTCGGGAAAGATCACTTATGGGCGTTTCTCTTCAAGGCAAAACGGTTCTCATCACAGGTGCCAGCGCGGGTATCGGTGCTGCGACAGCTCTTTGTTTCGCGCAGCAGGGATGTCGGCTTCTGCTTTGCTCCCGCCGCCTCGAAGTGCTTCGGCAGCAGGAAGCCGATCTACGAAATGCCGGAGCGCCCGCTGTATTTTCGTTCGAGCTCAACGTGCGGGTGCGAGACGATGTGCAAGGGGTACTGGGTACGCTTCCGTCTGACTGGCAGGAGATTGACGTTCTGGTCAACAACGCCGGCCTAAGCCGCGGGCTCACCAAATTATGGGAAGACAACGTCGATGATTGGGAAGAGGTCATCGACACGAATGTCAAGGGACTGCTTTACGTCACGCGAGCGGTCGTTCCAGGCATGGTGCAGCGCAAGCGCGGCCACGTCATCAATCTCGGCTCAATCGCCGGCCACATGGCCTATGCCAACGGCGCGGTGTACTGTGCGACCAAGGCAGCGGAGCGCTTTCTTTCGGACGGTCTGCGGATCGACCTGAACGGCACGGCCGTGCGCGTCACCTCGATCGACCCCGGTATGGTCGAAACCGGTTTCAGCAAAGTGCGTTTCCATGGCGATGAGGAACGCGCCGCGAAGACCTACGCGAACGTCGATCCGCTACAAGCAGAAGACATCGCCGATGCGATCGTGTGGGCGGCGACAAGGCCCGCTCACGTCAGCATCCAAAGTGTGGTGCTTACGCCAACGGCGCAGGCCAACCCCTTTGTGATTACCCGGCGCACATAGCTTGCACGCAGAGTGCCCTGACCCCTATCCGGGACTACGGACGATTGACTATCGTCTTCCATTGAGTGCAAGGTAGTTCCCAGCAGCGGAGAACAGACGTGCCGATCCTTACCGTAGTCCGTCAGGTTCCTGACGCCGAGTCCACCATCATGATCAGCGGCGGATTCGTCGACCTTTCGGGCAACAAGCTGGTAATGGACACAATGGACGAGTACGGCGTGGAACAGGCGCTGCGCCTGCGCGATGCCGATCCGGAGCAGCAGGTGATTGCGCTTGCCGTGGGTCCGGCGCGCTGCGAAGAAGCGTTGCGTTCGGCGCTTGCGATGGGCGCGGATCGCGCCATTTTGGTTGAAACGCCCGAAACTTTGGACGTGATCGCCACCAGCGCTGTGGTCGCGAAGGTAGCGCAGGCGGAAGCGATTGATCTTCTTTTCTGCGGCGGGCAGCAGGCGGACTGGGATAGCCATGGCCTGGGTCCGGCTGTTGCCGAGCGGCTTGGATGGGCGCAGGTGACGTGGACGAATGCGCTTACTCTCGCCAACCGGCAACTGACCGGCAAGCACGATGTAGAGTCCGGTAGTGAGTCGTTCGAGATAGCTCTACCTGCCGTGGTGACGACACAGCAGGGGCTCAATGAGCCGCGCTATCCCACGCTGCTGGGGCTGCGTAAGGCAAGCAAAAAGGAGCTCCGCAAAGATCCGCTGAGTGCGTATGCGGTTACGCCCCAGGTGAAGCTGCTGGGCGCAGAGGTGCAACTGCTGGAGCGACGGCGAGCGATGCTCGACGGCCGTGATCCGGAAGTGGCCGCCGCCGCACTGGTCGACAAGCTGCGCCGCGAAGCAAAGGTGATTGCATGATTCTTGTCGTTGCGGAGCACGCCGAAGGAAAGCTGAGCAAAAGCACCTATGAGCTTGCGGAAGCGGCCTGTACGCTTGGCCGCGAAGGGCCTGTGACGCTGCTTGTTCTGGGTAGCGGGGTGGCCACGGTTGCGGCTGAAGCCGCTCGGCTTGCGGATCAGGTTCTCGTCGCCGACCTGCCAGCGTTGGAGCACCACGACCCCACAGTCTGGGGCGGCGCGGTCGCGCAGATCGCCGCGGAGGGCGAAGCGCACACGATTCTAATCGCAGCCACACGCACCGGTCGCGAGTGGAGCCCGCGCGTCGCCGTCAAGCTGGAGGCACCTCTTCTCGAAGACGTCGTCAGCCTTGAAGATGTAGGCGGCGCGCTGCGGGCGTCGCGCTACACCTTTCTTTCCCGGGTCACGGAGCGGATGGAGGCGGCAGGCCCGGTGGTCGTCGTGACGATCAAGCCGGGAGCCTTCGCCGCCAAAGCTCCCAGCGCCGAAGTCGCCGAGCAGTTTGACGTCGAGCTCAATCTTGCCACGCCGCTGCTCCGCGTCACGGGGCGTACGCTTGAGAAAACCGAGCGGGTTTCGCTGACAGACGCCGAGATCGTCGTCGCGGGGGGCCGTGGCGTGGGCAGTCAGGAAGCGTTTACGAAGCTGGTTGAGGGCCTTGCGGACGAACTTGGTGCGGCTGTGGGCGCGACGCGCGCGGTCGTCGACGCTGGCTGGCGGCCGTATTCTGAGCAGGTGGGACAGACCGGAAAGACTGTGCAGCCCAAGGTGTACGTTGCGCTCGGCATTTCCGGCGCCGTGCAGCATATTTCGGGCATGGGCAAAAGCCAGGTGATTGTGGCGATCAATCGCGATGCGGATGCGCCGATCTTTCGCGATGCGGATTACGGCATTGTCGGCGATGTAAAGCAGATCGTTCCAGCGCTTATCCGTCAGCTCAAGGGCACCGCCTAGCGCTGCGGAAGGGACGCGCCGACCAATGCTTCCGTTTCCGCAAAGAATTGCTTTTCTGCTGCTTGTGCTCGTCACGGGAGTTCTGGGCGGGCGCGGTTTCCTTCGCCTTTATCGGCGTATTGCCGCTGGCCAGCTGGACACCGATCGGCGCTTCAACCATCCGCTACGGCGCGTCTGGGACGCTGCCGTCACCACGCTCACGCAGAGCCGCACGTTTCGCAAACGGCCCTGGATCAGTTTCTTTCACTCCTTCATTTTCTACGGCTTTGTCTTTTATCTGCTCGTCAATCTGCTCGATGCGATAGACGGGTTCGTTCCGTTGTCGTTCAGGTCGCTGGGCGCGTTTGGGGAGTTTTACACCTTGTGCGCGGATGTCCTGAGCGCCCTTGTTCTGTTTGGGACGGTCGCGCTGCTTTGCCGGCGTTTTCTCGTGCCAAGCCGGTGTGACTTCACCTTCAATCCGCGCACGATGCTGCACCGCGACGTAGAAACCCGGTACATCACGCGCGACTCTTTGATCGTGTCCAGTTTTATCCTGTTCCACGTCGGTTCGCGAGCGATAGGTGCCGGTGCGAAGATCGCGCTCGAAGGCGCAACCCGCTATGCTCCGTTCGCGACTCTCGTGTCCCACCTGTTTTCTCCCGCAAACGCCACAGCGTGGCGGATTTTTGGTTACTGGGGCGCTCTCGGTAGCGTTTTGCTGTTTCTGCTCTACTTCCCGTATTCGAAGCACGTCCACATCTTTTTAGCGCCTGTGAAGTACATGGTCGCGCGCGACGTTCCGACCGGCGTGCTATCCGCGCTCGATTTGGACACAGCGGCGGATGAGCCGAAACTTGGGGCCAACAAGATTGAAGACCTGGCGTGGCCACGGCTGCTCGATGCGTACGCCTGCATTCAGTGCAATCGTTGCCAGGATGTGTGCCCCGCTACGGCGACAGGCAAGGCGCTCAGTCCTTCCGCGCTCGAAATCAACAAGCGCATGGAGTTGAACGAGCTTGCGCGGCACCAACCCGGCTTTGAGCACGGCGAGTCGAGTCCGTGGCCGCTTCTCACTTTCGCGCTTTCTCCGGAGGCGCTCTGGGCCTGCACAACCTGCGGTGCCTGCGTGGATGTTTGCCCCGTGGGCGACGAACCGATGCTCGACATCGTCGACATACGCCGGCACCAGGTAATGGTGGCGGGGGACTTTCCCGTGCCCCTGCAAACCGCGTTTCGCGGCATGGAACGCACACAGAATCCGTGGGGCATCAACCCGGCCAAGCGCATGCATTGGGCCGCCGGTCTGCAAGTCCCGACGACCGAGGACAATCCGCAGCCGGACGTCCTTTTCTGGGTTGGCTGCGCGGCCAGCTACGATCCCGAATCGCAGAAAACCGCGCGGGCTTTCGTGCAACTGCTGGACCACGCCAAAGTCGACTTTGCCGTTCTCGGTAAGCGCGAGTGCTGCACAGGCGACAGCGCCCGTCGTGCCGGAAACGAGTTTCTGTACCGCCAGCTTGCGGACGGCAATGTTGCCACGCTGAACGAGATCAGGCCCAAACTGATCGTTGCTACGTGCCCGCACTGCATGAACTCGCTCGGTAAGGAATATCCGCAGATCGGCGGCGACTACAAGGTGATGCACCACACCGAGTACCTTGCGGGCCTGATCGCGGAGGGCAGGCTCGTGGCCGAGCCTACCGCGGCGACGGTCGCCTTCCATGACCCCTGCTACCTTGGCCGTCACAACGCGGTGTACGACGCGCCGCGCAACATCCTCAATGTGCTGAGCCACTCGGTCGTGGAACTCGACCGGCATCGTGAGAATTCTTTCTGCTGCGGCGCGGGAGGCGCGCAGTTCTGGAAGGAAGAAGAAGCGGGCACCGAGCGCATCTCCGACAATCGCTACCGCGAAGCGCAGGCCGTCCTGGCCGGCGCGGAAGAAAAGGTACTCGCAGTCGGCTGTCCATTCTGCAAGAGCATGTTGAACAGCACACCGGCGAGCGCGGACAAGCCGCTCGCGGTGCGCGACCTCGCGGAACTGCTCTGGGAAGGAGTGCGGAAGCGAGAAGGCGGGCACGTCACTGAAGGCGCGCCAGAAGCGTTGATGCCGACTTCGGCGCTTCCGGTAAGCTCCGGGGAGTTGTCCCTGGTTGCAGCCATAGTGCCCGAACGGGTGCCCTCCACGCTGGAAAAGCCGGTTGCGCATTCCGTGAAATCTCCGCTGCCGGAACTTCGCGACAGTGCAGGTCCCGGGAGCGCCGCGGAAAGCGCCACACCCCTTGCGGCTCAGGCTCCTGCACGTAAAAAGTGGAAGGGAACAGCTGCGGCGCTGCCCGTGTCGTCTCCCGAAGCAACGGTTGCCACGACGATGGTTTCCGCTCCGGCGCGAACTCCGCCTCAGGGGACAGAACTGAGTGCCGACACAGGACCGCCGTTGCCCGAAGCAGCCACGTCCCCGGTGCTGACTCCTGCGCCCGAACGGAAAAAGTGGCAAGGGAAATCAAAAGCAGCCGCAGGCGCGGTCCCGGAGCCCGTTACGCCGCCTCCATCCATACCGCCGCCAGTCGATGCGTCCCCGGCACCTACGGCCGTTCGCAAAGCCTGGGTTCCCAAGCGTCGGGCCCCGTCGGACGACTCGACAGAAAGGGCAGCGCCGGCAATGGCGAACACGACAGAGGAAAAGCGACAAGACCCGTAAGTAGCAGCAAGCAGACGCCTTACGGGAACAAATCGCGGCGGCTGGAATGGCCGGCGACATCCAGATCGAACTTGCCTCGGGGGATGTCGTCGAGGTCCAGGTCGGCATACAGGATCGACTCCCCTGCAGCGGGTCCGGCCAGTACGTCGCCCTGCGGAGACACGATGACGCTTCCTCCCGCGATCACGCCCACGGCACTCTCGCCCATGGGGCGCCGCACGTCTTCGGGCCAGTCTTCCGCTACCAAGTGCTGGCAGGCGCTCAGCACGAAGCATCGGCCTTCATACGCAATGTGTCTCATGCTGGTTTGCCACAGGGGCCGGGCATCCACGGTGGGCGCGCACCACAGCGTCACGTGCTGGTCGTACAGATGCTGGCGATAGCGTGGCATGTAGTTTTCCCAGCAGATCGCGATGCCGACGCGTCCCAGCCGAGTTTCGGCTGTGTGGAGGTCCGAGGCGTCGCCCTGTCCCCAGATGAGGCGTTCCGTCCCAGTCGGCATCAGCTTGCGGTGGCGCAGCACAAGTCCTCGAATCGGCGTGATCAGCAGGCCCGTGCAGTACAGCGAGCCGCCGTCGCGCTCCACTACGCCGACCACGATGTGGAGGTCGAGCTCGCGGGCAAGGGCGCAAAGCCCTTCGCTTTCCGGGCCGGGGCAGGCGATGGCGGACTGGAAGTAGCGCACGAACAGATCTTTGCCCGCGGGGCTTCGACTACCGACGACCGCGCCGAAGGCCAGCCCCTTGGGATACCCGCCGATCAGGGCTTCGGGCAGCACCAGCAACTCGGCTCCGGCTGCTTTTGCGTCGCGGCAAACCCGTTCTACCCGCAGCAGCGTTGCGGGCGTGTCGAAGAGAACACTACCGATCTGCGCCGTTGCGACCCTCATCCTGCCGTCCTGTCGTGGGAGCTCACGGCCAGAAGTTGGGATGAGCGGACATCTTCTTTTTGCTGCCGAGGGGGAGCCTGCGTTCCATTTTGCCCAACGTGTAGCCGGCGGACTTGAGCGCGGTGCGAAGCAGCGCTACCGGAACGAGCCAGGGAGCGGAGCGGCACAGGAACCTGAACTCCGACTGCACAAAGCGCTTACCTTCCTTACCGGCGGTGCCAAATGTTTCCAGCAGCCAGGGCTGCCGCGCGTGAAAAACGCCAATGTCGAAGTAGCGTGAAAATTCCTGCCGCAGGGTCAGCCGATGCGAATGGATGACCAGGGCATCGGCCCGGTACACGATCTTCCAGCCGTGCATCAGCAGACGGGCGGCCACTATTGAGTCTTCCCCAAGAATCACATCCGCCGGAAATCCGCCGACCGAGTCCAGGGCGGCGCGACGATAAACGGCGAAGCTGTTTGAAAAGAACGCCGCCTTAATGCCAAGCTGATGCCGGCTTTCAAAGGTGCGCACATGAGACTCGGCAGGGTAGTTGAACAACCGGGCGTGGCTTTCAATGGGATCCGCCGCGACTCGGGGTAGTTGCCGGCCAAACGCCGCGCCGACCGTTTGATCGTTAAGTGCCGAGCAAAGATTGCGCACGGAAAACTCGTCGGCAAGAACGGCGTCCTGCGTCATGTACAGCAGCAGGTCGGCACCGGGAAGGTGAGAAATCGCAGTCTGGCGGGTGACGCCGTGGCCGAAGGTTTCCTGTGGAACGCACACCACGGTGTAGCCGCACTGGCGGGCCAGCGTACAGGTTCCGTCGGTGGAGTCGGAATCGATGATCAGAATCTGCTGGGGCGGGATCCCCTGGCGCAAAAGCGAACTGTGGAGGGCTGGCCAGTCCTGTGCCGCGTTGTGAGTCGGGACAACAAGGCCAACAGCCGCCGGGAACGTTTTTGGCAGCGCCCCGGAAGTGCTCACTGCGGCTCCTGTTTCTCTTGCATAGACTCGACAATCAAGTGCGAAATAGGCAGCGTGGGTAATACCGTAAAGCCGAACATGGTGAAGCAGGTAGAGCAATGACTCACAATGCAGGAGTGTATCAGATACAAGCGACTCTCTTCCCGCTGTCAGTTCGCTTATAGGTTAGCTGCTGCCAGGCACGCAGAATGACGCCGTGCGCCTCGCCAAGGGGGCGCACAGCACCGCTGGAAGAGGCGCCGGACCCTGGCCTGTTTCGGAGCGTGACCGGGGCCCTGCTTCGTAAGGGGCGCTACTTTTCGTCGGCGGTGGGGCCAAAAAGCGCGGGCACAGGGATATCGAGCAGCCGCAGGTACACGCCCAACTGAGCGCGGTGGTGGATCATGTGATTCACACCCATGTTCCGGAACGCGCCGTACATGGTGCCAGAAAAGACGACATTGCCGGCGCGCGTCGCCTGCCAGGGAGCAAAGAACGCGGCGTCGTCCGCAGCCCCGAGCGCGGCAAGGGTGCTGGCGGCCAGTTCGTCGAATGCCTTCAGGACGGCGGCGATGCTGGTCTCCTTCACGATGCGTCGCGGGTCGGACGGGCTGCCCATATCGAGGCTTTTTACCGTTAGGATGGTGCCGATGATGCCCGAAACCGTGGTGAGGTGATTGCACAACGTCAGCAGGGGCATCGACTTTTCATGCGGCTTAAAGGAGGCGTGTTCGTCGCCGGCGCGCTCAAGGCTTTTGCGGGATTTGGCGAGCTCGGCGGTGAGCTCGGTGAGGAAAAGCTCGCTCATCTTGGCAGGGGTGTCTGGCATGGGGTCTCCGTGAGTGGGTGAGAGCGGTTGGGCAGAAGGACGCAGACTGGGCGGCTGAGTGGCACGCGGCGCGCCCGCCCGCAGTACCAGCGAGTATACCGTTGTGGGTCGTGGATCCTCGGCAGCTTCCCTTGCGAGGGATTGTGTCTCCGAGGTCATGTTGCGTCGGCGAAGTGTGGTCGGCTTGGGAGCATCTCGCGTTTTCAGCGCTTCGGCTGCAAAGCGTAGGCCGCGGCAATGGCCTGCCACACCTCCGGCGGCGCTCCGTACCTGCCCAGCTCCTTTTCTCCGAGAGAAAAGACGGTTTCGCAGTTCCGGCGGGCATGCTCGATGTCTGGCGTATCGAGCAGCAACGCCCCTCGGCGGGCGTCGGGGTACACCTCAAACGACACCTGTACGCCATAGGTCGCGTCGTAGATTTCCTTGCAATCCGGGTCGGCGTCGCGGGAAGCCTGTCGCTGCAGCGAGGGCACCTGCAGCCAGCCGGCGACCAGGCCGTCGTCCAGATACCCATGCACACCCGCCGTGCCGCGCGGCAGCAACCGCAGCCAGTTCACCGGTTTGCCGGTTTCAAGATCGAAGACCAGGGCAGAGCTTCGCGCCAGCTCCGGATAAGCGCCTCCGCAACTGTAGTTGGTGCCCATGGTGTAGCTCAGGAAGCGCGGCCCGCGCATCGTGACGTCGACGCTGCGCTGCCAGGCGTCAGCCGTCTCGTCCGCTTTCAACGCCGGCTGCTGTTGCTTCAGATCGTCACGGCACTGCAAAGCAGTCGTTTTGGCGGCGGCTTCATCGTGGGTCAGGGCAGCGTTGATCTTGTCCGCGACGCCCTGCGTTACGGCCGGACCGGGGACGACGCGCGGGAAAGCTTGCACTTCACCCGCAAGTACGTCGGGCTGTGGCTGCAGGTCGACCGGCCCAAGCACAAGGGGCAAAGCCCCGTCTCCACTTTGCGGGAGAGGGTTGCCGATAGATTTCTCGCTTGAAGCGGCGTTTCCCGCAGCCGGAAAAGGAGGTTGGGCGTGGCGGTCGCTTCCTATGTGGAACGCGGCCGCTTGCGACCCTCCGGTTGAGGGCCTCGGCTGTCGGCGACAGCTTGCTATGAAGAGCAGGAGGCAGGCGGTCAAACCAACCGCAACACCGTGGGCCGCTCTTTTCCGCCACCGAAGACATATCCTCATGCAGTCGGGCCCTCTTCGCCGATGTCGATCCGCATGCAGGAAGGTCCCGGGAGATCTGTCGACCTGGCTCTGCAAACTTCTCACAACGATTATGGCGGAGGGAGAGGGATTCGAACCCCCGGAGCCCGCTAGGGCTCAGCGGTTTTCAAGACCGCCTGTTTCAACCACTCACACATCCCTCCGCGTCGGTTTCGCGGATGCCTTCAGCATACCAGTGCGCGAGCCACAGTTATCGCGAAGCCAAAAAGTGCTCGGCGGTCCGTAGCGACAGGGCCATGATGGTCAACGCCGGATTCGCCGCCAGCGAGGACGGGAAGACCGAGTTGTCGCAGATCCACAGATTGCCGAGGTCGTGGCTTTGCCCGAAAGACCCGACCACAGACGCTTCCGGCGACGACCCCATACGGCAGGTACCGATGGTATGGGCTGTGCGCTCGAGCGTCCACATGTCCTCGGCCCCGGCGGCCTGCCATGCGGCTTTCAGCAGCGTGACGGCGTGCTCGCTCATGGCCAGCTCGCTTTTGCCGTAGCTGAAGTGGACGCGCGGCTTCGGCAGGCCGTTGCGGTCGACCTCTTCAGAAAGCTCCAGATAGTTGCCCTTCACGGGAACGCAGTCGCCGTTGATCCCAATGCCCGCGACGAAGTTGTACCGGTCCAGGTAGCTGACGAGCTCTTCCCCAAACAGGCCGCGACCGCGCGCGACACCCTGCGCCCAGGTGACGGGTGTTACGCCAAGGCTCTGGACGAGGTAGCCCCCTGTAAACGGCGCGCCGGCGGGCCGCAGCATGTCTTCCGAAATTACCGTCGCCGGGAAGCCCTTGTTCATACCGACGCGTCCCGCAAAGGTGCCCCACACCTGTGTGGCGACGTGCGCCATAAAGTTGCGGCCCACCTGTCCGCTGCTGTTGGCGAGCCCGGTGTGCAGCAGCAACCGCGGCGTTTCAATGCCTCCCGCGCAAAGAAAGACGGCGCGGGTACGTTGCCGGCGCTCAGTTCCCGCTTTGCCCGCGGTTCCCGTCTGGCGGAACAGCACAGACGTAATATTGCCGCCAGATCCGCGCTCAAAACCGTGGACAAACGAGTCAGGCCGAATTTCGGCTCCGTCGCGCACAGCCCAGGGCAGATACGTAGCGTCCATACTCGCTTTGGCGCCGTTGCGGCAACCCTGGTGACAAAATCCGCGGTTGACGCAGGCCGGCCGCTGCCCGTACTCGGGCCGGGCGTAGGGCTCGCTCAACGCGGCAATCGGCGCGGCGGAGGTCCGGAGGCCGAGCGCTGCGAACCCGCGTTGCATCAACTGGCCGGGAGCGTTGATCGGCACGGGACCCGTGGGGTAGCGCCGGCCGCTGTCCCACGGATAGTGCGCCGGCCCGCTCACACCGAGGAACGTTTCGACTTCCTCATAATAGGGAAGCAGGTCGGCGTACGTGAGCGGCCAGTCGGCGCCTTCGTGGAAGTCGGTGTGGATGCGCAGGTCACGGGGGTCGGCGCGAGGCACGAACGCGCCCCAGTGCAGCGTGCTGCCGCCTACGCCGGTGCCGCTGTTGTTGCCTCCGAAAACAACCGACGTGTCCCCCGCGCTCAGTCGCTCGTCGGTCCAGTAAATTTTGGAAGCAGAGGTCTCGTCGGTCGCAAACTGCTCCGCGGGAGCTTCCCACCAGGGTCCGGCTTCCAGAGCGACGACACGAAGACCGGCTGCCGCCAGCTTGGCCAGCAGCGGGGCTCCCCCGGCACCCGTGCCGATGATGACGGCATCGACCACTTCGTCATCTTGGTAGCGGCGCATCGAGATACGATTGTGTGCGAGTTGATTCATCGGGCGTCCTGTCGTGCTTGTGCCGTGGTGTTTTCGAAATCCTCGAGTTCTCCGAGGCGGATGTGTGTAAAGCCGTGATCGTCGGCGAAGCCTGTAAAGCCGACGCGTTCGAGCGTGCGTGGGTCGGTCATATACAGTTTGGCCAGTTCACCGCGCACATCTTCAAACCAGTCTTTCATCTGCTCCGGAGTAAAGCTTTCCGCACCCGCACCGAGGTACAGAGCGCCGAGCAAGCCTCTGCCCAGCGTTCCGGCAGCAGCCTGCTTTAAAAGCTCATCCTGACGGGCCCCGTCCAGAGCGGCAAACGGAACGCCGAACGTGCGTTTCGACGCCGCCTCAAACGACGCGAGTCCCTGCAGCCATGCGTCCGCGTCCGCCGGAAGCGAAGCACGGCGCGAGCCGTCCTGTTGTGGCCGCGTCAACTGCTCTTCAAGCTTGCTGGCGAGGTCTTGCGGTGCCGCCGGAACGACACGGCGAGCCAGCGCTCGTGCGGCGTGGCGTTGCGAGGAAGTGAAAATTGCCGGAAAGAACGCCTGCGGCGTAAGGCGCTGTAGCAGGAGACTACGCGTTTGTGGCGACGTGCAATCGGAATCGATCAAACGCAGAAAGCCCGGCGAAAGTGTCGTTGCAGGCAAGCTCTCAGTGCGCTCTGGCCACGACATTCCAAGCGACGCGACAAAATCGGTGATGTGCTCGATGAGTTCCCATGGCCGCTCCAGCGGCCCCAAATGGCTGCTGCCTTCAAGAGGCACAAGCGTAGCCCGGCTGAAGTGAGCAAGCGTGTGCTTGCGTTGCGCCGCAGGGTTCAGCGCAGACTCTTCCGTGCCCGCCAGCACAAGCGCCGGAGTAGAAAGCGTGCCGACGCGCTCAGCCCAATCTTCCTTGCTGCCTCCAGTCATCCAGGCGCGCAGAGCGGCGCGGCTCATGTGCAGGACGTCTGCTGTGGTGCGCTGTTCGATTGCCTCGGGCAACGCGAGTTTGCCGACATTGTCGTCGACGAAAGCCTTTGCGTGCTCACGGTCTTTTTCGGCGTCGCCGGTGCTCTGCCCTAGATCGCGCAAAGCGTCTTCACGCTTGCTTTCGGTCATCGGTTCAACGCCCGGAGGCGAGGGCGAAACCAGAAACACTCCACGGAGGTTTTGTAGATCCACCTCCCCGTTTTCGGCAGCACGGGTAAGCACCGCCGCGAGCTTTCCGCCCATTGAGTGACCGGCGAGAAACCACGGCTCCTTAGAAGCGGCACCGCGCAAGCCGCGGACGGTTTCGAGGACGGCCGTCGACATCTGCGCTACGGAAAAGCGGTCGTCATCGACAGCGCGGCCAAAGCCTGGGAGATCGAGGGCGGCGCAACGAAAGTCACGCGCCACCAGCCCGGCGCTTACCTCGGTCCAGGTGTTCGCGCTGCCGCCAAGCCAGTGGAGCATCACGATCAAGGGGCCATGTTTGCCGTTTAGAGTGTACGGAAGCATACAGGGTAGATGCGGCTCGAAGGCATTGTCTGAAAGTTTATTGCGGCGAACTGCATTCCATCATGCGGAATCGGACGAACATGCAATGAGGTGAAATCGCTCCACAGCTTGTGGCAGGGCAAGCGAGCCAGCGGCACTTCCGCGCGTAGTGTACGTGCGGTGCACGACATTATGACGATGTCGAGACGAGGCCGCGGGCGACCGCAATTCCCATCCTTCGCGCGCATCTTAGTAGAAGTACGAAGGAACAGTTCACTCGGGAGACGGAACATCGTGGCAAATCAATTGGCTTTAGTAACAGGAGCTTCAAGTGGCATCGGGCTGGCACTCGCCCGGGAGTTGGCCGAACGCGGATACGATCTCGTGATCTGCTCGGCAGGGGACAGGCTCGACGCGGTTGAGCATGAGTTGAGCGGCGGCGCGGTGCAGGTATTGGAGGTGAAAGCCGACCTCGCTACACGAAAGGGTGTGGACGAACTATGGACAAAGGTTGCCGCGATGGGTCGGCCTGTCGATATCGCTTGTCTCAACGCGGGTGTGGGTGTCGGCGGTTTGTTTGCGGAAACGGACCTCGACGCCGAGTTGAACATGATCGAGTTGAATTGTGTCAGCACGGTGCATCTGGCAAAGCATGTAGTCAAGCAGATGGCGGCGCGTAATGCGGGTAAGATTCTTTTCACCGCATCAGTTGCCGGCGAAATGGTGGCACCGCGGGAAGCGGTTTACGCCGCAACCAAGGCTTTCGTTCTGTCATTCGCTCATAGTGTTCGCTATGAGTTACGCGAGACTGCCGTCACTGTAACTGCTCTGCAACCTGGCCCCGTCGATACGGATTTCTTTCATCGTGCCGGCATGGACGATACTGAAGTTGGACAGACTGGAAAGAAGGATAGCGAGCCCGAAGACGTCGCGAAGCAGGGAATTGATGCCCTTCTGGAAGGCAAAGAGCACGTCTACGCCGCATCCATGAAACTGAAGATGCAAGGCATGATGTTTAATCTGGTACCCGGAGACGTGAAGGGTGCCATGCACGAGAAACAGGCAAAACCTCTCAACGAAAAGTAAGTTACGTTCGACTTCCTCACGCTACCTGTTTTGAAAGGAACTTTATGTCTACACCGTTGACCGAAAAGCCTGCAGTCGAACCCTTGCCGCGTACGGCAGGCGCGGCGTCCATGATCGATGGCCACTATGCTCCACCACCTAAAGACAAAGATGGAAAAATGTGGGTTCGCACGTCCGCCATTATCCAGGCCGACCCACAGACTTTGTATGAACGCTGGAGTGATCTCGAATCAAGCCCGAGTTGGCAGGAAGAGATTACTTCCGTTAAAAAGACAGGGCCAAAAACGTCTCACTGGACGATGAAGTCGGGCGACAAAACGATTGAATGGGACGCGGAAACATTGGCAAGTGAACCGGGTAAACGCATCGCCTGGCATTCCACGGCGGGCGATATCCATGAAGCAGGAGAAGTGGTGTTTGAGCCCGCACCGGCAGGTCGTGGAACAATCGTCACGATTCTGATGATGTTTGAAATGGGTAAGATTGCCGCTATGTGGGAGACATTTGTCGGGCGTAACCCGAAGCAGGCTGTGGTCGAGAATCTACGCCACTTCAAAGCTCTGGTGGAAGCGAACGAGATCCCGCGGGTGTACCCCGTCCCGCATGGACCGCGCGGAACGATCGGTAGTCTCAAGGAGTCGGCTTTCGGTGAGAAACTGCCGATCCCCGCCGGTTCCAACGCTTCACAACCCGCCTAGCCTGGCGACGTCGAGCCCCGTTGCGGGCAAGGAGATTGGTATGAAAGCAGTTTGCTGGATGGGAACGAGCAAGGTTGAAACACTTACGGTGGATGACCCGCAACTATTAAACGCGCAGGATGCCATCATCAAAATCACCCGGACGGCGATTTGCGGATCCGACCTTCACCTGTACGACGGCATGATCCCCACCATGGAAGCAGGCGATGTGCTTGGCCATGAGTTCATGGGCATTGTTGAAGAAGTCGGCAAGGATGTCACCAAGATCAAACGTGGTGACCGTGTCGTTATTCCGTTTACGATCGCCTGCGGTAACTGCCTTTTCTGCAAGAAAAAGATCTGGGCTGCTTGCGATAACAGCAATCCAAATGCTCAGTTGATGGAAAAGGCGTACGGCTATTCCGGGTCGGGTCTTTTTGGCTACTCCCATATGATGGGCGGCTATGCGGGTGGGCAAGCGCAATATGCTCGTGTTCCTTACGCCAATGTCGGTCCATTGAAGATAGAGAGTGACCTGTCGGATGAGAAAGTACTTTTCTTATCGGATATTTTTCCGACCGGTTACATGGCCGCCGAAAATGCCCAGATCACGGAAGGCGATACGGTAGCTGTCTGGGGTTGCGGTCCTGTCGGTCAATTCGCAATTGCGAGTGCATTCATGCTTGGTGCTGCGAAGGTTATCGCTATCGACCGGTTTCCTGAGCGGCTGGAGCTCGCCCGCTCCCTCGGCGCAATCACGGTTGATTACAGTGAAGAAGATGTAAGTGTTCTCGAAGCCCTGAAGGATCTTACGGGCGGCATTGGTCCGGATGCGTGCATCGACGCGGTTGGCCTTGAGGCTCACTCTAGTGATCTGCAAGGCGTTTACGACACCGTAAAAACGGCCTTGTTGCTCGAAACCGATCGCCCTATCGTTCTTCGGCAGGCCATCATGGCTGTTCGAAAAGGAGGTACGTTGTCGATCCCTGGGGTGTACGGCGGCCTGCTCGATAAGGTTCCGTTTGGAGCTGCTTTCGGGAAGGGCATCACCATGAAGATGGGTCAGACAAACATGCATAACTACATGACCCCTCTTCTGGAGCGCATTGAAAAAGGACAGATCGATCCGTCGTACATCATTTCCCATCGCATCACTCTCGACCAGGCACCGGACATGTACAAGATATGGCGAGACAAAAAGGAGAAGGTGACAAAGATTGTGATCGATCCTTGGGCCTGAATCGAATGAGCAAGCTGATCCCGGCGATGAGCCGGGATTTCCTTTTACAGAGAAGCGTATTGTGCAGTCACTCACGTAGTCTTGCATCATGAAGCGTCTTTGGATTCCGTTTGCCGTTTGGGTCTGTGCAGGGATACATGTAGCTGCACAGGGTAGCCATCGCACTGTCAGTACGTCGGCGTTTTCAGGGGGAGATCTCGGCCTCCGATTAAGCGCCGCGGATGCGGCGTTGGGTGAGGACGCAGGCACAATTGAAGTCGACACTCCCGGCACCCTCGCGAGCGCTGTAAATCTGCGCGCGAATCATCTCGTCCACTTGACCGTGCCAATCACACTCGCAGCGCCGATCCATTTCGCCACGGGCGACACGCTGCTTTGTAACGGCGAATCATCGCTAATTACCTCTACATTGCCCTACAATGCCGCAATCCTTCAGCCTGCCGAGGGAGCGGACGGACTGCTGATCGAGAATTGTTCGGTGGCGTCCATGCACAACTACTTCGTGAGCTTACCTACCGGCACCCATGTCACCAACTTTCGCATGCGGGGTGTTTACGGCCACCAAACGAATTTATTTCTGCAGGCGAACCCGGCGGGCACTCTCCCGAGCAGTAACCTGGTCTTTGACCATAACATCGTTGCGTATGCCGCCGCTGACCCTCAGCAAGGAGAAGGGGGCATCGTCCTTTCCGGTCCGGTGCGTGACGTTACCGCGAGTGGCAATCACTTCACGGGCGGCGGACATGGCATTGAGCAGTTTGGCGCGGACGCGGCAGCGTACCCGGACTTACAAAAAATTATCGCTGCCCACTCGAGTAACTCCACTTACATAGGAAATAGTTGCAATCACGTTGCCGGCGCCTGCATCTGGGGTTCAGTGATGAACGCCGTCGTGATTGCGAATAACGTAGCAGATGGTTGCGGAGACGTGTGCTTCGACGCGGAAGGGTCTGCCCATGTAACGATCGAAGGAAATACGGCGCAGGGTTGCGGTTTCGGCTGTTTCTCACAATTCTTCAGTGCCTATAGCAACAGCTTCAGAAATAACACCGGAATCTCCACGAGTTCGCCTATCATTCTTTTCAAGAATGCAGATCCTGGGGTGCCGCAGCATCAGCAGCATACGGCTCTCGCGAACAATCTTCTTAGCTGCACCGGAAGTGTTCCTTGTCCTGCGATGTACCTTGAATCGAACTATGAGACCTTGATCGAAGGAAATACGATCGTGAACGGAAATATTGTTTCCTCCAACAATTCTCCGCTGATCAGCCTGCGAAATAATACGATCACCTTCAGTGTTATCACGACGGCGGGTCTCACGATTCCCAACCAGGTGGATGGGGGCTTGAGCCAGATAAGCGGCAATGTTATCCGCTCGACCACGACCCAGGCTCCCGGTACTCCCTGCATGGTGAGCGTCAGCAGTGGGTATTCGGTGGTGGACACCTACGTGATTCAAGGTAACACCTGCTCTGGTTTTGGCACGCCGGACCTTCACCTGACCAACGTCGGCGGCAACCGAGGGGTCCCGACCTTCTGGACGGTAACGGGGAACTCCTTTCCTCATCTTGCCGTTGTGGTCGATGGCTCTAATCCGGCCACCGGATATATACATTCCGGTAACTGCAACGTGGATAGCTGCGACACGGTGACCGCTGGTTCCGCGAAGTGGACCTCCGGTGCCGCTGTTCCGACCGGTGCCTGCCACACGGGAGACTTGTACACTAACACTGCTGGACAGGCTGGTTCTACTTTCTTTGTGTGCCAGAATGCTGTCTGGGCAGCGAAATAGCGACAGAGATCGAAGCGAATTTGAACTCATCAATACGGCTTCGGCTTTGATGGGCGGGTAAGAAACATCGCTCACCCTTCGCAAAGTCGCGCGGTACAGTACAAGCATGCACGATTCCGAGGTCGACCCCGCCAAACTCTACCGGAAGATTACTTGGCGGCTGATTCCATATCTTTTTACTCTGTACATTCTCGCGTATCTTGACCGCGCCAACGTAGGCTTTGCCGCCGTCGAGTTCAAGCGCGACCTGCACCTTACCGAAACGGTCTACGGCATAGGCGCGGCCGTGTATTTTCTCGGTCAGTTCCTGTTCGACCTACCTAGCAATCTGCTTCTGCAAAAAGTAGGTCCGCGGCTCTGGATTACCCGCATTATGATCACCTGGGGCATCATTGCGACCTGCATGATGTTCGTCAAAGGCGAGCACTCGTTTTATGCGATGCGATTGCTGCTTGGTATTTCGGAAGCGGGATTTTTCCCAGGCATTATTCTGTACCTCACCTACTGGTTTCCTTCGGCGCAGCGTGCAAAGGCTGTTGCTGCGTTTATGACGGCCACGTCGATCGCCGGAGTTCTTGGCGCGGAGCTTTCCCGCGTCTTGCTGAAGCTTGAAGGCCATTTGCATCTGCACGGCTGGCAGTGGCTTTTCCTGTGTGAAGGAGTGCCCACCGTTCTGCTGGGGGTTTCGGTGCTTTTCGTTCTGCGTGACCATCCCGACGACGCACCGTGGCTCACCGGTCCGGAAAAGAAGTGGCTTGATGCGGAACTGGAGCGCGACCGCAACGAAGGGGGTGCCACCGACAAGCACAATCTACTCGACGCCTTTAAGCTGCCGATGGTCTGGGTTCTGGCCGCCATCTTCGCGCTCGACCAGCTTGGCGTGTACACCGTCACCTTGTGGATGCCGTCGGTGCTGGCAGGCTTTCTGCACACTGATCCGCGCGCGGGGGCGGCCACCATCGGACGCTTTGCCGCGGCACCGTACCTCGCCGCTGCTATTTGCACGGTACTGATCGGCTGGTCGAGCGACCGAACTGGCGAGCGCCGCCTGCACATCGCCGCTTGTCTGCTGATTGCCGCATCGGGTTTCGGTTGGGCGGCCTACGCGCATTCGCTTCCTGCCGCGCTCATGGCGTTCGGGCTGGCGGCGGTGGGGTATTTCTCGCTGATGGGGCCGTTCTGGGCGCTGCCGACCCGCGTTCTGGGCGGCAAAGCGGCCGCCGGCGGAGTCGCCATCATCACCATGATTGGCTCGCTTGGTGGCTTTGCCGGCCCGGCGCTTACGGGCAAACTGAAGGACATGACGCACAACTACACGGCAGGCCTGCTGGTGATTGGCGGCCTTGCTATCGTCGCGGCGATACTGTGCCTGCTGCTGCCGAAAGCGCGCGTGGAGCCTTCCGTAGCGTAGACGCAAGCGGATGGCCTACCTGGCTCAAATAGCAAAGCCGCCCTGGAGGGCGGCTTTGTAAGGAATCTGGAGCACCGAATGGGATTTGAACCCATGAATACTGGTTTTGCAGACCAGCGCGTTAGCCACTTCGCCATCGGTGCAGCGGCGGCTCGGAGGTACTCTCCGAAGACCGCGGGTAAATCTAGTTTACTGCGGCTGCGTGGTGGTGCGCAGGTACGGCTTCAACGTCTTGTAACCCGGAAATACCGTGTTGGCTTCCTCGTTGGACACCGCGGCGGTAATGATGACGTCGTCGCCCTGCTTCCAATTTGCCGGCGTGGCGACCCGGTGCTTGGCCGTCAACTGCATGGAATCGAGCACGCGGAGGATCTCGTCGAAGTTGCGGCCGGTCGTCATCGGGTACGCGAGCAGCAGCTTGATGCGCTTGTCAGGGCCGACCACGAACACGGTCCGCACTGGAGCGTTGTTTGCCGGCGTGCGGCCTTCGGAGGTCTCCCCGGCGTCGGCCGCAAGCATGTCGTACAGCTTGGCGACCTTCAACTCGGGGTCGCCGATCATGGGGAACCCGACCTTGTGTCCGCCGACATCTTCAATATCCTGCGACCATTGCGTGTGGTTCGAGACGGGATCCACGGACAGGCCGATCACCTTCGCGCCGCGCTTGGCAAACTCATGCTCCAGGCCGGCAACGGCTCCCAACTCTGTGGTGCATACCGGAGTAAAGTCTTTCGGGTGCGAAAAAAGCACAGCCCAGCTGTCGCCGATCCACTCATGAAAGTGAATGGTGCCTTGCGTCGTTTCAGCGGTAAAGTCAGGAGCTATATCGTTGATGCGGAGAGACATCGTCGTTGATCCTTTGAGAGCAGATGGAAGCAGATTCAGTTCATTGGACCGGGGCGTACACGACAAACCCACCCGGCTCCGTGGCCTTAGGTGGGTTGATTTGCAGCGGCGCTACTGTTTCGCTTGCCTATCGACACACCCAGAAGCGGCCACAGCAACAGCAGCGGCTGGCGGTGAAGATCGACTTGGGCGCGAAAGGCGTCATAGAAAGAGTCACCGCAGGAGCAGTTTGCGCGTCGTGCGGTATGTCTAAAGTACGCGCGGTAGGGCGGTGTGTCAATGTCGCGAGCCCGCCCGGCTGCGGAGACCCGTCCAGGAGAAAATTACATGGCGCCTCGAAATCTTGCGTATTCCATTCTCGATGTCTTTGCGGAGCGGCCGCTCGAAGGGAACCCCCTGGCCGTTTTCCACGACGCCCGCTCGCTAACCACGGCGAACATGCAGGCGCTGGCGCGCGAAACCAACCTGGCGGAAACGACGTTCGTGCTGCCTGCTGACGATCCGGAAGACGACCGGCGAGGGGTGCGCGTCCGTATCTTCACCACGCAGGAGGAGCTGCCCTTTGCCGGGCACCCGACACTCGGGACGGCGAGTTGGCTTCACGCCAATCACCCGGCGCTGCGCGGCGAGGAGGAGATTACCCTACAACTCAACGTGGGGCCCATCATCGTCCGGTTCGCCGCTGGAAATGCGTCGGGCCCGGGCGCCGGGTCAGGAGGGGAGTCCGGAGTGGTGGCGCGCATGAGGCAAAACGATCCGATCTTCGGTGTGGTCCATCCACGTGAAGCGGTGGCTGCCGCCCTTGGTCTGACTGCGGACGACCTCGATCCGGCGCACGCACCACAGACCGTATCCACGGGGCTGCCGTTCTGCATTGTTCCGTTGCGGTCGCTCGCGGTCGCGCGCCGGCTGCAGATCGCCCAGCGCGACGCGCAGCGCTACCTGGAGGCCTCGGACGCTAAGTTCTTCTACTGCATTGCGCCCGCCGCTACGCTTGGCCAGCCCGGCGAGCCGCAGTGGCATGCACGCATGCAGTTTTACGGCGGCGAAGACCCCGCAACGGGCTCGGCCGCGGGCTGCTGTGCTGCCTATCTGGTGCAACATGGGCTGGCGGCATCCGCAGAGCCCGTGGTGCTTGAACAGGGTGTCGAAATGCTGCGGCCGAGCCGAATCACCGTGGAGTCCACACTTCAACAGGGCAAAGTGGAAAAAGTCTTTGTGGGTGGACGCACCATCCCTGTGGCAACGGGATCGTTTTTCCTGCCGTAACCAGTTTGATTCCCACAGGCTCTCATGAGGAATCTCCAATGTTAACGGCGGGTTACGCGAGGGCAGTGGAACCGCGAGAGAAATCGGCATCGGCTTTCGCCTTTATTTCGCCGGTTGCCACGCGAGGTACGCCCGCCTATGGTCAGGAAGTCGTCAGCACGGGGCAACGCCCTGAGCAACGAACCGCTTTCGCCAGAGTTACAGACAACCTGAACTGAGGAAGGCTGGTCCACGGCCTCCGCTGCCTCCCTGCGCGCCCGGGTAACCGGGGACAGGATGTGCAACCGGAGCTACCAGCTTCTTCGCTAAACCGCGGCCTGCCTGCGCCTGAACTGTTCGGGCGCAGGTTCACCGAGGGTCACTGCTCCCTTTGCGAGCGGACGGGAGAGCCTTGCCTCTTCGCGTTTTCCGCGCTCCTCCTCGCAAAGACGAGCACGTCTGCGTGCGTCCCGTGTTTGCGGGACGGCGCGGCAACGACCCCTCTGCGCCTTGAAAGCGCAGACAGACGCGGTTCGCTTCGCCTGTTTTCGGGCATCGGCGCCAAACGTGTGCTTGCACGCGGACGCCCTTGCTCGGCCCAAAATGTCCTCGCTGCGCTTGCAGCGAGCCCAGCACACCCGGTCACACGACCCCAACACGATAGCCGGCACACCGGCACGGAGAACGATTCGACATGCGCCCTCGTAAAACCATCCTTTGCGTCGAAGACAACGAACAGATCCTTTCGGTTCGCAAGTTTCTGCTCGAAACCCGCGGCTATCGCGTGCTCGCCTTTGCGACCGCCGCGGAAGCTCTCGAGGTTCTGCAAACGTCGCTTCCGGGATCGATCGATCTGCTGCTTTCGGACGTGATCATGCCGCAAATGGACGGCAACGAGCTGGTGCGGCGTGCCAAGCAACTGCATCCGTGCCTACCGGCGCTGCTGGTTTCCGGCACCGTGACGAGCTTCGACCGCGCCGCCGCGGCAGACGCCTTTCTGCCCAAGGGCGCGTGCACGCCGGTCGAACTGCTCGACCGCATCCGCATTCTGGTGGCTCGCAAACGCGGACCCAAGAAGCAGCCGACGGCGGTGCAACCGGAAATAGCGCAGGCGCTGCAGCAGGCTAGCTGAGCTATCCGTAAGGAGTTGTAAGTTGTACATCGTGAGTTCGCTGCCGGCTTCCTCCTGCAGCTCCGGTGGACTTCGATGTCAGGCCTGAAGGCTCGCCTCATGACCCGGAACCGCCGTATACCGGACTAAAACTGAGAATTGAGAACTGGAAATTTGCCCGTACGTGCTCGCAAGACACCCTATAGCTCGGATCGCCTTATGCCTCTACAAGCCCGTAACGGCGTTGCCATTGATGCTTCAGCCTGGCCCACACCGCATCGATTTCCGCGCGCTCCAGAGCGTCGCGGGGGCCTTCGACGAAGGCAGTGGCCTCGGCTTTGGCAAGCTCCAGTAAATCGCGATCGCGCAACAGGGAAGCGACGCGGAACTTGGTCATGCCGGACTGTTGCGTGCCTGCAATCTCTCCCGGGCCGCGTAGCTGCAGGTCCAGGTCGGCGAGCTCGAAACCGTTCTGCGTGCGGACCATGGCGTCGAGACGAGCTTCGGCATTCTCCGACGGGTTATCGCCGGTGAGCAGGACGCAGTAGCTCCGGGCTGCTCCCCGGCCGACGCGCCCGCGAAGCTGGTGCATCTGCGCCAGGCCGAAGCGATCCGCGTGTTCGATGACCATTACCGTAGCGTTCGGCACGTCGACACCGACTTCGATCACCGTCGTCGAGATGAGCACGTCGATCTCGCCGCGCTTGAAGCGGGCCATCGTCACTTCCTTGTCGTCGGCCGACATGCGGCCGTGAAGCAGACCGAGCTTGACCCCGGCGAGCGGGCCCGTCGCCAGTACCTCATACATCTGGGTGGCGGAGCGAAGCTCAGGCCGCTCTCCGTGATGGGGGGAGGCCGTTTTCCGAGGCGCATCGGCTTTTGTCTTCGGCCGCGCTCCGTTCAGCTTGCCGGCGACCGGCGCAAGAGGGCCGAGCGTCGCTTCCGTGCGCGCGGCTCGCGGTTTCAGCACGCGCCTGGCCGCGGCGTGGCCTCCGTGCCGCGAGGCCAACTCTTCAACACCCAGGCGGAAGGCGTCGGTCTGTTTTTGACTGTCCGGCACTTTTGCGGCAGGCAACTCGCTTTCATCCTGGGCGAAGTCGAGCTCCGGCTGATCGTCTTTGCTACCCTCGATCAGCGGGTACACGATGTAGGCCTGCCGCCCGGCTTGCACCTGCTTGCGCACGAAGCCCCACACTTCATCGGCGCGGCTGTGCGTCATGCGGCGGGTGACGATAGGCGTGCGGCCAGGGGGAAGCTCGTCGATGACGCTCGCGTCGAGGTCTCCGTAGACGCTCAGCGCCAAGGTGCGTGGGATGGGGGTCGCGGTCATCACCAGCACGTCGGGTTCCGCAGCGACGCTGTTGGCCGAGTCGTGCGCGCCGCCGGCGCTGGCTTTGCGCGAAAGCTGGAAACGCTGCTGCACGCCGAAGGGGGGTTGCTCGTCGATGATGACCAGGCCGAGATTCTCGAAATCCACCTTGTCTTCGACGAGCGCGTGCGTTCCGATTGCGAGGTCCGTCTCCCCGCGGAAAATCCGGGCGCGGGCTTCCCGCTTCGACCTTTCGTCGAGCGAGCCGGTAAGTAGCGTGATGCGGTACGGCTTGCCCGTGTGTGGCGAAAGCACACCGCCAAGCAGCTTCTTCGCAGCGAGATAGTGCTGCGTGGCGAGGATTTCCGTGGGTGCCATCATCGCGGCCTGATAGCCGTTCTCGATCGCGACGAGAGCCGCCTGAAGAGCCACGATGGTTTTGCCACTGCCTACGTCGCCCTGCAGCAGGCGGCGCATCGGTCGCGGCTCGCGCATGTCGGCGACGATTTCACCCAGCACACGCTTCTGCGCCGCCGTCGGCTTGAAAGGCAGCACCTGCTTGAGCGCCTCCCGCACCGTTTCATCCGTGCGAAAGGCGGTTCCGGCACGCTCGCGAAGGCGTCTGCGCTTTAACTCCAGGCCGAGTTCGAGATACCAGAACTCTTCAAAAATAAGGCGTCGGTGCGCAGGGGTCCGCGCGCTCATCAGGTCGTCGACCGGCGTTCCGGCGGGAGGAAAATGCAGGGCTTCTAGCGCGGCCATGCGTCCCGGCATCGCGAGTCGCTCCAGCATGGCTCGCGGAAGTGTCTCGTCAGCCACAGTGCCGCTCTCCGTAAGCTGCCGGAAGACGGTCCAGACCACGCGCCGCAGCCAGCGCGAGGTAAGCTTCGCACCCCATGGGGTTTTGCCGCCCAGCGATTCATATACCGGAACGATGCGTCCCATTTCGAGCATGGTGAACTCGGCGTCTTCGCCGGTGTCGGTCGGTTCGGGGAGGATTTCAAAGGTGGGCTGCACCATTTTGAACCGTGTCGCCCCGGGAACCGCGCCGACGGCGTTACCGCTGCGAGAGCCTTCGAGCTTGCCATACAGGGCAATCTGCTGGCCGAGCTTGAACTTGTCCTGAAGGTACGCGCCGTGGAACCACATGCACTTGACCGACTGCACACCCTGGCCGACGGTCATTTCGAAAATAGGCGCCGAACGCGTGCGCAGCAGCACGGTGCCCCGCACCTCCCCGATGACCGAAGCCATCTGACCCGGTTCAAGCTCGTGGATCGGCTTGGGATGCAGGCGATCTTCGTAGCGGAAAGGGAGGTGGTACAGCAGGTCTTCGACGGTTTCTACGCCGCGCGTGGCGAGGTTCGCCGCGATGCGGTCGCCCACTCGCTTGATGTATTGGATCGGGGTGGAAAGCTCCAGGCGCACGGCACCTCCATGGTACCTGTACGAGGGCTGTGGGATGGAGCGTGGACCCGTGCCGAAGCTAGTGCTTGATGGCCCACATCAGCCAGCTCGCGGCGATGGTGATGCCAACGAACATGACGAAGCAGAAGGCACCAAAGCGGATCATCATACGCGGCTGCGCGCGTTGTGTAATGCCGAAGACGATCGAAATGAACAGGGCGGCGAGAAGGACGGCGCTGAAATGAGTGAGCATTTAGGCGACCCTCTTTACGGTTACGATGTCGTCCGCGAGATCGGCCTTGCGGCCAGTGGCCAAGGCATGAGCGTCGATGGCGGAAATATAGTTGAGAAGACCGGCAAAAAGGAGGAACTTGGTGCCGTAATCCTGCAGTGTGATGGAGACCGTAGACGCGCCCCATCCCATCACCTTTGCCAGCAGGAACATGAGGCCAGAGCCGAGTTGGCCTACAAAGCCGAGCTTGTCGAGCAGATCGTCGGCTCCGAAGGAGTCGAGCTTACCCTGCAGGCCGAGGCCGATCAAAAACAGCCCCAGGATGGAGACGAACAGTAGCGTGCCGCGAACGTATTTGCCGAGCAGGAAGTGTCCGCCGCCCGGAATGAGCCAGCCCAGAAAGAGGGCGAAGGCGGGAACGCTGGACTTTTCGCCGGGAATGCGTTGGGCGATCTGTTGCCGATCCGCGCTTTGCTGTGCCGTGGTTGCCATCGAGAATGATTCTACCAGCGGTTTACCGGATGGGACCGCGCTCGGCATGCGGAGGCAGGAACGACGTCTGAGGCTAAGCTAACCGGCGTTCAATCTATCGCTTCGCGCTCGACTTCAACATGTTCGCGGCGAAGGGTGACGACCTGCGTGTCACGACGTTCAGTGTCGCGACGGGTGACTCGAATCTCTTCCTTGAGCACGAGCTGTTTGGTCAGGATGAGCTGCTCTTCCACCAAGGGGTAGATCGTTGTTTCACCTTCCTGCCGCATGCCGGGTGCAGTTTCCACGGACTGATTCAGGATGACGCGCTCTACATCAAAGGTGCGCACGGCGAGCGGTTCATCGAGCTGCGCATCGAATTCCTGAACCGTTTTGGTGAGTCGTACCTTGCCTGTGACGAGCGTCCGTTTGCCGACCGTAAGCCGCTCTTCGACGATCGGGATTACTGTGTCGACGTCGGCGCGAAGTTCGTTTCCCAGGGGTTGTTCGAAAGATGCAGAACCAAGCAGCATCGCCGTGGGAAGTTGCAGAATGCGACCATCCGCGAAAGTAATCTCTGTTAGGGCGAGTGTTGTGTCGAGGGTACCTGTGGCCGTCAGGGAGTTCTGAGCTTCTTGGCCGGACAGCAGGGTAGACATGGTGACTTCCTTAGCGTTGTGTGCCTATGCGGAGCGGAAACGATTTCGGGCGACAGCGTTGGCAAGGGCGCCAGCGCTGTCGCTCCGGAGGCTACAGAGTAGTTTTGGTGCCGGTTGTGGTGGTGTCTGTGGTGTAGCCGGTCGTAGTGGCACCGACCTGCTCGACTTCCACTTCCGTCTTGCGGACGCTGTCGTGAATAGCTTCCGTACGCTGCGTGCTTTGCTTGCCGACGACGACTTCTTCAACGACACGAGCCGTCTTGCCGACAACGGCTTCTTCGCCGGTAGCATTCAGTTCTATCGTGGACCCACGGCCGGCTTCGAAGTCCGCAGCCGTAGCGATGCGGCTTACCGGACGACGTTCAACATTGATGAACTCATCGCGCAAGGTCACGTCGGCACTTACCGGCGTTTCGACGACGTGCGAGTAGACGCGGACACCGCCACGATCCACCTCGCGCTTGCCGACCACAAGTTCTTCTTCCACAACCGGAATCGTTTCTCCCGTGGTGGATGCCGCTGCGCCGCCGCCATAGACGGGCACACCCGCTTCGGCGGAACCTTCGAAAGCGCCGTCGATATCGCGCGCTCCGTGCTGTTTCAGCAGCGCCGCAACTTCGTACGCTTGTTCATCGGGGCAGGTAACCGCAAGCAGACCGCCGCCCTCGTTGATGCCGCTGGCGTAGTGGTGATGCACATCCTTATCGCCGCCGGTAAGGCCGCCGAAGAAGTTGCTGATCTTCGAGCCGATGCCCGTTCCGGAAGTTGCTTCCACCGCGGTGCCCGTGGTCGTTTCGGAGGTGCTGACGTCGTCCATCGTATCGTCGCCGTCATTCGCAACCACGGTGATGTGTTGCGCTTCGAAACCCTTTGCGACAAGAGCGGTCTTGACGGTATTCGCTTCGGCGATGGTGCTGAACAACCCTACAACTGTCTTAGCCATATAAATCTCCTTGGCCGGCGATAAGCGCAAGCCGGTAATGCGGGTTACTGTTGCGAAAAAAGTTCGACGCGACGATTGTCGGCTTTGCCGGAGGATGTCGCATTGGTGTCGGCCGGGTTGGCCTCTCCAAAGCCGCTGCCGGTAAGGCGGTTGCCGTCAATGCCTTTGCCTTTGAGGTAGTTCGCTACCGCGATGGCGCGCTGCTGCGAAAGGGAAAGGTTGTGCGGATCGGTGCCGGTCGAATCGGTGTAGCCTTCGAGGCGAAGATGCGCGGCCGGGTTCGACTTCATCGCATCGGCTGCCTGATCGAGCGTGGCCATACCGGCTGCTGTAAGGGTCGCCTTGTCCGTGTCAAAATGCACGGTACCGAGGTCAGGGAACTTCGTCGGCGTGCTTTGCGTCACCGGGGTTTGCGTAGCGACGGCGGCAGGCTGGTCATGATGCCGGGTGAGGAAGTAGGCGAGCAGCGCCGCGATCAGAATCAACGGCAGGAGCCATGCCCAGATGGGCAGGCCGGATTTCTTTTCTTCGTAAACTTTGACGTGATCTGCCATAGAGGTTCTCCGTTTGTACGTGCGATTGGGTGAGGCGTGGGCCTAGTATTTGTCGGTGGCGACGGTGGTGCGAACCGGGTCGACGACAGCGGGAACTTCTTCCACAGCCACTTCGGTGCGGCGTACTGTATCCGCAATCGTTTCTGTGTGCTGCGAGGCTGTCTTTCCGACGACTACTTCCTCCACCACGCGGGCGGTTTTGCCGACAACAGCTTCTTCCGCGGTTTCGGTCAGTTCGATCGAGCGATCCTTGAAAGCCAAATCTGCGTCCGTGACAGGACGGTCGACAGCGACACGACCTACGTTGACGTGCTCTTCGCGAAGGTCGACAGAGGTTTCAACCGGAATTTCCACGACGCGCCGGTAGACGCGAACGCCACCCTGGTCCACATTGCGCTTGCCGACGGTGAGCTCTTCCTGCACGATCGGAATCGCAGTCTCGCCGGCAGCTTGGGTCGCCATCAGCGGAGCGGCAACCGCGGCGAGAGGCTCGGTAGGGGCATAAGTCTTGTCAGCCTCGTCGATTTTGGTCGCGCTGTGATCGTGGAAAACACGCTCAACCGTTTCAACATGGTCGCTTCCGCAGGTGACCGACACGACGTACCCGTTTTCGCGCAGACCCTGTTTCAAGTGGTCATAATCTTTATCGGGCATACCAAGTCCGGCGAGTTCCGTCTTTTCGAAATTGCTTTCTGCATCGTCGGGGCCTCCGATGACGGCGATGGCGGAATCGGGGATACCCGCTTTACGCAGGTCTTCAAGAGCGGCGCTTGCGTAGTCGTGATGATGGAACAGACACACCAAGGTGGTGAGATCGTCCTGCATAGCCATGGATCCTCCGGCATAAGTTGTAAGGGTTTGACAGATTGGAACCACAATCTTCTGCGGTGACACTTCGCGCAGCGGAACAACTGTGGCGTGCATCCTCTGGGAGAGGTAGGTGGGGAATAGAACCTTCGGGTCGATACCTGCAGTTCTGTCCCTCGTACTGAGTTGCGCCCTAGGGGGTCGCGGTTGCACCAGGAGCGCCAGTTTTCATGCGATTGCAACACCTATTGAGATTTGCATCCTTTGCGGTCGGTTCGAGAAGGCTGCGCGCCCGTCGAATTTCTGGCTCCGTTCCGCTATGGTTTGCCAGTGGTTTTCGAAGCCGGCGTTGCGGACGGATCAGTTTGTACGCGGATGGGCGGCAGGCCGACGATCTCGTACGTTCCCGAAGCGACACCGATGCCAGACTTGTCGAGAGCGTCGATAATCTGGCGGCTCATACGGTCTTTGAGTCCGCGGATCTCGTGGTCTTTGCAGATGAAGCGAACAGTGAGCTCAACCCAGTTGTCGGTAAGGCGAAAGTACACGCGGGGCTCGAGATCCACCTTTTGGATAGCGTAGCGCTCCTCGAGGAGATCGATGGTAGGCTGCGCAATGTCGGCGATAGGGATCGTTTCGCGTCTGGCGACGTCGAGCAGAATCCGCTCGGCGGCGTAGCGGTCGTCCTTGTAGGAGATGGGCAGATGCATTTCTTCCCAGATAAAGGGAAAATCCTGCGTGTAGTTGTAGACAGGCTCATCGAAGATTTTAGAGTTGGTGACGGTGACGATGCGGCCGGAGTACTGGCGCGACTGCACCCACATACCAGGGTCGGATGCCTGCACACTGGGCGGCTGGCCCATTTCCATAATGACTGTCTGGATGAAATTCAGCGCGATCACGTCGCCGCGAACGCCGCCCATGGTAATGCGGTCGCCTACGTTAAAGGTTTTTCCACGCAGGATGACGAAGTAGCCGGCAAAGCTGGTGATCACCTTTTGCAGCGCAAACGCGAGCCCCGCACCGACCAGACCGATACCGGTGGCGAGCCGCGCCGGGTTGTCGAACCAGATAGATACGAAGCCCAGCAGGGAAAGCAAGAAGGTGATGAGCGAAATGCCCTGGCGGGTCCAGAAGGTGACGCGGTGAGCTTTCTTGTTATCGATATTGGTGTGCGCAATGGCGCGCAGACCTTTAGAAATGAGCCACATGATGAGAAAGAAAACGCCGGTAAACAGGGCTTTGCGGGCGTTGTGAGCATCGACGCCGAGAAGGCGAATGCCGAATACCTGCACACTGTGGGTGGGGCCGACGAGTTCAAATGCGCGGGTGGTCATTCTGTTTGTGATGCGTGCGCCGAAGGCGCTGCGTTAGAACACCGCGGCGGGTTGCATGGGAATTGCGCTGTGGTGGTCGCCGTGATCAGACGCGGAGGAGCTCATTCTGGGCAGGGCCGGAGACCATGGCCCGACCGGGCCGGGTGATCATGTTGACTTCGTTGCGAATGCCGAACTCGCCCGGGAAATACAGGCCCGGTTCTACCGAAAAGCAGGTGTTCGGCAGCAGCAAACGTTCGTCGTGAGTTTCAAGGTTGTCGAGGTGCGCTCCATTGCCGTGGAGCTCAACGGCAATGTTGTGGCCGGTGCGGTGGGTGAACTGGTCGGCGAACCCGGCGGCGCGAATCACGCCACGCGCCGCGTCGTCGGCTTGCCAGCCGGCGATGGTCTGATGCGCGGCATAGGCGGTTTGAACAGCGGCGATGGCGGCATTGCGGGCGTCGCGG
This sequence comes from uncultured Granulicella sp., assembly GCA_937871785.1. Taxonomy (GTDB): domain Bacteria; phylum Acidobacteriota; class Terriglobia; order Terriglobales; family Acidobacteriaceae; genus Granulicella. The sequence goes on from CALMON010000008.1 coordinate 40,900, forward strand.
ACGGTCGCAAAAACCAGGGTTTCTCGGTCAGTCGGCGAGCGGTCGACGACGGCCGTCCAGGTGATGTCGTACCAGATGGCGTCGGGCTGCGGCACGGCAGGATCGCGGTCGAGACCCAGCTTGGCCCAAAGGTCGATCAGGACGAAGTCGCCGCGGCGGATGGAACGAGACGTGGCGGCGGTGGGTTCATAGTGGGAGTCCGCGGAATTCGGTCCGGCGGAGCAGTTCGGGCCGTGGTCGGTGAAGAGGCCTTCGCGCCCGAAGCCGCTGAGGATGTGTTGCACGACGGCCATCTCGTCGGTTCGCCCGGCCTGCGAGCGGGTTTGATCGCCGATGAACTTCCACGCCGATTCGAGGACGCGGTCGACGCGCTCTTGAGCTTCAACATGCGTGGTTATCTGCGCGTCGGTGAGCACGGCTTCAAACAGGCTGACCAGATCGGCCGAGCTGCGGACGTCCTTGCCGAACGAGCGGACAAGCTCCACGGTGCCGGCATCGACCATGGACACGTACATGATGGCGTTGCGCGGGGAGTATTGCATCGCTATCGTCGTGGCGCCGGTCAGCATCGCCTGAAGCTTTGCTTCAAGCTCCTGCCAGGAACTGTACTCGGCTTTGACGCCGGGCAGCGTGTCGAGCTTGCCGGCCTCAATGCGATGAACGAGTTTTTGCGGTTCACCGGTCGCCGGCACGAAGTAGAACCAGCGGCGCGACACAAACGACGCAGCGTCAAGACCGAGGATGCGGTAGGCGATCGGGTCGCGATGGTGGTGATCGTAAAAAAGCCAGCCATCGAGTTTCTGGTCGCGCAGAGCGGTTTGAAGGGCGTCGAGAGTCATCAGAAGCCTAGTGTAGTTGGCGGCGGCGATTCTTTTACACATCTTTCCGTTTCCGTGGCGGAACTACATGCGTCCGCGTGACGTAGAACGGTCGTAGTGATGAACGTACGGAAAGTTCCGCCGCAACGGCTTGCGCCATGGTGGTGAGCGGCAAAGGCTGGCACAAAGAACGGTGAAGGTGAAGCAGTGATGTTGGCAGGAAAGCGGATAAGGCTTGCGCGTGTAGCGCTGGCGTGGGCCGGTGTGTTGTTGTGCGGCGCGTGTGCGGCGCAGGATACCAAGAGCGGCGCGGCCGGCGCAGTGACGACCGGAGCCGCAAGCGGTGTGGCCGCCGGGGCGGAAGTCGGCGCGGCCAAGCAGCCGACGACGGACGATCGCAAGGTTCCGCTGCTGTCGAAACCGGTGACTCTGGCGGATTTCGCCGGCATGAAGCCGGGCGGTGCGGTCGCTGGGGAAATGTCGGTAGCGGATAACTTTTCGCAAACGTCGCCGACCGATGGCGCGCCCCCGAGTGAAAAGACGGCGGTCTACTTCGGACGCACGAAGTCGGCTCTGTATGTTGTGTTTCTTTGCTTCGACAAGCACCCGAACCTTATCCGTGGGCACCTGGCGCGGCGCGAAAACATCCTGAACGACGATACGGCGCAGATCATTCTCGATCCGTTCCAGGACCGGAGGCGCGGCATCCTTTTCCAGGTAAACCCCGTCGGTGTGCAGGCAGATGCCTCGTTTACCGACAACAATGGGCCGGATTACAGCTACGACCAGGTCTGGAATTCGGAGGCGAAGGTGAACACGCAGGGGTGGATGGCGATCATGGTCATTCCGTTCCAGAGCCTGCGGTTTCGCTCGGCGGGCGGCAACTGGGGCATTGTGGTTTCGCGCAAAATACCACGCAACAATGAGACCGACCACTGGCCCCGGGTGTCACAGTCGATCAACGGCACCCTGGCCCAGGAAGGGACGCTGCGCGGCATCGAGGGTGTGACGGGATCGCACAACATCCAATTGAATCCGTATGCGATTGCGCAGAACGAGAAGTCGCTGGACGCGACCAATCCCGTAGCTCCCGCCTTTCGCGACCGACATCTCGAGGGCACCGGCGGTGGCGACGCGAAGCTGATTGTGAAAGATTCGATCGTGGTCGACGCGACGATCAACCCGGACTTCAGCCAGATAGAATCCGACCAGCCGCAGTTCACGGTGAACCAGCGATACCCGGTGTATTTCCCGGAACTGCGTCCGTTCTTTCTTGAAAATGCCAATTACTTCGCGACGC
>CALMON010000009.1 GCA_937871785.1 uncultured Granulicella sp.
GGGTTCCAGGAAACGACCATCATCCAGGGCTTGTCCTTGTTCGGGGCCTGGCTTTGCTTCGCGATGAACTCGATCGCCTGACCGGTCATCGGCACGGGAGCCCAGCCAGGACCGGTCTGCTGCTGGCCGGTTTCGGCATCCCAGGTGAAGTCGTCGTAGTGCTTGTTGGTGTTACCCCAAACGCGCCAGTAGTCGAAGCCGAAGCGATTCGCGCCGGGCGGTGTGAACTTGTTTTCGCCGTTGTACAGATGCCATTTGCCGACGTAGGCCGTGTTGTAGCCGGCGTCTTTGAAGGCCTGGCCGAGACCGTGCTCGGTCGTTGGCAGGGCCATGTCTGGCCCGTTGCGCATGACGCCGGTCTGTTGCGGCCAGCGGCCGCTGACGAGGATAGCGCGGTGCGGCGTGCAGAGTGGGTAGGTCGAAATGCAGTTCTCCATGACGAAGTTCCCCTTCGCGAACTTCTCGAAGGTGGGTGCGACGACCGGCGAAAAGGGCTTGCCGGGAAACGAGCAGGCGCGGTGCTGATCGCCAAAGACATACAGCACATTCATTTTGCGCGCGGGGGCTTCGGCCTTGGCTTCAGCTACGGGCAGCCCGGCTGCAACGGATACGGCAACACCAGTTTGGACAAACTCACGACGATTCATTCCCGCTCCTGACCGATAGAAACAGTCAATTATTTATAACTGAAAAGCGGTGCGGTGCGCGTGCAAAAGGGGCTGTCGTCCACCACGTCGTCGATGACCTTTTTGCTGGTGAGGTATCGCGCGCCGGGCACAATCAGCCTACGTCAACGCCGGCCGGGTCAGCCGGTAGTAGGGATGCGGAATGTCGTGCGCTCCCCAGGGCTCCCGGTGGCTGAACTGGAAGCCAAGCCGACCGAGCAGCGCCTTTGAGGCGTCGTTTTCCGGGCCGTGCCCGGCTACGAGCGCGCGCGTGGACAGCGTACCGAACGCATAGCCGATGACGGCGCGGACGGCTTCTTCTCCGTAGCGCCCGCCCCAGAACTGCGGACGGATGTGGACGCCGACTTCCAGAACCTCTGGTTCTTCATGGAACGGGCGAAGACCCGAGCAGCCGACGTGCTCTCCCGTGATTGAAAGGAAGATCGGCCAATATTGGACGCCAAACGCCCGCTGCCGCGAAATCTCCAGCCGCAACCTCGCCGCGGCCGCGGCGTCGTCCATGGGACCACCCATGTGACGCATCACGTCGGGGTCCCCCCAGAGTGCGACGACCAAAGGCAGGTCCGCCTCGGTCCAGTGACGGAAACCGAGGCGGCTGGTGTGGAGAAAATAAGACATCGACAACAGTTTAGTACCTAGACAGCGGTGCTCTTGCTGGTATGGCCGAGCGCGATATCGATCAGCGTCTTTTCTTCGAGATCGTGCGCCTTGGCCGAACCCGTTGCGGGGCTGGCGGCGGCGGTTCGCTTGACGCTGGTGACGGCGCGGTCGCCGGCAAGCTTGCGCAGCCGCGGCATGATGTAGGTGTGCGGACCCATGTTGGCCGGTTCTTCCTGCACCCAGACAATTTCGTGAGCGCCGGGGTGCTGGTCGATGGCCGCAAGCAGTTCCTGCTCCGGGAAAGGGTAAAGCTGCTCGACGAAGATAATGCCGACCGACATGTCCTTGCGCTTGGCGCGCTCGACGCGGAGGTTGTGGCCGATCTTGCCGCTGCAGATCAGCAGCCGGCGCGGGTTGGTGACGTCGTTATCGGGAAGGACGTTCAGGAAGCTCGAGCGGCTGAAGTCGGCGAGCGGCGACATGGCGTCGGGGTGGCGCAGCATCGACTTCGGCGTGAATACCACCAGCGGCTTGCGCCATTGGCGCAACGCCTGGCGGCGCAACAGGTGGAAGTATTGCGCGGCGGTCGAAGGCTGCGTGACCTGGATGTTTTCCTGTGCGGCGAGCTGCAGGTAGCGCTCGACGCGGGCGCTGGAGTGCTCCGGGCCTTGCCCTTCGTAGCCGTGCGGCAGCAGCATCACGACTCCCGACAGCAAACCCCATTTCGCTTCGCCCGCGGCGATGAACTGGTCGATGATGATCTGCGCGCCGTTCGCGAAGTCGCCGAACTGCGCTTCCCACAGCACCAAGGCCTCGGGAAAGTCGCGGGCGTAGCCGTATTCGAAGCCGAGGCAGCCGGCCTCGGACAGCATGGAGTTGTACACCTCCCAGCGCGCCTGCCCGGGAGCGATGGAGGCAAGCGGCGACACGCGCTGCTCAGTTTCGGTATCGACCAGCACGGAGTGGCGCTGGTTGAACGTGCCGCGCTGCGAGTCCTGCCCGGTGAGGCGGACGGGGGTTCCGGCCTTGAGCAGCGACGCGTAGGCGAGCAGCTCGGCGGTGCCGTAGTCGAAGGGCTTCTTGCCTTCGCCCATATCGACGCGCGGTTCGAGCACGGTCTTTTTGACCTTCGGATGGATGTGGAAGCCTTCCGGTGCGCGGGTCATCGCCTTGGTGAGCTCGCCGATTTCAGCGGCATCGAGACCCGTGTTGGGCTTGTCTTCCGCCTTCAGGTGGCCACCGTAATAGGCATCCCAATAGCTGGGCAGCGAGTGAAGCTGTGGCTTGTGCTCGGCCTTGGTGGCTTCCTTCTGGTCGGCAAGGAAAGCTTCCTGGATGGCGGTGACTTCCGGCTTGGGGTCGACGCCAAGCTTCTTCGCGTACAGTTCGAAGAGGGGCGGATGCGTCTTGATGATGGCGTAGCGGCGTGGCGAGGTCACGGTAGGATCGTCGACTTCGGAGTGGCCGTGGCGACGGTAGCCGATCAGGTCGACGACCACGTCGGAGGCGAAGGTGTGGCGATACTCCACGGCCAACGCGGCGATGCGCACCACGGCGTCGGGGTCTTCGGCGTTGACGTGGAAGATCGGAATCGGCAGGCGCTTCGACAGATCCGATGCGAAGCGCGAGGAATTCGACTCTTCCGGCACGGCCGTGAAACCGAGCAGGTTGTTGGTAATCAGTTGCAGGGTGCCGCCCACGTTGTAACCGTGAAGCGAGGCGAGATTGAGCGTTTCCGCCCAGATACCCTGGCCCGCGTAAGCGGCGTCGCCGTGGATGATGATCGGCAGCACTTCCTTGCGGCCTTCCTTGCCGAGCCGCTCCTGCCGGGCGCGCGCGCGGCCCATGACGACAGGGTCCACCGCCTCAAGATGCGAGGGGTTGGACGCAAGGTGCAGCGCGACTGTCTTGCCGCTGGCCGTGGGGTAGTCCCCCGTGGCGCCCATGTGATATTTCACGTCGCCTCCGCCCATCGTGCTGCGCGGGTCGACGTCCTCAAACTTGGTGAAGATTTCCGTGGCGCTGCGGCCGACGGTGTTGGTCATCACGTTCAGGCGGCCACGGTGGGCCATGGCGATGATGGAGCGCGTGACGCCGAGGTCGGCCCCGGTGCAGAACACCTGGTCGAGAAAGGGAATGGTGGCGGTGAGGCCTTCGAGCGAGAAGCGCTTGGTGCCGAGGTAGCGCTGCTGGATGACCTGCTCGAAAATATCGGCTTTGATGAGGCCGGTGAGGATACGGGCCTGGTCGACCTTGTTGAAGTCGGGGATAGCGTAGTCGCGCTCCAGCCGTTCCTGGATCCAGGCACGTTTCTCCGGCGACGGGATGTGCATGAACTCCGCGCCGATGGTGCCGCAATAGTAGCGACGCGCTTCTTCGGCGTCGGGACCGTCAGGCGCGGGCGTCGGAAAGGGCTCCGGCGCGAGGTACTGGCCGAGAGGATCCAGCGACGCCTGAAGGTAGCCCCAGCGACGGAAGATGTCGAAGGTGGCTTCGCGAGCGGCGGGATCGATTTTTGCGGAGACTTTGGGAGCGGTGGGGGTCTTGGTCGCCATGGCCAGACTATGCTAGCCCTTTTAGGACACCGCGCGAAAGGGGCTGTTCGCTTATCGGTTGGCTTGGGCGGTGAGCGACCTCTCGCGCGGTTAGAGGTGGCGAAAACGGTCCCATACGGACAGAGTCTGCCTAAAGCGGGACCGTGTCAATGGCGACGACCGGGCCGTAGCCGGGGGTTTGCGCAAACAGGACGAGGTGGCGGTGGGGCGCCGGACCGGTGCCGGGAAACGGCGGCAGCGTCAGTTCGAGCGGCTTGCCATGGTTGTCTCCTGAAGCGACGCGCGTGAGCTGCGTGGCGACGGCAACGTGGGTCAGGGTGCGGCCGCTGTTTTCGCCGCGTGGGACGGCGCTGGTGGCCATGTCCTCCGCTACGACCGCGAAGATCTCAAGCGGCTTGGTAGAC
>CALMON010000010.1 GCA_937871785.1 uncultured Granulicella sp.
CGGGGGCGGCTCGGGATACGGTGGTGGCGGCACGGCGCTGTATGACGCCGTGTTCCTGGCGTCGGACGAGATCATGCCCAAGCAGAAGGGCCGCCGCGCGCTGATCCTGCTGACGGACGGAGACGACCGCGGCAGCAAGGAAACCTTGGCCAAATCGATTGAAGCGGCACAGCGGGCAGACACCATTGTGTACGCCATCTATTACAAGGGGCATGAGTCCGGCGGCGGGCATGGCTATGGCGGCGACCACGGTCCTGGCGGCGGCGGCGGTGGCGGACGGCATGGCGGCGGTGGTTTTCCGTTTCCATTTGCCGGCGATGGTCAGCCGGGCGGGCGCGGCGGCGAGGTCGACGGCAAAAAGGTGCTGGAGCGCATGTGCGGTGAAACCGGAGGACGCGTTTTTGAGGTAAAGGGCAAGCAGACCGTCGCCTCGATCTATGCGGACATCGCCGAAGAATTGCGAACGCAGTATCGGCTGGGGTTTACGCCAACGGCTGACGCGGCTTCCGAGGGCTACCACCAGGTGGCGCTGACGCTGACCGGTCCGCTGGCAAAGTCGAAGGATGTTGTGCAGGCGCGCGATGGGTACTACACCAAAGCAAAGTGATCCGCGGAGGTCTGGCCATGAGCGAATTGGCTTCGAATTTCCGCCGGGCGGTGCGGCTTTTAGCAGATGATAGAAGCGTAGGTTTTTGGAGGCACACATGCAGCTCGTAAATTTGGCGGCGACCTTGGCGCTGACCGCAGGATTCCTGATGACCCCCGCCGTGGCCGGCGTTGCGCAGGGCCCCGGAACGCCGGTGCCGGCGGTCAACAAGCATCTGTACCCGGGCGTGGAACAAGCCACTGCGGATGTGGATGCGGCGATTCGCGAGGCGCGGCGCACCCACAAGCGCGTGCTGCTGGACTTTGGCGGCGATTGGTGCGGCGACTGCCAGGTGCTGGATATTTATTTTCACCAGGCGCCTAACGCCGAGCTGCTCGCAAAGCACTACATCAAGGTGAACGTGAACATCGGCCATGAGGATGCCAATCTCGACCTGGCGCACAAGTACGGCGTTCCGGTGCACGGCGTGCCGGCGCTGGCGGTGCTCGATGGGCAAGGCAAGGTGCTGGTGTCGCAGGATAAGGAATTCTCGAACATGCGTCACATGGAAAGCAGCTCGGTCACCGACTTCCTGAACAAGTGGAAGAGCTAAATGCGCGGACGGACGCTCCCGGTGAGGCTTGCGTCCGTCTTTCAGCATTTGTTTCGTGTGTTCCCTCTGGCCCGGCGAACGGTGCTGCAAGGGGTGGTGCTGGCACATCGCACCACGCGCTCCGCTATCGACCATGAGGTACCCACCATCGCGCAGGCGACCGCCTATTCCGCAATGGTGGCGTTGTTTCCGGCGCTGATTCTGGCGGCGGCATTCATCGCGCTGCTGCCGCACTACATTCCGGTGCGCGCGCAGATGATGGTATTTTTCGGGCGCGTGCTGCCGTCCAACGTGCAGCCCGTGCTGTATGCCTATTTCGACCCCAAAGGCCGAAGCCCGCAGACGGCGCGCGCGCTGTTGAGCGCCGTGGTGGTCACCTCCACCGGTGCCGGAAGCGTGATTGCCACGCTGATGGAAGGCTTTCGCCGCGCGCACAACATCCCCATCGAGCTGGTCGGCTTCTGGCGCAAGCGTCTGCGCGCCCTGGTGCTGGTACCGCTGTCGCTGGTGCCGATGTCGATGGCGAGCGGGCTTGTAATCTTTGGCGATCTGCTGACGCACTGGCTGGCCAACCACGTTGCGCCGGGAGCGCGCGTGCCGGTGTCGATTCTGGCGTTTTTGCTGCGCTGGGGGCTGGCGCTTTCGGGCAGCGTCGGCATTCTGGCGGTGATCTACCACCTGGGCACCGACGTGACGCGGCACATGCGCGAGCACATGGAAGGACTGTGGCAGCTGCGCATCGACTGGAGTTGGCGCGCGAGTCTGCCGGGCGCGACCGTCGCGACGGGAATGTGGTTCATCACAACGCTGCTGTTCGGCTACTACGTGACGCGGTTCGCCAATTACTCGCGGGTGTACGGTTCGCTGGGCGCGGCGATCGCGCTGATGTTCTGGCTGTACATCATCGCGTTGAGCGTGCTGTGCGGGGCGGAGTTCAATGCGCAACTGGCGCACCGGCGACGGCTGGGCGACGCCCCGGCCCATGCGGCCGAGGCCTTTGGCGCCGAAGCGGCGGCCAGGATCGCGGCGAAGAAGGGGTTTGCCACCGCCGAGCCTGCCGCGGGGCCGGCGCGGGTAGAATAGCGGAGACGAACAGGAAGGTCTCCGGGGCAGGGATTCTACTGGGCGCGGGACGATGGAGGCAGTGGGATGCTTGTGGCGCAGGGAAACTCCGCGGAGACTGAAGCCGGTGTGGCTGTGGCGAACGGGGCTGAAGCGAACGGGTTTGTCGCCAATGGCTCCGTGACGACTGAAGCAGCGAAGGCCGTCGAGCGCATCAGCCCGGAAGTGCTGTCCGCCCGGCGCGCCAAGATCGTTGCGACGCTGGGGCCTTCGTCGAGCGATGAAGCGACATTTCGCGGGCTGCTGCGCGCCGGTCTTGATGTGGCGCGGCTGAATTTCTCGCACGGATCGCATGAGCAGAAGGCCGCGTTGATCGCGATGGTGCGCAAGATTTCGCGTGAAGAAGGCAAGCCCATATGCATTCTTGCCGATCTGCAAGGGCCGAAGATTCGCACGGGAACCCTGGTCGACCACAAGCCGGTGCTGCTCGAAGCCGGGCGGCAGTTGACGATCACTCCCGACCGCATCGACGGCACGGCGGCGCGGGTGAGCACGGTGTTTACGACGCTCGCGGAGAACCTGCGGCCGGGCGACCAGGTGCTGCTGTCCGACGGGCTGATTGAACTGCGTGTGGTGGAGTTGCGCGGCGCCGATGTGGTGTGCGACATCATCAACGGTGGCATGCTGGGTGAAAAGAAGGGCATCAATCTTCCGGGCGTCGCGATCAAGGTGCCGTCGCTGACTGAAAAAGACGAGGAAGACCTGGTGTTCGCCCTTGAAGCCGGCTGCGATACCATTGCGGTTTCGTTTGTGCAAACGGCGGACGATGTTCGCTACGTGAAGAGCCGTATCGCCGCGCTGGGGTCGGACGCGTGGGTGATTGCGAAACTTGAAAAGCCGCAGGCTATCGACCATCTTGACAGCATCCTCGAAGCGGCGGATTGCATCATGGTGGCGCGCGGGGATCTCGGCGTGGAGGTGCCGCCCGAGAAGGTGCCGGCCATCCAGAAGCACATCATCCGGCGCGCGGCGGAGTACCGGCGGCCCGTCATCACGGCCACGCAGATGCTGGAGTCGATGATCGACAACCCGCGGCCGACGCGGGCAGAAGCGTCGGATGTCGCGAACGCGATCTACGACGGCACCGACGCCGTGATGCTTTCGGCTGAAAGCGCGGCGGGCCGCTACCCGGTAGAGTCGGTCGCGATGATGGCGAAAATCGTGATGGAAACGGAGTCGCAGATGCTGCTCGACGCGAAGCCGGTGGCGCTGCTGGGGAAGCGCAAAGTGCTGACCGTTCCGGAAACGATTTGCGAGTGCATGGCGCACTCCGCGCAGGATCTCGACCTGGCGGCGATCGCGATCTTTACCGAAAGCGGCAACACGGCGCGGCTGCTCTCGAAATACCGACCCGAGGCACCGATTTTTGCGCTCTCGCCGGACCCCAACGTGGTGCATCGCGCGATGCTGCTGTGGGGCACGTTTCCCATTCAGTGCGCGCGCTTCACGGGCACTGACAAGCTGGTGAATATGGCTGAGGAAATTTTAGAGGCAGCCGGGTTTGTGAAGCCGCGGGAAGTCGTGGGGATTGTCGCCGGCACGGCCACCAAAACGGGCGCGACGAATTTCATGCGGCTGCACCTTGTCGGCGACCGTTAGAAGCGCATCCAAGCGCTGCATGAAGAGCACGTGGCGACCGCTGTTGCTGTGGAATGCACCGGTTTTGTTCGCAGCCATGCTGCAGGCGCAGACGCCTGCGGCAGGTGGCGCCGCGACGGGAAAAGAGTCGACCGATCCGCGCCAGGCCATGCTCGAAACCCGCACCAGTCCTGGCTACATAAAGGGCGTCGAAGGGACCGCAGCGGAGTTCGAGCATAAGGTGCAGCCGGAGTGCGCGGGTATCCAGATGCACTGGGGGCAGGCCGTCGCGGTACCGTATGGGGCGCTTGAAACCTGGCCGACAGGCGGCTTGCGCAAGGGGACCTGGGTGGAAACGGTGCCGGGTACGGCCTGCGGACAGACGCGTCGCTACCGGGTGATTGTGACCATGCGCGACGGGAAAGGCGCACTGCAGGCCTTGCTTCCGGGCGACGGCTACGCGGCGAATTTGCTGGAAACCGACACCTCGAAATACGTCGCCGTTCTGACGGGGGTGTACTTCAAGAATCAAAACTGCACGCCATACGTGTTGAACACCGAGCGGGTGGAAAAAGACCATGACCAGCATCCCAAGCAGGTATGGCACGAAGTGTGGACGGTAACGGCGTGCGGCAAGCTGCTGGACATGACGTTCGGATTCATCCCGGACGCGGTCGGCGACGGCACCACGATCGAGGCCTCGAACAAGGATGTGCGCCTCGCTCCGGACCAGAAGCGAAGTTCGTACTGACACGTTATCCACACGGAAGAGCTCCTGATCCCGCGAAGAGCCTGATCGTTTCCCTTGCGTGGCGCGGGAAACTTCTAGAATGAAGGGATGGGGCGCATCCGCGTATTGTCCGACCAGGTGGCGAACCAGATTGCCGCGGGTGAGGTGGTGGAGCGGCCCGCGTCGGTCGTGAAGGAGCTGCTTGAGAATTCGCTCGACGCGGGGGCGACGCGCATCCGCGTGGAGATTGAAGGCGGCGGCCGCAAGCTGATCCGCATCGTCGACAACGGCCACGGCATGGGTCGCGACGACGCGCTGCTTGCCTTTGAGCGCCATGCCACCTCCAAGCTGCGGTCTTCTGACGATCTGCTTTCGATTGCGACGCTGGGGTTCCGCGGCGAAGCGCTGCCGTCGATCGCGTCCGTCGCTCGGCTGAGCCTCCAAACACGCGCGGCGGAAGATGAGGTGGGCACGGCCATCGAGATTGCCGGTGGCAGTATGCTGCGCGTCGACGACGCGGGGATGCCGCCGGGAACGACCATCGCTGTGCGGGACCTGTTCTTCAACACGCCGGCGCGGCGCAAATTTCTTCGTGCCGAGCAGACCGAACTGGGCCACGTGGCCGCGCTGGTAACGCACTACGCGCTGGCACACCCGGGCAAGCACTTTGAGCTGCACTCGGCGACGCAGGCTCTGCTGACCGCGCCGGCGGTGGCCGACGCCGGCGAACGGCTGTTTCAGATCTTCGGGCGCGAAGTGTTTGAAAGCATGATCCCGGTTGCGGCGGAAATCGATTTCTCCCGCGCCGGGCTGCCGGAGCCGCCGCCGTGGAAGCGCGGCGAAGATTATGAGCCGCCCGAGCCGGGGTTCGTGCGGGTTTCCGGATTTGTATCGAAGCCGGAGCTGCAGAAGCTCAATCGCAACTCGATCTACATCTTCGCCAACGGGCGCCTGATCCGCGACCGGCTGATCCTCCATGCGCTCACCGAGGCGTACCGCAATATCATCGCGCCCACGTCGTTTCCCGTGGTGCTGTTGTTTCTGGACCTGCCGCCGCAGGAGATCGACGTCAACGTGCATCCGGCCAAGACCGAGGTGCGCTTTCGGCAGGGGAGCTTTGTGCACGATTTTGTGCGCGACTCGGTGCGCACGGCGCTGATGAAGGCGCGGCCGGCGGCAAGCTTTATGGCGGCCTTGAACCCGGCGCATGGAGCGGCTTCGTCGCTGCTGGTCGACGTAAGCCCGCTGCCCGGGATCGCCGATGTGTATCGCGAGCCAAACGCCTTGAGGGAGCAGTCGGAGGGCAGCGTCATCGAGCCGGGCGACGTGGCGGCCTTCGAGCTGCGGGCGCCGGCGGTGTCGCCCTCGCCGGGGCGGCTGGAGTTCGACGGGCCAGGCATGGCGATCGGCTACGAAGAAAGCTCAGCCGGTGCGGGCTATGTAGCACCGACGTTTCCGCGGCAGATGGCGACCACCTCCATGCCCGACTCGTATGCGCCGGGCCCGTACTCGCCAGCGTCAGCCGAACCGGCCATGCGCCACATGACCGCGCACGCAGTCGATCAGTTCGCCCAGCCGACGCTCGACTCGCTGGCGACGCTGCGGCCTGTAGGGCAGCTGCAGAATTCGTTCATCCTCGCGGTGAATGAAGAAGGTCTTTGGATCATCGATCAGCATGTGGCGCATGAGCGCATTCTGTATGAGAAGGTGATGCGCGAGCGGACGACCGAAAAAGTACAGCGGCAACGGCTGCTGATGCCTCTGCTGGTGGAACTGCTGCCGGAGCAGATGGTGACGTTCGCGGCCATTGCCGCGGAGCTGGAGCGCAACGGCTTTGAAGCCGAACCGTTTGGGCCTCGGACTCTGGCCGTGAAAGCGGCGCCGGTCGGGCTTGAAGGGCGGGAGCTGGAGCGGACGCTTGAAGAAGTGCTGGCCGTCACCGAGCGCGAACAGCAGGCCGAAAACGAAGAAGCGCGGCGTTCGCGAATTGCGGCGAGCATCGCGTGCCACGCGGCGGTGAAGGTCAACATGCCGCTCGACCACGCCAAAATGGAGTGGCTGCTGCGAGAGCTGGGGAAAACCGAGCTGCCGATGGGCTGTCCGCATGGCAGGCCCATTGCGTTGCGGTATTCTATGAAAGATATTCAGCGCGCGTTTCAGCGCGTGTAGTTCCGTCAATCAGGTAGGTTGGCTCAAGGTAGTCGCAGAGTCAAGCAAGCGTACCCCAGCGGCTGAAGCCGCTTCGTTCAGGTCGTTTACGGCATGGCATAAGGCCATGCCCTTCGAGCACAGGATGTACGTTCCGTCTGTGTATCGAAGAGTTTTTCAGGAATCACATTGCGGTCTGTAGACAGGACCCGTAGACGCCCGTCGCAGAAGCGACGGCAAGAGGGGTACGTTTTGAGTTCATCCACCGATTTTTCCGCCGAACAGCTTTCGGCGGCACGCCATACCTCCTGGCACCAGGACGGACGGTCGCTTGTGACGCTCGAGTCCGCGCGTAACTGGGTCAATCACTATGGCTTTGTGCTGTTTGCGCCGCGCGCCGCGCAGCTTGGGGCGCCCGCACCCTCGTTTGTAGAAACCACCCTGGGAGCGGCGAACGAGGCGCCAACGGCTGCCGAAGCCGCGACGGCCCGCGGCCTGGTGGCGCGGCTGGTGGCGGAAGGCTCGGTGGTGCCGCTGAACCTGCTGGGAACGCCGGGCGATTCGCCGGACTTTCTGGCCTCGGCCAAGGTGTTTCCGTACGTGTTCACCATGCGGGGCGACAAGGGGTGGAAGCAGCCGCCGCAAACTTCGGGCGCGACCAAGGTGTCGATGCTGGCGCTGAAGGTGTATGAGGCGCTGACCGAAAAGGGCGCGTTATCCGCCGCGGAACTGGCCACTGAGCTGGGCCGCGAAGTGACCGAAACGGCCGTGGCGCGGGCTTTGGGCGAGCTGTGGATGCAGCTTCGCGTCATCCCGCAGTTGCCGGTCGACGAAGCGCAGCCGACTCTGTGGGAGTTGCTATCGACTCGTTTTGTGAAGGCGATGAAGGCGGGAGCCAATGCCGGGCAGCCTTCCGCGATGTCGGCGTTGCTTTCGTTGTACCTGGCGCAGGCCGTGGCGGCGACGGAGGAAGAAGTGGCCGGGTTCCTTTCGCCGCTGACCGCGCGCTCGCGGGTGCGCGAAGTGGTCAACGCGCTGACGCAGGGACGGCAGCTCGAAGCCACGGTCGTGGACGGAAAGACGCTGCTGCATGTTTCTGGCGATCTGCCGGAGTTTGCGCCGACGCCTGCGGAAGCCGTGGAGTGCGAAGCGGCGGAAGCGGCTGGAGATTCGACGGAAGGCGAAGGGGCGGCCCCGAAAAAGGTGGGGACGGGGCGGATCGGCAAGTTTGCTTCCGATGCGAAGCCGCGGATGGACTTCAAGGGCAAGCCGGCGAGCGGGTTCGGGGGAGACAAGGCCGGGCCGGCGCGCAAGTACGGCACGGGCAAGGATCGGGCGTACTCGCCGCGGCCGGACACCAATCGGCGTCCGTTTACGCGCAGCGCGGACGCGAAACCGGCCTTTACGAAGCCGTGGGAAGAGGACCGGCGCCCGGCGCGGCTGGACAGCGTAGAAGGAGCGCAGGGCAGCGGAGCGAACTCTGGCGACAGTCGAGAGGCGGCTCCGCGCGAGCGCAAGCCGTTCGGCGAGCGGCCGGGCTTTAGGGCGAACAAGCCGTTCGGCGAGCGTAAGAGCTTTGGCGATCGGCCCAGCTTCGGAGCCAAAAAGAGCTTTGGGGACAGAAAGCCGTTTACGCCGCGCGAAGGAGCCGGCGGCGGTGCTGATGATCGTCCGCGCCGCAGCTTCGGCGATCGCCCGGCGTTCGGGGCGAAGAAAAGCTTTGGTGACCGGCCGCGCTCTGCGGACGGGCCGAGGTCGTTTGGTGGTCCCAGGTCGTTTGGCGACCGCAAACCGTTCGCTCCACGTGAAGGAGGCGATGATCGTCCGCGGCGGACCTTTGGCGACAAGCCCGCTTTCGGAAATCGCGGCGGCGCTGGCGCTGGCGGCGACCGCCCCAGCTACCCGCGCCGCAGCGAATCCGGCGACCGCCCAAGCTACCCGCGCCGCGATGAGTCGGCTGCCCCGCGCAGCTTCGAGCGCAAGCCGTTTACGCCGCGCGAAGGCGCTGGTGGCGGGGGAGAAGATCGTCCGCGCCGCAGCTTTGGCGACAAGCCTGGCTTTCGCGGCAAGCCGAGCTTCGGCGGCGGCGGAAAGTCTTTCGGCGATCGCAAGCCGTCGTTTGGCGGGCCAAAGTCCTTTGGAGATCGCAAGCCCTTCGGGGAGCGCAAGCCCTTTACGCCACGCGACGGAGGCGGTGGCGAAGACCGCCCGCGTCGCAATTTCGGCGACAAACCCAGCTTTGGCGGCGGACGGCCCTCGTTCGGCGGTGGTGGTGGTGGAGAGCGGAAGCCGTTCGGCGACCGGAAGCCCGGTGGCTTTGGCGCACGGCCAGAAGGTGGCGGCGGCAGGCCGTCTTTCGGGAGCAAACCCGGTTTCGGGAGCAAGCCGAGCTTCGGGAGCAAGCCGAGCTTCGGCGCACGGGGTCCGGCGAAGTTTGGCGGAGGAAAGCCCGGTGGTGGTACCTTTAGCGCGCGGCCCGGACGTCCGTTTCCGAAGCGTCCTGCGGGTGGAGCGCCGTTTCGCAAGCCGGACGGCGAGGAGTAAACCTGGATGCCCGACCAGCCCGACAAGACTGTTTCCGCGGCAACGCCCTCGGTGGAGTCTCCTCGACGGATGAAGCCCGTCATTGCCATCGATGGACCCGCCGGTGCCGGGAAAAGCACGATGGCTGCGTACCTCGCGCGGCGCTTCGGTTTCTTGAACCTTGAAACCGGGGCGATGTACCGTGCTCTGGCAGTGAAGGCGATCGACGGCGACGTCAGCTTCGACGAGGAAGACACGCTGCTGGCGCTTGCGGAGCATACCCGCATCGAGTTGCAGCCGCACCTTGAAGGCAACCGCGTGCTGTTGGATGGTGTGGACGTGTCGCGACGGGTACGCGATGGTGACGTAACGGCGGCGGCGTCACGGATTTCGGTGCACCCGCGCTTGCGCGCGTGGATGGTGACGCAGCAGCGCAAACTGGGTGAAGCCGGCGGCGTGGTGATGGAAGGCCGCGACATCGGTACAGCCGTCTTTCCGGATGCTGAGGTGAAAATTTTTCTCGATGCGGCCCCCGAAGTTCGCGGCAACCGGCGTTATAAGCAGACCGGCCCCGCGGACGCACCCGTCACCGAGGCAGCCGTCATCCAGGAAATGAAGGAGCGGGACGCGCGCGACCGCAACCGCGCGGAGTCGCCGCTGCGGCCGGCTCCGGACGCGGTCAGCCTCGATTCTACCGGGATGACTCTGGAGCAGGTTCTCGCGGAAGCCGAGAAAATCGTGCGCGCGCATCTTTCCGAACAGGCCTCGCCTGCCGAACAGGCGCACCTTCCTGGGTAACAGGCTTTAGGAAATCGACCCCGAGTAGGCGTAAACTAAGCGCCCAAAAAAATCCCAGTGGAAATCTTTGCGCGTCGTGCTAACATTTGCTCATCGTTTGAAACAGATTGGTTTTCAGCAGTGCCGCACCGCCGAAGCCCCGATTTGGATTCAGCGTCAAAGTCAATCACACAAGGATTTTCGAGACATGGAACAGGGAACAGTGAAGTGGTTTAACGACGCCAAGGGTTTCGGCTTTATCAGCCGTCAGAACGGGGAAGATGTGTTCGTGCACTATTCGGCCATCAACTCGAACGGATTCAAGAGCCTCCAAGAGGGGCAGGCCGTTCAGTTCAACGTGGTGAAGGGACCCAAGGGCTGGCAGGCTTCCGACGTTCAGCCTCTCTAAGCATCAGCTTGGTGGGAACTGACGCGGACGGTGGGTGATTCTCGCAACAGCGACGGACGGCCTCGGCCGTCCGTCGTTTTGTTGTACAGCCGCCGCTTATTTGCCGATAGCTCGGGCCAGCCTCGGAAGCATTTTGTAGGCCGTGCCATAATCCACGTCTTCAAGCTCTTGTGAGAAAAGCCCTTAAAGTCGGCGATCGTCTTTTTGGCCGGCCCGATTTCCCTGGCTGGCATAAAAGGGCCGTCGAAGCCCATCATCAGCCGCGACTTGGGGTGGCTCTCGTTGATCGCAAGCAGCGGAGCCGGGTACGCGACGATCGCCATATCGTAGTAGAGGCTGTCGATCTGCTCTTTGAGTTTTTTCGCTGTGGCCGCCGGGTCGAGATGCTTTTTCCACGGAAAAAGCTCCTGGATGCGGGGCGTTAGAATCGACAGGTTGCCTCCTCCGTGCGACACGATGAAGCGGATGTCGGGGCAGCGCGTGATCGTGTCGGTGTCGAGCAGGTTGACGACCATGCGCGTAGTTTCCGCCGGGTACTCGACCATCGGCGCCGGGTAGCCGAAGTTGACCTGATCGTTGCCAGGAGCTTCAGTGGGGTGGACAAAAACAACCGCTCTTCGGCGATTGAGCTCGTCCATAACCGGCACAAACTCCGGCGCGCCAAGATACGTGCCATCGTAGTTTGACATCAGGACGATGCCGTCCATCTTCAGCGTGTCAAGGCAGTAGGAAATCTCCTGAAGCGACGCTTCGACGTTTGGTAGCGGCAGCGTCCCGTAGCCTCCAAAGCGAGTCGGGTCGTGCTCCATAATGCCCGCAAGCTCATCATTCAGCTTGCGGCCAAGATCGACCGCCTGCTGCCCCTTCCAAAACCGCAGGCCGGGCGAAGATAAGGAAAGCACTCCCGCCTGGATGCCGTACTCGTCCATCTGCGCGAGGCGCTCTTTGGCGCTCCACGGCGCAAGCGGAAAGCCAATCTCCGTTTGAGGGATGCCGGCGTCCTTGATCGCCTTCAGATAGGTTTCCGGAATGAAGTGAGTGTGAACGTCGATCGTTGTCAGTTTCATGAAAGCTCCTTGCGCACTGCGGCGACCGCCAAAGGCGGCGGTTGGCGGCGCTTCAGACACTAGATGCCTCGTCCATTCTGCCTGTTGGTCCTCCGTTCGCTCACAGGGTGCCAGTTGTGCGGTGGCCTGGAGCTTCGGTGCCCTTCGCGCTCCGGGCGGGCGCAACTGCGGTAGCCGCTTATTTTGGGGACTGCGAGGGCGCTACGGGCGGAACCGGCTCGGCCGGCTTGGGTGCGCCGTTATCGTCGATCACCTGCGATCCCGGCAGAATCGTGACGCCGGTTTGAAACTTGCGGTAGTCGGACATGTCAGCGGCGGAGCGGCCGTGGACGCGCAGAATGAAGACGCCGAAGCTGGCCTTTCCCTGGCCCGACACGCGCTTGGTCAGCCACACTTCGTCGTTGATTTTCTGCTTTTCAAGCGTGAAGCTGAGGCCCTTATGGATGTCGACGAGCAGCCCGAAGCCGAGTTTGAAGTCGGCCAGAAACTGGCCTTCGGCCCGCGCGATCTCCGAGTCCGCTTCGTCGATCCATACCGTGCCGACCAGGTCTTCCACGACCTTCTCCCCAGGATTGCGGGTTTTGCGTTGCGATTGCCCGCGTAGTCGAGCACGATGGTGGGGCGGCCGTTCAGGAGCAGCCGGCGCTCGTTGGTGAAGGTGCCAAGCTCAAGCATGCGCGACGCCGTAATGAAAGACGGGTCGCCTTTGCCGTCGGCAGCGCTTTCGTCGCGCTTGGCCTTCCTCTTGCGGCCCGCCTCGATGGCTTTGTCGACGCGCTCTTTTTCCTTGGCGGCCTCGTCCGGCGTGAGCGGCTTGCCGTTGCGGGCGGTGGTGCGATGCACGCGGATGCCGTCAACCGTAAGGCTTTCGGCTTCTTCCGTGGTGGTCTTCTTGACGGAGTCGCTGCCGTCGAAGTCCTCCGTCACGCTGTGCACGTGGTAGGTGTACTGGCGCATGGCGACATCGTCGCGATCCTCGTGCCGTTCGACGGCTTTGAGCAGGTCGGCGACCGGAGGTAGAGGCTTGTCGGCGCTGTCGGCTACCGGAGCGGAAGGCGCGGCCGGTTGCTGCTGAACGTCGAAACGCGCGGCAAGTAGGATATGGACAAGAAGCAGCGCCGCGAGCTGTAGCCGAAGACCCATGCTCCACTATGGCACGGGCAGGGCCGCCGCAGTTGCATCCAAGTGAATCGGGGTCGACCGTGTACGCCAACTGCCGCCAACGAGCCGGCTTACCTGCGCTCTACAAAGGAGCAATCCCTGCCGCTGACGCCTAATACCGGAGCCGAAACCCCGACGCAGCCGCTGGTGCCCCCTACCGGAGCGGCTCTGGGCACGTCGAGCGGTTTTGAGCCGCTGCGCATTCCCTTGTTTCGCGACCGCTGGATAGCGTCGACCGTATCGAGCGTCGGCACCTGGATGCAGGATACGGCGGGCACCTGGCTGATGGCCGTGCTGACGACCTCGCCGCTGCTCATCGCGCTGATGCAAACGGCAGCGAGCCTGCCGGTGCTGTTTCTTGGACTGCTCGCCGGGGCGACGGCGGATATCTACGAGCGTCGACGGCTGTTGATCTTCTGGCAAGCCTGGATGCTGGCGGCGGTCGCGGTGCTGGCCGTGTTGACGCTGGTCGGCGCGGTGTCGCCGTTTACGCTGCGGCTGGTGACGTTTCTGCTGAACATCGGGTCTGCGATGAGCAACCCGGCGTGGCAGGCGATCGTCCCGGAACTGGTGCCGCGTGAACAGATTCCGAGCGCCGTGACGCTGAACGCGGTGAGCAACAACATCGCCCGCGCTGTGGGGCCGGCGCTGGGCGGGATGACGGTGGCGGCATTTACGCGCGCGCACACCGGGGCGGGGTGGGTTTTTCTGTTCAACTCGGCGTCGTACGCCGGGGTCATCTACATCCTGTGGGCGTGGAAGCGGAAGCCGCTGTTCAAGAGCGCGCTGCCGGCCGAGCGGATTACGGGGTCTATCCGCTCCGGTCTGCGGTATGTGCGGCACTCGCCGACGCTGCAGGCCCCGCTGCTGCGGGCATTTTTGTTTACGTTCTTTGTGTCGGCGGTGTGGTCGCTGCTGGCGGTGGTGGCGCGGCAGGACTTGAAGCAGGGAGCGCTGGGCTACGGCATTCTGAATGGGTCGCTGGGCGTGGGCGCGATCATCGGCGCGTCGACCCTTGCGCGGCTGCGCCGGAGCTTCCCGAACAGCACAATCCTGGCGGTCGCGCTGTTGTATGAGATTCTTTTGCTGCTGATCCTTGCTCTGGTACGCAGCCCGAGCATTATCATCGCGTCTCTTGTAGTGGGCGGCTTTGCGTGGACGACCACCATGTCGACGATCAATGTGTCCGTGCAGCTTTCGGTTCCGGATTGGGTGCAGGCGCGGGCGTTGGGCGCGTACCTGATGACGTTTCAGGGTGGGCTGGCGTTGGGTAGCGTGCTTTGGGGAGCGATCGCGCAGCGTGGGTCTACCCGGGCGGCGCTGATTACGGCGGCCGTCGGCATGGCCGTCACGGCACCCCTCGCGCTGCGAACGAAGCTGCTTCAGGGCTCCGCTCCCGACCTGAGCCCGTACCGATGGAAGCGCGACTTACCGCAGTTTGCGCAGCCGTTCGAGCCGGAAGATGGACCCGTGCGCATCTCGATCGTCTACAACATCCCTGCCGAAAACTACGTCGCGTTCACGCATGTGGTGCATGAGCTCGAAGGCGTGCGGCTGCGTGACGGCGCCATACGTTGGGGAATCTTCCGCGACGCGGCGCATCCGGAGTCGCTCAACGAGACCTTCCTGATGGAAAGCTGGCTGGACTACCTGCGTTCGCGCGAGCGGATGACGGCGGCCGATCAGGCGATTCGCGCCACCGTGGTGGCGTTGCACGCCGGGCCGGAGCCGCCGTCCATCACGCATCAGGTTTTCGTCAAGGAGATCCGGCCGGAGATGAAGCTCGACGATCCGGCCGCCGCGAAGTAAACCTACGCGACCTCTTTCGACACTTTCCCCACCGCGGCCTGCAGCGGGAACTTGTCGCCAACGGTTTTCTGCCACGCGGCAATGAAGCCGTCGAATTTGTCCATGAGCGGTTTCTGCGCGGGGTCGGCGGCCAGATTCTTCTGCTGGAACGGGTCGGCGACGTTGTCGTAGAGCAGCCATCGGCCATCGGCCGCGACCGCATAAGTGTGGGTCAGGGTGCGGACGCCACGGAAGCCGATCGCTTCCGGGTCGTTCACGTCGCCGTCGGACTGGTTCATGAGGATGACGGCTTCTGCCGCGCCTACTTTTTCGCCGCGCATGACTCCGGAAAGGTCGCGGCCGGAGCACGACGGCGGCACCGGGATACCGGCGAGGCCGCAGACAGTCGGGTAAATGTCGATCGACGCCATCAGGTCTTTCGACGATTTGCCACGAGCCGCCGAACCCGGAATGCGGACAAAAAACGGCACATGGCAGCTTTCTTCCCACGGTACCTGCTTTTGCATGCGGCAGTGCGTGCCCATCATTTCGCCGTGGTCGGAGGTGTAGATGACCACCGTGTTGTCGGCCTGGCCGCTGGCGTCGAGCGCGTCGAGCAGACGCTGAAACTGCTTGTCGATCCCCGTGATGCCGCCGTAGTAGCCGCGTTCGGCCTCGCGGAGAGTGGCTTCGCTCTGGAGCTGCGGGGGGCGCGGCTTGCTGCCGTCGCTGCGGGTTAGCGCCACGTTCGGACGCAGGGCGAGCGAGCTGTCGGTGGGGTACGAC
>CALMON010000011.1 GCA_937871785.1 uncultured Granulicella sp.
GCCGATGGCGTGCTGCTGACCGACATGATCGTCGAAGAAGCCGGCGAGTACCTGCCGTTGATGCACGAGTATGGGCTGGCGCCGGTGTTTCTCGCCGCGCCCACCTCGCCCGACGGCCGCCTGAAAGCCATCGCAGAAGCGAGCCGTGGCTTCGTCTACGCGATCTCCCGCGTCGGCATCACGGGAGCGCAAACCGAGCTGGCGACCGATGCGCAGGCGCTGGTCGAACGCATTCGCAAGTTTACCGATCTGCCCGTCGCACTGGGCTTTGGTGTTTCGACGGCCGAGCATGTACGCGCCGTAAGCGAGTTTGCCGACGCCGCCGTGGTTGGCAGCGCGCTTGTCGCGCTGATTGAAACAACCGACCGCGACGAGGCCGCCGCGGCGGTCGGCCGCTTTGTCGGAAAGCTAAGGGGAGGAGTGAAAACGCTATGACGGACGCCGAATTGATTGCAACTGTTCCGGGAGCGCAGGCCGTGGTGGACCTTTACGGTCAATGGCCTGATTTCCATGACGCCGAGGTGCTCTCGATTGAGCTGCACCGGGAGGGCGTGTCTCGGATTCCGGTGCATGTGTTTGCCACCAGCAGCGAGGCCGATGCGCAGGGACACTACCACTACGAGAAGCATGCGGTGGTGACCTTCCTCATCGAGGAGATCGTCGAAAGTGCGATTGCGTACTTCAACCATCAGAACGTGCTCTTCGGGCTGGACGTACGCAGAGCCGAGGAAGGTCTGCTGCTTCGGCTGCAAGCCTCGTACGGGGTGGAGGCCGTGTTCATTGCGAAAAAGATCGCGGTGGAGTTGTTGCCGGGAATACCAGCCGACAGCGGCTATCACGTCGTTGAGGAAAACGGATCCAAGCCCTGATGAGCCGGCCCGGCGGGTATTCTCAGCCGCATCATCGCTCGTCGTATTATGGACCCTGGCTGTCTGACGGTCACCACCTTGCGGGTGTACGCTCGCGGAACGAACCATCTGGACAGCCGGATGCGAAATGGAGAGCTGGATGGAAATCAGCGACTGGCGCAGTAAAATCGACTCCCTCGATCAACAGATCGTGCAACTGCTTTCTGAGCGCGCGGCCGCGGCAGTCGCCATCGGCGAGCTCAAGCGCCGAAACAGCGGACCGATTTACGAGCCGCAGCGCGAAAAGGAAGTGTTCGCGCAGGTGCGCTCGCTCAACCCGGGCCCGCTGACCGGGCCGCAGATGCAGGACATTTACGAGCGGATTATGGACGTCATGCGCGCCCTGCAGCGGGCGCCGCAGGCGTAGGGCGTAGCCAGAAGTAAAACGATCCTCCGCTTCGCGGCGGAGGGGACCACGTTCAGGGTAGGTCGGTGGGCAGGGGCATTGCGGCCCCGAGCACCGTGGCCGAAGCCGGCCGGAAGGAACCGAAGTGATGATCGTAGCCATGCAGTCGCAGGCCACCGACGAGCAGATTCAGGATGTCATCGAGCGCATGGTCGAGCTCGGCTTCAACGTACACCGGACGTCTGGCGACGTGCAAACCATACTGGCAGGGGTGGGCACGCCCGGGCAGTTTGAGGTCACCGAATTTCAGGTGCTTCCCGGCGTCCACCAGGCCTACCGCATCTCCTCGCAATACAAGCTCGCGGGCCGCGGCTTCCGGCCTGAAGGCACAAAAATTACATTCTCGAACGGCGTCGTCGTCGGCGGGAAGGAGGTCGTCGTCATGGCCGGCCCCTGCTCGGTCGAAAGCCGCGAGCAGATCGCGTTGAGCGCGAAGCAGGTGGCCGAAGCCGGCTGCCGCTTTTTGCGCGGCGGCGCTTTTAAGCCGCGCAGTTCGCCATACAGCTTCCAGGGCATGGGCATCGACGGCCTCAAGATCATGCGCGACGCCGCCGACGAGTACGGCCTGCTGGTGATCACCGAGGTCATGGAAATTTCACAGATCGAACCCATGCTCGAGTACATCGACTGCTTCCAGGTGGGCGCGCGCAACATGCAGAACTTCAACCTGCTGCGCGAGCTTGGCCATGTGCGCAAGCCGGTGTGCCTGAAGCGCGGCATCGCGGCGACCATTGAAGAGGTGCTGCTGTCGGCGGAATACATTCTTTCCGGCGGCAACTACGACCTGATGCTGTGCGAGCGCGGCATCCGCACCTTTGAAACCGCCACGCGCAACACGTACGACATTTCGGCCATCCCGGTGCTCAAGCAACTGACGCATCTGCCCGTGGTCGGCGACCCGTCGCACGGTGTCGGCAAGCGCGACCTGGTGCCTTCGATGGCGCTCGCGTCGGTCGCCGCCGGGGCCGACGGCCTGCTGATGGAGATGCATCCCAACCCCGATAAAGCCATGTCGGACGGCGCGCAGTCCCTGTTTCCGGAGGAGCTGACGAAGCTGGTCAAGAAGCTGCGGATGCTGGCTCCGGTGGTCGACCGCAGCATCATGCCGGCGGTCGAACTGGCGCACGCGTAAACAACGCCAGCGGGCACCCGGCGGAGGGTTTCGTTTTGAAGTACAACCGCATCGTCGTCAAGCTCGGCACCAACGTGATCATGCGCCCTGAAGGCACTGGCAACCTGGCCGGCAAGGTGGCGCTCGGCCTTTTGTGTGGGCTTGTCGAGCAGATCGCCGCGCTGCACGCGCAGGGCGTCGAGGTGTTGCTGGTTTCGTCGGGCGCGGTCGGGCTTGGCGTCGAACGGCTGGGGCTTTCGGCTCGGCCCACGGCAGTCGAACAGGTACAGGCCTGCGCCGCGGTCGGGCAGTCGCGGTTAATGGCGCTGTATGAGGACGCGTTCGACCGGCTCGGCTGCCGCATCGCGCAGGTGCTGCTCACCGAAGACGACTTCCGCGACCCTGTTCGCCACGCGAACCTGCGCGCCACGTTGCGTTCGCTGCTGTCGCTGGGTGTCATCCCTGTGGTCAACGAGAACGATACGGTGTCGATCATTGAGCTCGAAAGAGAGCTCGACCGGCCAGCCGGGGCGGCGCCGCGCGAACGAATTTTCGGCGATAACGACAAGCTTTCCGCGCTGCTGATGACCCACATCGACGCCGACGCTCTGGTTCTGCTGTCCGACGTCGACGGCCTGTACGACCGTCACCCCGCCGAGCCCGGAGCGCGTTTGCTGCCGGTCGTCGCGGAGATCGACGCAGACATCCTGTCGCTGGCGCACGGCAGCAACGGCCGCGGCCGCGGCGGCATGATCTCAAAGCTTGAGTCGGCGCGTATCGTTATGGACGCCGGCAAGCTGGTGATTATCGCCAACGGCCGCACCCCGCAGGTGCTCGAGCGCATAGCCGCCGGGGAAGCGCTGGGCACCCGCTTTCTGCCCGCAAGCATCCTTCCAGGTGAAACGGAGATATCGCGATGAGCGCTTCTGTACGCGAACAGGCCGTGGCCGCCAAAGCGGCGTCGCGGGTGCTCGCCACGCTGCCGGAAACACAGCGCAACGAGGTGCTTGAGGCTGTAGCGGCCACGCTGGAATCTGCGCGCGACGGTTTGCTTTCGGCAAACGCGCAGGACCTGGATGTTGCCCGCACGATGCGGGAAGCCGGGGAACTGACCGCCGCCGCGCTCGACCGGCTGACGCTCGACGAGCGAAAACTCAACGAGATGGCCGCGCAGGTGCGTTCGGTCGCGGCGCTGCCGGACCCGCTGGGCCGCACGCTCGATGCCGTGGAGCTTGATGATCGGGACCCTGCCGGTTGGGGCCAGCCTGGCGCTGCGGCCGGGCTGCATCTGCGAAAGATCAGCGTCCCTTTGGGCGTTCTTGGCGTCATCTTTGAGGCGCGGCCCGATGCCGTCACGCAGATCGCGGCTTTGGCGCTGAAGTCCGGCAACGCCGTCATTCTGAAGGCGGGTAAAGAGGTGGAACACACGGCCGCGGCGCTGGTCACCCTGCTCCGCGATACCTTGGCGGTGGCAGGACTGCCGGAAGCTGCGGTTGCGCTGCTGGGTGGGCGTGAGCAGGTCGCCGAATTGCTCGATGCGCATGGGCTGGTCGACCTGATCATTCCGCGCGGATCGAAGGCGCTGGTCGATTACGTGCAGGCCAATACGCGCATCCCGGTGCTCGGCCACGCGGAAGGTGTGTGCCACATCTACGTCGATCGCGCCGCGGACCAGGATCTGGCGCTGCGGGTCATCGAGGACGCCAAGACGGAGTATCCCGCGGCCTGCAATGCGGTGGAAACCGTGCTTGTGCACCGCGAGGTCGCCGCTGCGTTTCTGCCGAAACTGGCCGAGCGGCTGCGTGCGCGCGGCGTTGCCCTGCATGGTAACGACAGCCTGCAAGGGTTGCTGCCGGATGGCGCGGCCGCGAACGATGCCGACTTCCACACCGAATACGGCGGGCCCGAACTGTCTCTCGCCGTGGTCGATTCGCTCGACGCCGCGATCGACCACATCCATACCTTTTGCTCATCGCACACCGAAAGCATCCTGACCGAGGACGCTGCGGCTGCCGAGCGGTTTTTGCGCGAAGTCGACGCGGCCGGCGTGTTTCACAACGCGTCGACGCGCTTTGCCGATGGCTTCCGCTACGGCTTTGGCGCGGAAGTCGGCGTGAGCACCAGCAAATTCCACGCGCGCGGTCCTGTGGGGCTTGAAGGCCTGACGACCTATAAATACATCCTGCGCGGGCGCGGCCATGTGGCGGGCGACTATCGCGGCACCGCGGACGCTCCGGCGGCGCGGACGTTTACGCATCGGCGCGCAGGCCGGTAATGCGACCGGCCGTGCGGGTGTCGATCGTCGGCTGCGGGCTGATCGGCGCGTCGATAGCCCTGGCGCTGCGCGAAGCGGGGTTCTCCGGCGAGATCGCCGGCTTCGACAAGAGTGCCGCGGACCGCGCGGCCGCCGAGCGTTTGGGTGCGTTTACGTCCGTGCGGCTTGTGCAGACCTCCGAAGACGACGCGCGATCGATCGCGGAGGCGGATATCGTGGTTCTCGCGACACCGGTTCTCGCGGTGCTCGACTGGATGGAACGGTTGGCCCCATGTACCCGGGCAGGCGGCCTCGTGACGGATGTGGGCAGCACGAAACGGGTCATCTCCGAGCAGGCTGCAGCGCTGTTTGCGAGCGACGCGAACGCCGACTTTCTCCCCGGGCATCCCATGGCCGGGAAAGAGTCCGGCGGCGCGGCCATGGCCGAGGCGGGGCTGTTTCGCGGCGCGACATGGCTTTTTACGCCGCTGCACCCCGTGGTTCCCGGCACCCGAGCCGCGGAATGGATCGATTGGATCGAGCGTCTGGGCGCACGCCCCCGCTTCATGGACCCGGCGGCTCACGACGATGTGTGCGCCTGGGTTTCGCATCTTCCGCAGATGCTTTCGACGGCTCTGGCCGCCTTGCTCGAAGATACGTTTGCCGGCGACCCGGCGGGTAGCGACGCGGTGCAGGCCATCGGCGGCCGCGCCCTGCGCGAAACGACTCGCCTGGGAGCGAGCCCCTACAGCATGTGGCGCGACGTCGCGCTGACCAACACGGAGCCGCTGGCGGCCACGCTCCTGGCGCTTGAGCAGCGGCTGCAGCATATGCGCGAAAACCTGCGCACCCCGGAGCTTCGCGAAGAGTTCGCCACGGCGAACCGCTTTCGCGCCGCGAAGCCGGAGCGCTGAAGGCGCCACCCCACTCGTAAGGAGGCTTACCTTGAAAAGTCCGGCGTTGCGGGCGGTGGTGGCGTGAAGGACTGTACCAGGATCTCGCCGAGCAGAGGGTAGCGGCCCGCGAGAAAGTACACCACGTAGGCCTGAACAAACGCGGACAGAGCACCGAACAGCGTAATAAACGCCGCGGCAATGTAAGCGGCGAGCAGGGTCCCGAGCGCAATCCATCCGGCAATCGCCAGAGCGGCTGCTCCGGCACCGCCCTGATGCAGCCGCCAGAGCAGATACGAAAGCGCGCCGAGCGGCAGGCAAAGCAGCAGCCCCGTCACCAGCAGAAGGACGTACGCGGCCATCGTCCAGGCGAGGCCGATGACGAAGCGCATCAGCAGAAACAGCAGCAATTGTCCGGGCTCATTGCGGAACAAACGCCACACGCGGCCGAGCGCCGTGACGATCGACGTGCCCTCAAGCGCCAGCGAGGGCAGTGCAAAGTCGCGCACCGCGGTGTACGCGATGCCGAACACAAGCGTGAGCACGAAGAAGCCGGCGATCACGCCGAGAAAGCTCGCAAACAGTGCACCAAGATTGTCCGCGTCGCCTGAGCCGTTTCGGATCAGGTTCAGGAGAAGGCGTGTGGCCGGGACCAGGAACGGCAGCAGGGCGACGAAGAACGCTAGCAGGCAAAGGAGTTTCAAACCCATCCAGCGCCAGGTAAGCGGGCCAAAG
Organism: uncultured Granulicella sp.; assembly: GCA_937871785.1. GTDB lineage: Bacteria > Acidobacteriota > Terriglobia > Terriglobales > Acidobacteriaceae > Granulicella. The sequence continues at coordinate 6,308 of CALMON010000011.1, forward strand.
CGGCGCCAGATGGGCGCGATTACTCGGTCGGAACGGAGCACGGCATCAAACCGCACGAACTGGAAACGTGAACCGATGTAAAAAAACGCGAGCACCAGCAGAAAGGTGATGACGGCGACCAGGAGAAAGAAAGCCGTCAAGGCCGCGGCGACGCTTGTAGGCAGGTGCCGCGCAAGATCGCCGGAGCGGTTGAAGCTGGTGCTGCAGCCGCCAATTTCGGCGAAAAAGGCCATGGCAGCGAGCTTGAACAGAGTGCTCTTGCGGCCTCCGGGCGGAAGCAGAAAGCGGCGCGTATGCTGCCAGGCGGGGTCGATGGCTTCGAGCGCGGAAAGGGGTCTGAGCATGGGTAGACCTTTTCGGGGAAAGGAACGATCCTTGCCAGTTACGCGGACGGCGGTGGCGGAGGGTGGTTGAGGTAGGCGTACGGGTTGGGTGGCGGAGCGGCGTATACCGGAGGCCCGGTTGGCAAAGGGTCGGGTGGCGGTGGGGTGGAGCGCTCCAGAAAGCCGCCGAGCAGAGGGTAGCGGCCCCCCAGAAAATACAGCGCATAGGCCTGCAGAAACGTGAGCACCACCCCGGACCCGAGGCTCGCCG
>CALMON010000012.1 GCA_937871785.1 uncultured Granulicella sp.
TCCAAAGCCACCGCCACCCAGACCGTCGTAAAAGGTGCTGTATTCCTGTTTGTTCTTCGTACTTTCGATGGCTGTAACGCTTAGATCGCCTCCAGAGTCGACCATCTGCAGCCCCTTTGCGGTCAGATCGGAGACAATCTGGCTCTTGATACGATCCTCAAAGAACGGATCGGGAGTTTGGACCTTGTAAATCGAAAACGTGTGATAAGAGTTGAAGTTTGCCTTGTGGTCGTAGTCCGTCTGAACAGTCTGGGCAAACGCGCCATGTGCGAGCATCAGAGCACAGGCAACTGTGGCCGACGGGCTAAGCCATTTTCGCAACAGTTTCGACGACATAGTTTCCTCTTTTCTTGGCTGATGATTGATAAAGGCTCCACAAGGGGAGCGGCGACAGCTGCCACAGTCTAGGGTAGTCTCGTAGCTGAGTTGAAGTGCTGTCCCAAGGCCGCCCTCACCGCGATCAGGAGTTCCTCACCCACGATGGGCTTATCGATGAGCGCGAAACTTCCGCATAAAGCCTTTGAATCCAAGTTGCCTTGGTCGAGGGAGCCCGATACGACGATCACCGGCAAGCCTGGATAGGAGGTTGCTATGAGTTTCTGAAACTCCCAACCATTCATGCCTGCCATAGCGATGTCAGTGACAACGCAACCGACTGCCGCACCCGCTAGAAACTCAAAGGCGGAAGAGGCGTTCTCGAAGGTTCGCGACGGAAGCGACGCGGAACTAAGGAGAATTCCAATCGATTCACGGACGCGTGAATCGTCGTCGACTACGACGACCAGACGTTCTCCTGAGCCCGCAACGATCTCGGCAGTCCGCATCATGCTGTGAGCGTACTTCCGCTGGCGCTGGCTGCCTATTATCGTTTTGTATAGAATGACGAGCCAGTGTGGGACAACCACCGCGCCGAATCGATGTTCCGGGAACTATTCACGCGTGACCAGCCCGAAGACCATCGAATCACTTTTACCATGCTCCCGCAGGACGGATGTGCAATTTCTCGGTGATCCGTACAAGCTCCGCTAACGAGTCCGCTTTCATCTTCTTCATGATGTGCGCCCGGTGAACTCGGACGGTAATCTCCTGCGTCCCGAGGCGGTCGGCAGTCTGCTTATTGAGAAGCCCAGAGACGACGTGGGGTAGCACCTCTCGTTCCTTGGGTGTCAAGGTGTTGTATCTTTTTTGCAGCTCTTTGAGCAGTCTCTTCTCCTCAAGCTGAACAGTATCGGCGGCAATTGCCGCATCGATGACTTGTAGCAGTTGGTCGGCGTCGAAAGGTTTTGTGAGGAACTCGACGGCGCCGCCTTTCATTGCGGCTACGCTCATCGCGATATCACCAAACGCTGTGAGAAAGATGATCGGGGGAGCATCACCTGTTCGCAACTCATGCTGCAGTTCGAGACCGTTCATTCCAGGCAGTCGAACGTCCAATATCAGGCAGGCCGGCGTTTCAGGTCTTCGAAACGCCTGAAACTCTGAAGCATTCGCAAAGGTTTTTACTTTGCGCCCCTTTGAAAACATGAGAGCCGCCACGGACTCACGGATTCGCGGGTCGTCATCCAGGACGTACACAACGGGTCGCGGGTCGATCATATCGGCTTCTCCTTTTCCCAGATCGGAAGTTTGAACTCGAAGATGCTTCCAAAAGCATTTGCTGTCGCACGTGCGGATAGCGTACCTCCGTGCGCCTCAATAATCGATTTCGCAATGGGGAGTCCAAGGCCCATTCCCTTCGCTTTCGTCGTGTAGAAGGGAACGAAGATCTTCTCATAATTGGCTGGGCGTACTCCGCTGTCTTCTATGGCAATGCTGACCATGCGCTCCTTGTAGGAGGAGCGAATCACAACCAGCTTGTCGTGGTCAACCATCGAAACTGCATCCAGGGCATTGTTTAGAAGATTGATGAATACCTGCTGGAGTGCGATCGTTCCGCCGTTTACTAATGGAAGGTCTAGTAAAACTTCATCTTGCACCGTCACTCCAGAGCGCAGGAGTCTGCCTCGGAGAAGGGGAAGAATCTCTTCCACGGTCTCTCTGATTGAGATCGGCTTCATCTCGGGTGTTTTCCGATTGAAAAGCGCGTTCAAGCCGGTTATGATCGCCGCCGTCGTTTTCCCATCTTCGACAATCCGTGTAAACGCTATCAGGGTGTCTGCCAAGTTCGGCGGTTCGTTCGATAGAAAGTTCAAACCTACCTGGGCATTGGTGACCATCGCGCTCACCGGCTGACAATTTCATGCACGATCGAAGCAGCCAGCTCCGAGGCGGTCGCAATCTGGTTGGCCTGAGCGAGGTGGGACTGCAGACGCTGAATTGAGTCCTGTGCCATGACCAGATCATCGATGTCGGTGTGCAGGCTGTACCAACGAATCACCTGCCCAGCGGAGTCTGTGAACGGTTGCGCGGCTACTTGAAACCAACGATAGAGTCCATCATGACGACGTATACGTTGTTGAAACGTGAAGGGAACACCTGATCGATATCCTTGCCTCTTTAATGCCGCTATATCTTGTGCCTGATCGGGATGAACATGTCGGCAGGTCGCCGTCTGTACGATAGCTTCGCCCTCTGAATACCCAAAGTATTCAATAAATCTGGCGCTAACGAAGCTCAGAGTGCCGTCAGATTCTGCCTCCGTTACAAATCCTGGGATGGTGTTTATAGTCCTTTGCAGGCGCGATTCGCTTTCCCGCAGCTTCAACTCGTCAAGCTTCCGATCAGTAATATCGCGGAGGAAGATGGTCGTTGTTTCTTCAAAGTGTCCGCAGGTGGCGTCGACGATGAGCTCTCGGCCATCGACCTCCAATGAAAACTCCCCGGACGGAGGATGATCTGGACCGACACCTGGTAGAACCGAAGAGATCGTTTCGCCGAGGATTGCGCGTCTTGTTGTCCTCAGCAGCTTTTCTGCTACGGGATTCATGAAAGTGATTCTGTGTCGGTTATCGACGAACAAAATGCAGTCGGGACTCGTTTCCACGACAATCTCAAATTTTGCTTGCATCCGCCGCAACGCCTCCTCGCGACGCTCACGAGCCTCAGCGAGGGCAAGGATCATCAGCGCCGAAACGACAAAGGAGCCAAGTCTGAGGTAGCCGCCTCGTGAATGAAGCAGGCTCGCGTACGTCGGCAGAACAAAGACTGCAAATAGGACTGTGGAAAAGAGAGAGGCGGTTTGAGCTGCGCGCTTGCCCCCGTATAAACTAACGGCCATAATGGCAAGCAGCAGCGACGAGGCCGGCGCCTCAATGAATCTGCCAGCAAGCAGAGCGACAGAGCTGAGAGCCATCGCGCAGGCTTGGATCGTCACGGGTCTCAGGGTTCGCATCACTTATCGGCCTGATCACAAGAGTTCTGTCATGTACTATTTTGGAAACGTGCGCTCGGGTCCGAATTTTCGGACGGGGCGGGTACATAGCTTCGCCTAAATTTATACCTCAGTTTGTATGAGTTGTGAGAAAAAAGCTTGATTCCGCAGGTCGACCTTGACTCTGGGAGTGAATGCCTATGTTGATTGGATACGCCCGAACGTCGAGCGGTAGTGAACTTCTGAAAGATCAGATCAAGGTTCTTGAGAAGGCAGGTTGTGCGAAGATTTTCAAAGACCGATCGAATGACGGCACTCTCAATGAGTTGGGCTTTCGTAGAGCACGCGGCGCTCTCAAAGCCGGGGACAAGCTCGTCGTCTGCAAATTGGATCGGCTGGGTCGCGGGGTCAAGAGGCTTGTCAGTTTGATCGCAGAACTGCACGAGCTGGGCTGTCAGTTCCAAAGCCTCGATGATTGCCTTGACACATCAGGAGCCTCCGGTTCCTATCTGTTCGAGGTGGTGCGACGTTTCCAAATCATGGAGCAAGATCTCGTGAGGGAGCGGACACGTCCAGGTTTGCAGACGGCACGTCGACTCGGTCGTCGGGGCGGCCGTACCGCTCAAATGACCGCAGCCAAGATGCAGCTTGCTGAACAAAGATTGGGCGCGGGGGTAGCTTTTCGAGAAGTTGCAGCGGAAATTGGAGTCTCAATTGCAACGTTATACCGCTGGATTCCAGCTTCAACTCGCCGCTGAGGAAGACCGTTAGCATTCGGTGAGGCGCACAGACGACAGAGTAGGGAGTAGGAGCAGGCAGTGCTGGGTGCAAAGCCAGTCTGACGCCGATAGAAAAACTCTACTTGTTCTTGGCGATCGGTCCGCTCCATTTTGAGAATGATTTCTCTCCAGCGTCATTATCTGTTTGTATAGCGTGTGGCGCGTTTTTGCAGAACGGCTCGTTTCAACGCTCCCGGATTGCGGGTACAAGCGGGTATCAGCTCCATAGAGGCTGCCATTTGCGCGAGGTGCTTACACAGGAGTGTCGGTTCTAAGTTCGCTCAGGTAAGAGCGAAGGGAGCGCGTTTTCCCTCCCAAAATGGCCCGCAAAGTTGTCGCATTGCCGAGAAGGGAATGAGAGTCGTACCAATCCATCATCCGCAAGAGCTGATCCGGCACTTGACCACTTTCAGGACGAGGAGACTTCTCAGCCCGAATGGGACGATGACAAACGTCACTCATCAGAGCCGCGACCTCGATTCGGTTGAGCGCCCCGTCGGTGGCCAGTTCGAAGGTGCCATAAAGCAAACGGTCTTCCGTTAAGGCGATCGTCGCAACTTCAGCAACGTCGCGGTAGTCGACTCGACTGAATCTGCTTTCGTTTGCCCACGGTTCTGAATAAACGCCCGTTTTCTGCGCCTGTATCCATCCCGCTGCCATCGTCTGAAAGAACACCGCAGGCTGCAGCAGAGCATACTCCAACCCGGACTCCAGGATTGCTTCCTCCACGGGTGCTTTCGCAGCATGATTCTCAAGCTCGGACAGGTTCGGGTGAATAACCGAAGAGAAAACGATCCTGCGGACGCCAGCGTCCTTGGCGAGCTGAACATATTGTCGCCCGACGGCCGCCTCGTGCTGAAGCGCGACCGGTGCGATGTAAAACGTCGCGTCCACCCCTCGCAGGGCTGATGCCACCGCAGTGGGGTCGGAAATGTCAGCTACAGCGATCTCGGCCGCACCATGTCTTCTCGCTTTCGCTTCGTCCTCAGCCCGATGGATCAGGCCAACCACCTGGACTCCACGTTTGGCCAGGGCTGGCACAACCAACCCTGCAAATGATCCAGCAGCTCCTACGGCAAGAATACGCAACGCTTTGCTCATCGATGATTCCCCTTTATCAAGATTGACGCGACTTCGTGACACTGGCGTTGCTGCGGTGCTCGCGGGGCGCATTCCATGCGTCTCATCTACGGGCCGGCGTACGCCGCGCGGTTTGTTCCGCTTTGCATCCAGGCGACGGTACGCTGTTCATTCATGCTTTTCGCGTCTCTTTTTCGAAAGTGCCAGGTCGCACGAGTGTTGAGAACAGGCACCGTATCAGGGCTTCACGGCGCCCGAACTTGAGGCCAGTGAGATACCGTTTTCCTGCAGAGTTTGACCGACAGCGCGGTCCAACTGAACCTTAGCTTTCCGATAGGCTGCTTGGGCTGCAAGTTCCGTGGTTTGTGCCTGGGTTAAATAGGTCTGCTGTTCGATCACCGCAAAGTTGGAGGACATGCCTGCCTGGAACTTTTCAGTTTCGGCACTCAACAGACGCTCCTGCAACTTGCGGCTGTCGGTCGCGGCGGCGGTGGCCTGCTCTGCGGCGCGAAGGGCGATGCTCGTGTTTCGGACCTCCGCGGCCGCCTGGCTTTCCAACTGCTTCAAGCGAATCTGCTCCTGCTTCAGGGCGATCCGGTCCGCACCGAGGTTGGCGGACGCTACTCTATTTTGCAGGGGCAGGTTGAACTGGATTCCGGCCTCAACGATGCGCGAGGCGCTTCTCCCGCCAGCGGGTACCTGATCGAGCGTGCCGGTACCCGACGCTGCGTCGCCGGCAATGGGGATCAGCGAGGGCCCCAGAACGCCGCGGTTTTGGAAGGCACCGTACAGGTCCAGCTCCGGGAGGCGGGCGTTTGCGGAACCGGAGACGAACCGCTCGCCATTCGCGATTTGCAATCTCGCTTGCGCAAGGTCTGGTCGCATGGCGAGGGCTTTTTGCACGAGATCCTCGACGGGCGCCGCCTCGCCGACAACATAGGGCGAGAGGGTGTCCGTCGCGACGATGTCCGGGAGCTTTGCGAGCCGTGTAAGGGCATCCGGATCGAGAACAGTGTAGAGCACAATTTGCTGCTGATCGCGGTGCGAGATGGCCTGTGTCAGCGCAAGCCGATTGGCAGAAACGAGCGATTCGGCCCGTGCGACCTCAATAGGTGGCATGCGGCCAACCTCCAGTTGCTGCCGGTCGTTGCTTAGCAGCGTTTCGGCGGCACGAAGGGCCTCCTGTTGTACGGCGACGGCGCTCTGCAAGCTAATCAGGTCATAGTAGAGCGTAGCCACCCCGGAGACCGTGCTGATCATCTGCTCTTCAAGCACGGTGGCGGAAATCTTCTTGTTGGCCCTAGCGACCGCGATCAGGCGGGTGTTGTTCGAGGAGCCTGCACCCCGTAGAAGTGGCTGGGCAAACAAGGCGATAGCGTTGGGTTTCGAAAATGGAACGGCTGACGACCGTGCGGAATAGAACGATTGCACAAAGTCGTTGACCCCCAGTTGAAGGGAAGCACCGGAGCGGAACCCCTTTGCGAGACTGACGTTGGCCAGCGTGTTGTCTGTAACAACCGTATTACTTGCCGTGGCGGTGCCGCCCGGCGTGTTGGCGAGCGCCGTCACGGGATTGCGATGCAGCCAGGCGAACTGCCCCACAAGGCTTGCGTCAAATGCCGGTATGGCAGAACCGGACGAAAAGGGCGCCTGCGCGATGGCCAGGGAATGATTCGCCTCAAGGACATGCCCCGCGTCGAAAGACGAGGAAACGGAAAGACCCGCCGGGTCGACGCTTGCCGGAGTCGAGGATGTGAGCAAAGAGAGCGACGCGAGCGGAACGCCCGCGGGTGCTTCCGCCACACTGTAGCTGATTTGTGTAGGCGTTCCGCCGCCCGCCGCGCGTTGAATTCCCAGCTCGGCCACACCTTGGTCTTCTCGCTGCAGCTGGATGTCGAGATTGTTCCGAAGCGCCATGGCGACAGCTTGCCGTAGGGAAAGCTCAAGCCGGTTCGACAGGGATGTCGTCTGCGGCTGGTACGTGGAGGGTGGCAAAGGTGCGTCCGGAACCGGCACAACCGATGGGGGGACTGGAGCAGCGGCGGGGACCTGTCCAACGACGCCAGGGCAGGTTCCGATGAGGACTACAAGAGTGCCGAGCGAATGCCAGCAGCCGACGCGTGCCAGGGTAGATTGCGCAAGGAAAGCCGTGAGACTCGGCCCGGTTGTCATTTCTGCTGTCCCTCCGGTGCAGATTGTGTCGACACGTGGGCACCTTCCTGGACGGCATCGGTTGGGTTCACCACGATTTGATCGCCGTCTTTCAGCCCGGTGGTGACGTATACCTGCGTACCCAGGTCGCGGCCCACATGCACCGGCTGAAGATGAACCACGCCCTGAGAAACGACTGCAATGAACTGGCCCTGAGCTCGTGGGATCACGCTATCGCCCGCGACTAGAATGCCGGGATCGGCCGCCTTGAAGCGAAGCTGCACAGAGGCGAACATGCCGGGCCGCAAGCGATGAGCGGTGTCGGCAATTCCGATCTCAAGCAGTAACGTGCGCGTTTGCTGGCTGAGCGAATCGCTGGTGCGGGTGACCGTACCCAGAAAGGGTTCACTCGGCATCTCCGAGAAGGTGAGGGTAGCGGGCTGACCAGTCTGGAGGAAAGGTGCGTCGTCCTCCGGCACCGTGACGAAGACGAGCAGATCGCGTGTGCTGGCAATCTCAAACAGCTCGTTGCCTTGTGAGCCGCCAGTGGGTGGACCACCAGTCTGGCTCATCGCGGGTGCGGGTGTCAGGCCCTCCCCAGAACCGCCGGCAGAAACCAGGCTTCCCATTTCTACATTTCGCGCAGTCACGGTACCGTCGATAGGCGACCGGATCTGCTCGAACGATACCAGTGCAGAGGCCCTGGCGAGTGCCGCGGACGCCGCGCTGATGGCGCCCTGCGCGGATCGGACATCTTCAATAGCCGCCTTCAGCGCGGCGCGCGCAACATCGTCATCTTGCTGGGACAGTACGCCGTGCAGCACGAGCGTATGGACCCTGTCGTATGTCGCCTGCTGGAGATCCTTCTGGCTTTCGGCTTTGGCAAGGGCGTTGCGACCCTGCTGAACGATGGCTTGCTGTTGCAGGACGGCCGCGTCAAGATCGGGTGCGGAGATGGTCGCAAGCAGCTGCCCACGATGGACCTTGTCTCCGAGATCGACATACCTCGCTTTCAGGTATCCTGCCGCACGCGCGTAGATGTGCACTGCGTTGGCCGGAGTCACTGTTCCCGGCAGGGTAAGCTGCTGTGTGCTCGAGGCCTGCCGCGCGGTCATGACTTGTACGACTGGCAAGGCTTTGCTTTGCTGGTCGGCCTGTGCGTCGATTGCGTGTGTCGTCTTTCGGCGAGGCAGAAGGCCGATCAAGAGCAGCACGGCGACAACCACTACCGCGAGGACGGAAAGCAACAGGCGCGAACGATGCGGAGTGGCACTATTCGCGGCGGTGGCCGGTAGTTGGTGGTCCGGGGGTGTATAGGTCTGTTCGCTCACGCCGCTGCTCCTTGTGGCTGCTTCAGTTTTCCTTCGACTTCCAGGTCAAGCCGCTTCCCATAATCCACAGGCGCTTCTTTACGAATGAGCGAATAGATAACTGGCACGATCAGCAACGTGCCGACGGTGGCAAACAGGAGGCCGCCAATGACGGCGCGGCCAATGGGCGCGTTCTGCTCACCTCCTGAACCAAGCGCAAGTGCCATCGGAAACATGCCGATGATCATGGCGAGTGCGGTCATACACACGGGACGAAGCCGGGTGGAACCGGCAGCGAGCGCGGCCTCGATCGAGCTCTTACCTTCCGCCCTGGAATCATTCGCGAAGGTCACGACGAGAATGCTGTTCGACGTGGCGACGCCGATGGTCATCAAAGCTCCCATCAAGGAAGGCACGCTAAAAGTCGTGCGCGTGAGGAAAAGCATCCATAACATCCCGGAGAAGGCAGCCGGCAGGGCCGTCAGGATGATGAACGGATCAGACCAGGATTGGAAGTTGAGCGCCATGAGCAAATACACGAAGATGACAGCGCCGACGACGCCGATGCCGAGATGCAGGAAGGAGTCGTTCATGGTCTGCACCTGTCCGCTCATTACGACCTCTGTGCCGGCCGGCAGGTGCTCGGAAGCCGCCTTGATGATCTTCGCGACATCGCGGGAGACGCCGCCAAGGTCCCGCTCGCTGGTGCTCGCGAAGACATCCATGACCGGCTGGTTATCGTAGTGGGAAACCGTCAGAGGCGTATAGGATCGCGTAAATTGCGAGACGTTCCGCAGAATCTGGTCTCCGGTCGCGGCGGAAGCGGTCACAGGGACTCTCCCAAGTGAGCCGAGATCGTCCAGCCTCGATTGAGGAGTCTGCACCACAACGGGATATTCGACGCCTGTCTTTGGATCCATCCAGAAGTTAGGCGCGGTTTGTCCGCTCCCCGAGAGGGCCAACAGCATGTTGCTGCCGACATCTTTCGGCGTGAGACCCAGTTCCTCGGCTTTTAGCCGATCGATGTTCACATCGATCTTTGGAGCGCTGACTTCCTGCTGCACGAACACGTCGACGGCGCCCGGAATGTTCTTCACCTGGTCTCGAATGTCAGCGGCTATTTTGTAGGTCGCCGCAGCATCTTTCCCACGGACTTGCACATCAATCGGAGCGGGCAGGCCGAAGTTGAGCGTCTGATTGGTGATGTCGGCAGGCTCGAAAAAGAAGGTTTCCTGCGGGAACTTCTCCGCGAGGTCTTTGCGCAGGATCTGCATCCACTCCTGCGTCGGCCGGTGTTTGGGTGTGAGAGCAACCAGCACGTCGCCGTCCCCGTTGCTGGTCGCGTCCGTAGCCGTGAATGCCAGGTTGACGCCACCTGGCGGCAGTCCGATGTTGTCCACGATGGTGTCGATCTGATTGGCCGGGATCACGCGCCGAAGTTCCGCATCGATGCGCGTGAAGATCTCGTTTGTAACTTCAATGCGTGTGCCGGTAGGCGGTCGTACATGGAACTCCATCTGACCGGAATCAACGTACGGAAAGAAGTCCTCCCCGATGACAGGGACCAGCAGAAGCGAGCAGACCGCCACAACCGCGAAACCGACCAGCACCCCAACGCGGTTGGCGAGCGCCCGGGTAAGCAGCGAGGTATACCGCTTCTGAAAGCCGTCGAAGTGACGCTCGAAGCGTTGATGTATCCGCCAGATGAAGCTGCAGCTTGTGGGCGAATCCGCGCCACCCTGGTAAAGCGAAACCTCCGCGGGCAGAAGGAAGTGCATCATCGTCGCAACCAGAGTGCGCGATAGTAAATAAGACGCGAGCATGGCAAACACCACCGCCAGCGCGAGCGGCGTGAAGATGAACTTGGCCGCTCCGGACAACAGGGTTACCGGCACGAACACGATGCAGATGCACATGGTCGAAACGAGAGCAGGTACGGCTACCTGCTGCGCGCTGTCGAGGATCGCCGCCGCGAGCGGCTTGTTGCCCTCGCCCAGATTGCGATGGGTATTTTCGATCTCGACGGTCGCATCGTCTACAAGGATGCCGACCGCCAGCGCCAGGCCCCCCAGAGACATGACGTTGATGGTTTCTCCCAGGGCAGACAGAACAGAGAGCGAGAAAAAGATTGCGAGCGGAATGGACGTGCAGACGATCAGCGTGCTGCGCCAACTTCCCAGGAAGACGAGGATCATCAGCGCGGTCAGCAAGGCTGCTGTGACTGCTTCCTGCACCACGTCCTGCACGGAAGCCCGAACGATCACCGACTGGTCGAAAACGGGCGTGATGGTGAGAGCGCCTGGCAGGCCTGCCTTGATCTTTGGGAGCGCAGCCTTCACTTGCTGCACAATCGTGAGCGTGGAAAAGTTCCCATTCTTGATGACGGTGAGGAGCGCGCCCGCTGTACCGTTTTCCTTCACTAGGCTCGTTTGCGGTGTCGAACCGTCATGGACCCAGGCCACATCCTTCATCACCGTGACCGCGCCGTCCGCGGCGCGCACCGGGAGGCTATTTAGCTCCGCAATCGAAGCTGGGCTCGCATTGCTGCCGACGGTGTATTCGCGATCGCCGATCTTCTCCGTTCCGGAGGGCAGAATGACATTCTGGCTATTGAGTGCGGCCGACACGTCCGCACCTGTGAGATGCCTGGCGGCAAGCTGCGTCGGTTCCATGTCCACCATCACTGCTCGCTGCACACCGCCGTAAGGCACCGGAATCGACGCCCCTTCCACTGTTGCCAGTTTTGGACGGATGAAGTTCTGGCCGAGGTCGTAGAGTGTTTCCTGCGAAAGCCCTTGACCTGCAAGGCTGAGCTGCACGATGGGCACACTCGATGCGTCGTACTTGAGGATCTGCGGTGGCAAGATCCCGGGCGGCATCTGCTTCAAAACGGATTGCGCTAGAGAGGTGACCTGCGCGATGGCGAGATCGATCTGCACGCTTGGCTGGAAGTAGATTTTGATGACGCCCACGCCCGCGTAGGATTGTGACTCAATATGCTGGACGTTGTTGACGGTCGTAGAAAGCGAACGCTCGCAAATGCCGACGATCCGTTTCGACATGTCATCGGAGTCCAGTCCGTTGTAGGTCCAAATGACGCTGACGATCGGGATGTTGATCTCTGGCAGAATATCGGTAGGCGTGGTCACAATGGATGTAATGCCGGCGATCAGGATGAGAAGCGCGACAATGACAAAGGTGTAGGGTCTTCGCAACGCGATTCGAACCAGCCACATACTTGCTCCTTGACCGTGTGCCTCTTTGTTAGTCCTTCATTGAATTTGCCCAATGGAACGGGGCAGCGTAGCTTCGGGAGAGCTCTTCCTTCTGAGCTCAACCTGGTTTCATTACGGCTTCACCGGTTCGTTATCCACACGGAAGCGGTACGTCAGGCTGAAGTAACCAAGTGTTGCAGCAGCGCCCTTGCCTGCCTGTGCCAGCGCAGCGCCCGGGAACAGGTGTCCCACACCAAAGTTGGCGACGAGATATTTGTGGTAAACGTACTTTCCGGAGAAGTCGAATTCCGTGCCGAGTTGGTTGGAAGTGAAGCCTTGGGCAGGAACAGGGATAGCGACTGTACCTGCGCCTGAGTAGACGGAATCCCTAACCTGCGCCAGATCCAGGAACCCGCCTTGAAGGAGGAAGGACAAGTTGGCTGCGGGTCCTAGATCGAGATTGATTCGTTCCTGGCGGATGTTCTGGTAACCAAACAGGTCGACATTGCCGAAGGCGTTATGATTCGAGGGATATTGCTGATCGTAAGTACCCATGCGCTTAGGATCTGTATGAGCATCGCCCGTCGCATAGTCGAATTCTCCCCCCACCCGTGGTCGCCACGGCAACTTTTGCGCAAGGTAGTAGACCTTCACGAAACTCTGTCCAGCTCGAATGGCTTCGTTGGAGTAGCTACCGCGTTGAAGCGCCGCATTTCCCTCATAGCTGAACTTTGCCGGGAGTAGGCCGTCCACCTCGGCCCCAAACGTTGCTTCCAACTGGTTCCCGCGTACCCCTTGCGCGCCGGTCACTCCGCGTACGTTGTGGAAGAGCAGGTAAGGCGCAAGCGTAGCGCGGGGAAGTAGATGGGGGATCTTTCCGTAAGCGCCATGGAACGTCAGGCCGGACCCATGGGTGTCGAGGGAAGATGGATTTACCGTAACAACGGACGTGGAGAACAAATCAATGCGAGTCTCTTTGCCAAGCCGCAGGTCGAACCCGTCCCAGGTGCGGCTATTATTCGTCCAGTCGCTGATTCCCACAATGCGTTCGGAGCCAAACTTCAGCTCCTGACGCCCCACGATGAACTCGACTGGAACGGCACGGACGCTGCCATGAAGATTGAGCCAACCTTGCCGCAGATCGAAGACATCCCGCATGTTGGATTGCACAGCGTGCAAAGGTAGACCCAGAGCGTGCGTGTCGATGAACTGCAGAAGCACGGTGGCGTGTTTGTCGGGCCGCACCTCAAGTCCGCCATACGTGCGGCTGAGCACGTATGTACGGTCAGCGCCCTGGGTGTCATTGAAAGAGGTCTGACCTTCCAGCCTCCCCCGCAGCTCAAAAGTCAGCGTCATCCACGAGGGGAGATGGGCCAGGCCAAGAGGCTGGTCCTTTCCCGCCCTGAAAGGGTATTGGATGTAAAGACCGGCGGTGCTTGTACTTTGCGGAGAGTCTGCCCTTGAAGCCGTCGTGTCGGGCCCCGTGGTCTGGGAAGGCGGACCTGTCTGACCGAGCGCGTTCCAGCTACACAACGAGAACAGAAAAAAGCACCGTGCGGTGCGTAAATTCCGGACGTTCCACCAGCGTGGGAAATGCGCCATGCCCGAACACCCCGATACGTAGTGTTTGCCATGCAAGTTCATTCGAATCGGATCGTAGCCATCATGCCTTTGTCCTCATGCTTGAGCAGGTGACAGTGGAACAGTGAAGCGCCCCGGATCAACGCAAGCAGGAGCAGTCGCTCGGTGACGTAGGTACGCCGAGCTTCGCTCCAGCAGCGAGGATGCAGCGTAGTGGCCCCCATAGGCACTTCCGGTTATGCATCGAATCACGGACAGACGCCCTACCCGTATCGCAACAGCCCTGTCATTCTTGCTAACCTGTTGTATTTCCAAGCCTAGCGTTCAGAGTGGAGGCCCGCCATTATCGTTTTGTATATGCCTTGGTGGAGATTTCCGTGGTGCGCGGCGCAGAGCGCAATCATAAGCGCCAGCTTCGCCGCGCCAGCGACGCGGTGATGAACACACGGACGCGGAGTCGCATAAGTCGAAGATCCCCCCGAAGATCCGTGCACCGCATTTCTGTCATTGCGGGGAGATCAAATCCGGCGCCCGGGGCAGTTCGCGATCAACTTTGGCAAGCGTTCGTTCGGCGCAGAAAATCTGGAACTTTTCGGAAGGTGGAAACGCCTGGGCCTGGATGCTTAGCTTGGGTGCTGGGCTCACAGGCGGCGTCGGTCAGGTTACGGTCGTGACCTGCGAGTTAGGATGACAAGCTCCATCGCGACCCCGATCTCACATGTTAGCGATGCGGCGAGCCGCGGCGAGACCTCCCCGCGCAGGAACCTCATGCAGTAGCGCACCCCAACGTCGAACGCGAGAGTGACGAACAGCCGTAGCCGCCAAGGTAGATATGTTCACGCGCCGAACGTCTCCTGTCGGCTACATGGTTTCGCAGATGGTATACAGGACGAGGGCTGCAAAGGCGAGACAGGTCATCGTGGAAGCAGTAGCTATGGCGGGATTGACACCGGGGCGGGCGCAAAGCCACGCGAGGAGTGCGCTGCCACCCGATCCAAAGAGCATTTGGGTACAGCGGATGGCACCGCTACCGGCTCCAGCCACGTGAGGAACCGGCTCCAAGGCCGCAGTCATCAGGGACGGAGCCATGAAGCCGAAGGCCATCATTAGAAGCATCGTTGGCAGGACGAAGGCGAGGGGACGGGTGAGGCCAGTCGTTTGTAGTCCGACCAAAATCAATCCGCCGACTACCATCAGAATGAGGCCGGTGCGCAGAAACATACGCAACGGAAGGCGTTTGCCGGCAAGGAATCCGCTCGCGACCGCACCGACGATTTGGCAAGCCGAAATGACTCCGAAAATAAGTGTGTAGACGTGCTGCTGAACGTGCATTTGGCCCATGAAGACGACAGGAGACGCCGACACGTACGAGAAGATGCAGGCGTAGGTGCAGGCATAGATGACGGCGTGAACGATAAAAACTGGTTCGTTCAGGAGAAGACCGTAATTGCGTAGAGGAGCTCGCGACGGCAAGGTCTGTCTGCGTTCTTTGGGATGGGTTTCGTCAAAGAAGAGAAAAATGGCTGTCAGGATCAGGAGCGAGAGGCCACTCTGAACAGCGTAAATGGCGTGCCACGGACTGACGAGCAGAACCCAAGAGCCGACGACCGGAGCAAACACGGGAACGACACCGAGAATGGTGGTCATCTGCGACATAGCCTGACGGGCGGTGTGACCAGAGAGCGAGTCTCGAATAATGGCCATGGGAAGTGCGACGCTGACACCGGCGGCTGCGCCCTGAAGGATGCGGAAAGCGAGAAGTGTGGCGAAATTCGGAGCGAGGGCGCAGCCGAGCGCGCCAAGCGCGAAGAGCAGAAGACCGCTGAACAATACAGGTCGTCGACCGAAGTGATCCGAGAGGGGTCCACCGACCAGCGGGGTAAAGGCGAAGCCGGCCAGAAAGACAGATAAGGTGAGGGCTCCACGGCCGGGAGCGATATGGAATTGCTGCTCAATCACGGGCATCGCGGGCAGGCCCATGTCGATAGCAAGCGACGTAAGGGCGGAGATGGATGCGAGCAGCAAGGAAAACTTAATGGATGGCGCCTTCATTCCCTTTTTTGGTGACATAGCTACCATTCTGCAGAACGGGCGTCTCTGCCGGGATCATGTGCACTTCTATCCTCGTCGGGCAGGGCCTGCTACGAGGAGGCTCGCGTTTGGTTCGCGGCCGCAGAGCTTGCGTCGCCGACCGGGTTCAGCAGAGGAAGAAGGAACCGGTAGATGTCATCCACGACTTTTTCTGCGGGAGCGCGGTCCTTCCGGCTGAACCAGTCCCGAACCGCCCCATAAAGGGCCCAGGCCGTCGAGGTCGCGGCCATTTCTCGAGAGGCCGCGCCTGGCCATCCCTGCATCTGCTCCAGGCCCTTCAACAGCATGTTGCGAACGACCGTGACGACGGCGGCCTGCAGATGCGGATCGAGTCCGTCAACGCTGCCGACGCCAGCGGCCTCCATCGACAGAAAGTCACAAACGCCGAGGATGATGGCGCGAATCGCGGTAAGGCACGTGCCGTCGAAGAAGACGCCGCGATCGCGCAGGAGTTCCTTGAACTGTATGGCCGCCACACACTCCAGCAGAGCGTACTTGTCGCGGTAGTGCGCATAGAACGTAGCCCGATTGACCGTGGCCGCCTCGGTAACATCCTGAACGGAGATTTCCTCAAACGGTTTCCTCTTAAGCAGCTGGAGAAAAGCTTCCTGTAGAAGCCCGCGCGTCCGACGGATGCGGGGGTCGAGGACCTCCATTTCGGCCGGTTTCCCTTCGCTTGCCATAGAGTCAGCTTACACCTTTCTTAAACAACAGTGTTGCTTTTGCTATATCGATGCTGTACGGTTAAGCAACAGTGTCGCTTTTGCGCGCTTGCTCTTATCTCTGCATCAGGAGAACCAAATGAAATTCGTATCGTCCTCGTTGTTGGCGGCGGCCCTTCTGCTGTCCGCTACTTTCTCGTCGTCCAGATCGGCACTGGCACAGTCGGCTCCGGCGCCGTCGACAACCTGGACGCTGGACTCAAATCACACCCAGAGCAACTTTGTCGTCAAGCACCTGACCATCACGAACGTGCGCGGCGCGATCAGCAACGTCAAAGGGACGGTGGTCTGGGACCCCAGGAACCCGTCCAAGAGCAGCGTCGAAGCCGTCCTCGATGCGACCACCATCGATACCCAGAGCGCGTACCGGGATAAGGACCTGAAAGGGGCCGACTGGTTCAATGTAGAGAAGTACCCCACTCTCACTTTCAAGTCGACGTCCGTGCAACGCGTGGGAAAGGGTCTCAAAATTGCCGGAACGCTTTCCATGGCGGGTGTTACCAGGCCTGTCGTGCTGGACGCAACCGAGCCCACGGCTCCGCAGAAGGGTATGCAGGGCGGTCTTGTGAGTGCACTCGAAGCGAAGACTACCGTGAAGCGCTCTGAATTCAACATCGGAAGCAAGTACCCCAATGCCGTGGTCAGCGACGACATTCAGATCACCATCGATGTGGAGATGGATCAGAAGTAGAGGCGCGTTTTCGCGCAAACTGCGTCAGGTCCTGCCGCCTTCGATAGTTCTGGAAGCGAACGCCTTCCGAGAGCCTTCGACATTCCTGACCGCTTTTCAAACGCCGGTCCTCTGCTTCCGCTTCTGTGCCGAGACCGGTGCCCCAGCCTTTCACCCAAAGGACGAGGTCTTCCATGCCGCAGCTTCTAGCCATCGAGTCAAGCCCACGGGGCGATTACTCCATCTCACGCAAACTCACCGCGACCTTTATCGCCGATTGGAAGGCGCAACATCCAGGCGGGACAGTCGTGCTTCGCGACCTGATGAAAACGACCCTGCCTTTTGTCGATCTGCCCTGGATCCTGGGCGCTTACACGCCTGCCGAGCAGCACTCCCCGGAGATGAAGCAGGCCCTGGAGATCTCGAACGAACTCATCGCGGAACTCATGGCGGCAGACGCGATTGTACTTGGAACGAGTATGTACAACTTCTCGATCCCTGCCGTGCTGAAAGCCTATATCGACCATATCGTGCGCGTTGGGGTCACCTTCACGCCCAGCTACGAAGGGCTCGTCAAGGGCAAGAAGGCCACCATCATTCTTGCCTCGGGCGGACTCTACACGCCGGGCGCTCCGGCGGAAGGCTATAACGTCGCGATCAGCTACCTGAAGCAGGTGCTCGGCTTCATCGGCATCACAGACGTGAACGTCGTGCTTGCTGGCGGTACCGCCGCGATCGATATGGGAAAAGCAACGCTGCCGGAGGTGCTCGACCAGTTTGAGCCCGCCGTCTCACAAGCCGCAAAGGCGTAATCCCCACTTGGGGATCGGCTTCGGTCGCGTTTCCTTTATGGACATGCAGCGAGCGACGGGCGGTGCGGCATAGCTCCTGTACCGCAAGCGCTGCAATAAGCCGTTCCAGGCCGGGCCCGATATCGGGCCCGAGTCCCCTAGAGAGAAACCCTATGACTGCCATTCTCGACGCCTCTGCTCCCGGCATTGCGCCTCCACGTTACTGCCTGCCTGCATCCGCGCGTGTCGGGCGGGTTCGCCTCGCCGTCTCTCACGTACAGCGCTCCGTTGCGTTTTACACGGAGATCATTGGGCTCTCGGTTCTGCGACAAAGAGCAGACTTCGCGACCCTCGGCGTAGGGGAGAACGGCCGCGTACTGCTTGAGCTGGAAGAGGTTGCCGGTGTTCAACCGATCACGCGCGGCACCCGCCTGGGTCTGTATCACACGGCCATTCTGCTTCCGAGCCGGGCCGATCTCAGTAGTTTTGTCGAGCAGGCCAGGCGCCTCGGCGTCCCTTTCGGCGCAGGCGATCACGCCGTCAGTGAAGCCATCTATCTGGTCGATCCTGACGGGCTCAGCGTAGAGGTATACGCCGACCGCAATCGCGGTTCCTGGACCATTCGCAACGGTGAGATCGTTACAGGCACCGCAGCGCTGGACCTAGGGGGTCTGCTTGCGGCGCCTCACGAACCTTGGCGAGGTGTGCCCGCGGGCACGGTCATGGGCCACATTCACTTTTATGTTGGAGACATGGACCAAGGCACGCGTTTTTATCATCACGGGCTCGGCATGAACATCATGACCTCGGTCTTTCCCGGCGCTCTCTTTGTGGCAGCAGGGGGGTACCACCACCATGTGGCGTTCAACATCTGGGCGGCGGGTTCGCCGCAGGCAGCGCAAACAGACGCGAGAGTGCTGTTCTGGGAGCTGCTGTTACCGGACGAGAAAGAAGTCATACGAGTAGCGGCAAGTCTTGCGACCGCAGGGTGGCAGGCATCAGCCAGCGACAACGGCGATCGCATGATCTCGGACCCCTGGGGCATCAATGTTCTGCTGTCGGCCGATCAAGGCAGAATCGCTTGAGGACCGTTCTGCAATTCACGCGGGTTCCGCGTCCGCCTTCCGCAGAACCGGTCAAGGCCGTGCTTTTACTGTTGCACGGCATCGGGACCAACGAGCAGACCATGCTCCCGCTCGCAGCCGGTGCGGACCCCCGCTTGGATGTACTCAGCCTGCGCGCGCCGCTTGCCGCTGGCCCATCCGCATACCAGTGGTTCGCTCTTCGGCTTACGGATCAAGGCCGGCAGACCGATGCGGTTGCGGCCGAGCAATCCCGTTTGGCGGTGCTCGATTTCATCCGCGACTATCGCGCGCACTATCCGGACAGGGCGGTATACCTGATGGGCTTCAGCCAGGGGGCGGTCATGGCTCTGCTCACGGCGCTGACCGCTCCTGAGGATGTACAGGGGGCGGTGTGCTTCAGCGGCCGCTTTCCAGTCGAGTTTCTGGACCGCATCGCGCCGGAAGAAAGGCTCCGGCGTACACAGCTATGGGTCGCGCATGGCCGCGGCGATACGATGCTTTCGATCACCTATGGGCGAGACGTACTGGACCTGCTAGTCCGGACGAAAACGCCTCATCGCTACGAGGAGTTCGCCGGAGGCCACGAGATCCCTGTTCTGGTCCAGCAGGCGGCGCATACTTGGCTCCATCGCCTGCTGGACCTGAACAAGACAACTGCGAACGCGCTCAATCAGCCACCGGCGACGCCTTCGGCCTGCTGAATACGATCGTTCGCAAGCGGCTCGCCCGCGGCCATCTGACGTCGTGGACGCAACCAACGTACAGCCCGAAGCTCGCAAGACCCTCATCGCGCTCGCCAAGGAATTCCACCTCTTTGCCGAAGCCATTGTCTCGATCTTTCGGACCGGCTCTGCCAGGCCGCGATGTTGCGCGCCCGGATCGACAGTTTGGACCTATGACGAATTGATCGAACTCATGGCAAAGCTCGGCTACACGGTCGAAGAGCACGAAGGGCAGTCTAAGGTCTCGTCTCCGGAAGGTCGCAAGCTGGTGTTTGTGGGTGACCTGGTGGACCATGGGCCCGGCACCGTGCAGGTCCTCAGGTTGGTGCTGAGCATGGTTGCGTCCGGCCAGGCATTCTGCGTGCCCGGCAATCACGAAATCATCTGGTCCGCGCGCTGCCTGGCAAGGATGAGAAGCGACGCACGGCCTGGCCGGAAGAACTAAACGCGGCGGAGTTGAAGGAGTTCGAGGCGCTTGCGGCGCGGTGGAAGCAGACGCCGTCGGAGCTGATCCGTGGGCTTGTGCTGCGCGAGATCGAGCTGGAAAAAGAGCCTGCGCCGGAGTTGCGGGCGAGCGTGGAGCTGGAGAGGAGATCACGCGTTGCGTCTGCTGATCACGAACGTGCTGCCGAAGCTGTTGGTCGGTATGAGGCGACGATGGCTTGGCTGGGACATGGCTGCATCCCGAATCTACGATGCTACCTTGCAATCATGCCACGATGTGGAATAATTGCAGGGTATGGTTCGTCGCGAAGCTGCATTGCGCCTTGTCGGTCTGCTCAGGCGATTTCCTGCCGTTGCGTTGCTTGGACCCCGGCAGGTCGGTAAGACAACCCTGGCTCTCAGCCTTAAGGGTACGGGAAATGCTCCTCCTCACTATCTCGATCTTGAGCTCCCCTCAGACCGCGCCAAACTGTCCGACCCGGAACTGTACCTGTCAGCCTACGAAGATCGCTTGGTGATTCTTGACGAGATTCACCGTCTTCCAGGAATTTTCCAAGTGCTTCGCGGCTTGATCGATCAAAGAAAGCGGAAGGGCAAACGCACAGGCCAGTTCCTTCTTCTTGGGTCGGCATCCATCGACCTTTTGCAACAGTCGGCCGAAACTCTTGCAGGCAGGATCGCGTACACAGAATTGACTCCTTTCCTTGATGGAGAAGTCGCGGATCTCGCCCCCACCGCTCCCTCGACGCTTTGGGTGAGAGGCGGGTTTCCGGATAGCTTTTTAGCCGAGTCTGAAGGTGAAAGCTACGAGTGGCGCTCTGCATTTATTCAGACGTATCTGGATCGCGATGTTCCCTCTCTTGGACCGCGCATCCCGGCTGAGACACTCCATCGATTCTGGCAGATGCTCGCCCATAACCAAGGGCAAATGTTGAATGCTGCTCAGTTGGCAGCGGGTCTGGGGATCAGCGGTCAGACGGTCGCACGATATCTGGACATCATGGTGGATCTCCTGCTTGTGCGACGCCTGCAGCCGTGGTCCGCCAACATTGGAAAGCGCCTCGTTCGCTCCCCTAAGGTTTACGTTCGAGACAGTGGGCTGCTACATACTCTGATGGGTATACGGGACCAAGAGACCCTGCTAGGGCATCCCGTCGTGGGAGCGAGTTGGGAAGGCATGCTCATCGAAAACATCCTGAGCGCGGTACCAGCAAACACTCCTGCCTGGTTTTACCGAACCGCGGTTGGTGCGGAGATCGACCTCGTGCTAGAAGTCAAGCCGAATCAGCGCTGGGCGATTGAGATCAAACGCTCTCTCGGCGACCCGAAGCCTCGAAGGGGTTTCTTTATCGGTTGTGAAGACATCGGGGCTGTGAGACAGATCGTGCTGTACCCAGGCGCGGAAAGCTACAAGCTCGATGCAAAGACTGAAGTCATGTCGTTGCATCAACTTCTCTCTGTCGAATTCGCTGGTTTGTTTACTACAGAGACATCCCGTTCCGAGACCGTACTTGAGGCCAACGGATGAATCGATATACGTTCTACAATCTGACAGTAGCGCGGATTGCTTGCCGCAACCAGCCTCTTTTCTGGACCGAGACATGCCTCCTCAAGACTCGACGTTGCGGGCATGGTGGCCAACGACCCAGTCGCTCGACGTCGTCTATGGCGATCTTCCATCGATCGCGGCGGCTCTCGAATCCGAGTTTTTGCGGTTCGCCGGTGTAGCGGGACTGGAGACGAGTTGGCGCCGCTTTGGCGGACTCGGAACAGCTTTTGAAAGCGCCTCGTTCTTCACGAATGTGACTACCCACGTTGTTGCGCTTCCAACTCATTCCAACTGGGTCGTGCTCTGGAACAACAATTTCTTGTGTGATGGGTATGACTCTCTGTGCTGGAATCTCACCACGCGTTACGGATTTATAACGCTTCATTGGCGTGCGAGTGATGAAACGACCACCTTCCAGCCGGGCACCAGTTTCACTCACAGGAGTATGAACGGAGCTCACCTTGTTGAGCGAGCCGTTGCCTCGATCCAGGAAGACCGGCGCTGGATCTTTCACCAGGTTGGGCCACCTCTGCCGGAAGAAGACAGCGCGAAGTACACGCTTCGAAGACGGCGCGACCGACTGAACGAGAAAAGCATGATGGACATGCTGGCCCGGCTCGGTGCGAATCCCTGGTCGGAGAGCTTCTACGATCTCGAGCGAAGAGACGCCTTTGTTCTGTCCAGGCAGGTTCCCGTGAAGGCCATTCAACGAACTCCCGAACAGGTGGTCACAGGGGTCGCCTGATGCTGTAGCCTCCACGCGTAAGTTTCTGGCAGCCGATCATGAATGAGCGCTCGGCATACAGCGCGATCGTTGACTGCAAGGCCGTACAGAGTACAAGCATCGGCTTCCTGATCCGAGTAGCATCATGCCCCTTTCAGGAACATTCGTGAGTTTGGTGGCTAAGCGGGCCATGTATCGTATGCCTGAGAGAGGCGATTCGGGGTGTTTTCTTTATAAGAAAGATGTTTTGGACGCCAGAGGACTTGCATGAACGCACCCCAGGGTGTCATGAAGTACCAAACCCTTTCACCCCGTTTTACGTCACCTTTAGCTTCTAAGGGACCTGCGAGGATCTCCGCTCCGTGCTGCTTCAAAAAATGCCGCCGCAGCGTCGATATCGTCCGCGCAAGGCCTGCAGCAAGACGCAAAAGATGCTGCGCGCAGCTCTTGAGCAGCTTCAAACCGGCCTTTATCGCTACAACACACGGCAGCAGAGGGACGCGGCGTTTGATCGCCTTGTGGCCCGACTTTACAAAGGACGAGACACTGAAAGCGCCTTTCTGCGGTTGTCGGCCGTTACGGCGCAGGTCCGTTGCGGGCACACGTACCCCAGTTTCATCGGTCGGATGATGGCGCGTGGAAGCGGTGAGCGCACACTCGACCGTTGGAACCAGCGCCTAACGTCTGAAGGCATCGATCGCCTCTTTATAAAGATACCAGGGTGTACGTTTTTCGCTTGACAGTCTTCCTCCGCACGGCATATATATCAGTACCGTACTGAACGGTTAAGCTATTCGGTTTGGTACATGGCCAGGAAGGACCCTGAGACGATGAGTGTTCTGGTAGCAGGCGAAACCGCAAATACATCGGCGATGTCAGGAGAGCGCGTGAGCAGTTCCCCTACGTTCCCGGACGCGCAAGCGACTCAAGAAAGTCCCTCCGCCACCCGGGCTCGGCTGCTTGAAGCCGCCAAGTCGATCGCGGGGACGCTGAACGAGGGCGGAGCGCCGGCGGACCGGGAAGGTCAGCTTACGGAGGCGTCTGTAGCCGCCCTGACCGAGCACGGGTTCTGGCGTATGCGGCTTTGCCGGGAGTTAGGCGGGTTTGAACTTCCGATCGTCACGCAGCTTGAGGTGCTGGCCGCTTTGGCTGCGGAGGATACCTCCAGCGCCTGGTGCACGATGGTGGCGAACAATGGCCTCGCCATGCTCGGCGGCACGATGCCCGAAGCGGCCGTGGGGCGGATCTTCGCCGAAGGAATTCCCCGCTGCTCGATCGTGGCTTCACCCGGTGGTTCTGCGACGCCGACGGCGGGTGGTTTCTTGCTGAATGGGACATGGCGTCTCGCAAGTGCAATCCGTCATGCGGCCTGGGTGTATGCGACCGCGCTGGTAGAGCGCGACCCTTCGCGCGTGTTGCCGCTGGCCATTCCGGCGGCGGACGTGGAGCTGCTCAACACATGGGACGTTGTCGGGCTCGCAGGCACCGGCTCTCACGACTTCAAGCTGACCGACTACTTTCTGCCGACGGAACTGGCGGGCCGCGAAGACGCGCCGTTTGCGCAGGTTCGCGGGACGCGGCGGTACGATCTCGTGCAGGTCGAACACCTTGAAAGCTACGAGCATCTCGCCTTTGCCATCGGTGTGGCCCGGCGTGCGCTGCATGAACTGCGTGCGATCTTCTCAAAACCTGTACCGGGCCGTTACGTCGCCGACCGGGAAATCGTTGAAGATGAAATGGGCAAAGCCGTGGTCAAGCTCCATGCCGTGGAAGCCCTCGCCCATGCGCTGTTTACAAGGATCGATGCGGCGGCGTGCGGTGAGCCACAATCCTGGCTGAAGACCGAGCGGCACCTGCCTCGCGCGCTGGCGTCGTGGGCTACGAGCCTCGCCTTGGAGTGCGTGCAGTTAGCTTTCCATCGGGCTGGCTTGGCGGCTCTCCGCAGGCCCAATCTTTTTGAAAAGCTGCTGCGCGATATGAGCATCGCTGCCACACACGTGGTTGTCGACGATCTGGCCTTTCCCACCTATGCCCAGCATTTGATCGAAACAGGAGCTCCGCTGGGGCTTGGGGCATTCACCTTCAATCTGACGGCGCGGGAGGCATAGTTATGGACCCTCAAAGCTACCGGCAGTTTTTCGGGCAGCTCCCCACAGGCGTTACGGCCATCGTCGGCAAGTCGGCGACCGGCCCTGTGGGCTTGGTGGTCGGCACGTTTTCTTCGGTGTCTCTCGACCCGCCTCTGGTGAGTTTTATGGTGACCAAGAGCTCGCGCTCGTGGGCGGCGATCCAGGCGCTGGGCCGGTTCACGGCCAACATCCTGGCCAGCGACCAGCGGCGGTTGAGCCAGACGCTGTCCGGCTGGTCGCCCGACAAGTTCCGGAATGTGATGTTCGACGAAGGAGAAGCACACATCCTCCAGGGCTGCCTTGCCTGGGCCGACTGTGTTCTGGAACGCGAGATCGAAGCCGGCGATCACACGATCGTGCTGGCGAGACCCTGCGAATTGAATGTCGTTCGAACCGCAAAGCCGCTCATCTTCTTCCAGCGGGCCTACCACCGCACCCTGCCGGTGGAAGACGCACGCGGACCGGGATGGGCGTAAGCCAACGGTTTCCAAGCAGAGATGCGTACCGCAGATGAGTTTCAAAGGAGACAGAACCATGACTAGTTCCACTCTTGAAATGGTCGATCTATCCCGTGCCGAGTTGTTGGACGAGGCACAGGAGGTTGGCGAATTCGCTTGCAGCCGCCGTCAGGAATCGGAGCGAAACCGCCGGATGCCCGACGCCGTTGTCGAAAAGCTACGGGCCAGCGGTCTGATGAAGCTTTGCCGCCATCGCAAATGGGGCGGCGCGGAAGCAGACCCCATGACGTTCTTGGACGTCGGCCGAGAGATTGCCCGCGGCTCTGCGTCACTCGGCTGGATCTTTTCGGTGCTGGGCTTCCACGAGTGGTACATGTCCTTCGCTTCCGACGAACTGCAAAGGGAAGTCTGGGGCAAGAACCCCGATGCGTTTATCTGCGACTCCTTTGCTCCTGTTGGACAAATTGAGAAGGTCAGCGACGGCTACACGCTCACCGGTAACTGGCGCTTTGTGAGCGGCATCGAGTGGTCTTCGTGGGTCGCGGTGGGCGGGATCGCCGTCGCGCCGGATGGCGAACATCCGGAGCACCTCATGTTCTTCATCCCTCGTGAAGATGTTTCCGTTCACGATGACTGGAACACGCTTGGCCTCAAGGGCACGGCCAGCCGCGCGATCTCCGTGGCACCTACGTTTGTGCCGAACCACAGGGTGTTCGCGCTGGGAAGGCTTGCCGGCGCGGAAGACCGTGGACCGGTGGCCGACGATGGACCGCTTTGGCGTATGCCGTTGATGACCATGCAGGGCCTGGCGATCCTCACGCCCTCGGTCGGCATTGCGCAGCGCGTCGTGGAAGAGTTCACGACCTGGACCAAAGGCCGGATTCGCCCCTACGAAAACGGCGCAGCGGCGCGCGAAGCTCCGGCTCCGCAGTTCGCTCTGGCTTCCGCGGCGACACAGTGGGATGCTACCTGGGCGCTCGCACAGCAATACGCGCAGGAAGGCTGGGAGCGCGGGCTGAACGGAAAGAGCTGGGTCCTGACCGAGGAAGAACGCGCACGGTACTTCGCATGGCGCGGCTACATCGGGCGTACGTCGGTTGAGCTGAGCGATCAGCTTTTCATCGGCTCCGGTGCCATGGCTTTGTTCGACACGCACCCCTTGCAGCAGCTCTTTCGCGACGTGCATTCAACCGGAGTCCACATCGGCGTCGACCGGGCGGATGCCTACACCAGCCGTGGACGGGTAGCGATGGGCTTCCCAGGGCATGCTTTTCACTAAACAGAACCCGAGAGGATCACTATGTCGATGACCACTGTTATGACGACGCACCTTCAAGAAACAACGACCTCGCTGGATGGTATCCTCGAAACCTTTCGTGAGCTTTCGCCAGCCATCCGCGCACGCGCTGTGCAGTCGGAAGAAAACCGCTCCATTCCCAAGGAGTCGGCGCGGGAGTTTCTCGACGCCGGCCTGGCGCGCGTGCTGATGCCGAAGCGCTTTGGCGGAGCCGAGCTTGGTCTGCAGGCCTGGGTCGATATCGCCATCGAAATCGGCAAGGCCGACGCCGCTCACGCCTGGTGCGCCAGCCTGTTGATGCACCATCCGCATTACCTTGCCCAGTTTCCCGACGAGGCGCAGGAAGCCGTCTGGTCGTCAGGACCCGACGTCGCGATCGCCGCCACCTTTACGCCGACGTCCAAAGTGGAGCCTGTCGAAGGCGGCTACAACATCATCTCCTGCTCCATTCCCTACCTGAGCGGGATCAACCACAGCACCTGGGTGATCATCGGCGGTATGCTTCCTACCGGCGGCCCGCCGGACTGGACGCTCTTCCTGATCCCTCCCGGCAAGTTCAAGGTTGTCGATACATGGCACACAGCCGGTATGCGCGGCACCGGAAGCAACACGGTCATTGTTGAAAACGTGTTTGTGCCGACCGAGCATACGTTGCGCGTGGCGGACATGCGCGATGCCAGCACACCGGGCGCCAAGAACAACGACGCCCCCATGTACCATGCGCCGTGGATCACGTATGCGCCGCTCACGTTCCTGGCACCCATGCTGGGAGCCGCGCTCGGTGCGCTCGAAGACTACCGCAGCTGGACGGCGAAGCGCGCCAGCCTCTTCGGCGCGCAGGTGGCGGAGTTCACGAGCATTCAGGTGCATGTCGCTCGCGCTGCCGCCGATCTTGACGCAGCCGAGTTGTTGATGCGGCGTTGCGTCGAAGTGGCGGAAGCCGACGAGCCTGCCTCGGAGGAGCTTCGCGCTCGAGCGTACCGCGATCAGGCCCGGGCTTCCGAGCTCATCGTGGGAGCGATGGACACCATCATGAAGATCTCCGGGGCTGCCGGCTTCGCCGCTACCAGCAGCATCCAGAGAGCCTGGCGCGACGTCCATTTCGCGTCCAGTCACGTGATCCTCAACCCTGAAGTAAGCTTTGCCGCCTGGGGCCGCCAGCAGTTTGGGCTCGACCGCGATCAAAAGCAGATCATGTATTAAGCAGGAGATGTCATGGCGTTTTGGACACGACGTACGTTTGTCAGTTCGACCCTTGCTGCTGCCGGCACACTGTCGGCAGCAGCGAGGGGCTACGCTCAAAGAGCAGGAACCGGGAGGACAGCCGTGAACGCGAACCGTATCGATGTGCATCAGCATCTGCTGCCGCCCGAGTTCGTGGCAGCACTGGACAAGCACGGCATGAGCGCGTGGGCACCCTTTAGCTGGAGCGCCGAAGGGGCCATCGCCATGATGGATGAGCAACAGATCGCTACCGGCATCTTGTCGCTCTCGACCCCTGGCCCAAACCTCGGCGACGATGCCGAAGGACGCGTTCTGACCAAGCAGGTGAACGAACGTCTTGCAGACCTGGTGAAGGCAAAGCCCGATCGCTTCGGCATGTTCGCCTCCGTGCCGCTGCCCGACATCGACGGCTCTCTCGAGGCCATCCGCCACGCCTATGACGACCTCGGAACGGATGGCGTCGTTCTTCTAACCAACACGCGAGGCATGTACCTTGGCGACCCGGCCTTCGAGCCGGTGATGGCAGAGCTGAACCGGCGCAAGGCCGTCATTCTGATCCATCCGGGGCCTCTCCCCGGGCCGCCCATCAAGGGTATTCATCCCTCGCTGGCTGACTTTTGCCTGGATACAACACGTGCCGCCATCAGCCTTGTCTCAAACGGCGTGCCGCGCCGCTATCCGCAGCTTCGCATGATTCTGGCCCACGCCGGGGGCTTTGTTCCGTATGCCGCGTACCGCATTTCCAGCCTGTCGAACGTGATCAACCCGAACGTGGATGCTCAGGCTATGCTGGAAGATTTGTCGAGTTTCTACTTCGACACCGCGCTTTCCGGAAGCCCGACCGTTCTCCCCAGTCTGCTTCCGTTTGCGAAACCGGGGCATGTTTTATATGGCTCCGATTGGCCGTATTCTCCGAACAAAACAGTGGGGTTCTTTACCGGCAATCTGGATGCCTACAAAGGTCTCGATAGCGCCGGTCACGCTGCCCTCAATCGTAAAAACGGCGAAGCCTTGTTTCCGCGTCTTGCGAAATACACTTCAGCCGCCAAGGTCACAGGTTAGTCGTCGCCACTCATAAGTACGCCAGATCATTCGGAAGGCAGGGAAGGGGGATCATGGGATCACACAAAAACATCGACGTGCACGCTCATCATCTGCCGGCAACCTATATGACCCTGCTTGAACAAGGCGATGGCCCGACGTTTGGCGCTCCCCACGATGCCGCGACTCTACGCAAAATGATTGAAGGACAGGACGAGATCGGGCTCGACGTTCAGATATTGAGTACCGGCCCCAACAGCCCTTATCTCCGCGAGGCTTCGCAGGCAAAAGCCGCCGCCCGTTGCGTGAACGACAGCTACAAGACGATCATCAACCAACACAACGGGCGTTTCGGGGCCTTTGGCAGTGTGCCTCTGCCTCATCCTGAAGCCGCTGTGACGGAAGCCGTGCGCTGTCTCGACGAGCTGGATTTCGAAGGCATTTATCTCGGCTGTTCCGCCCTGGGCCGGTCGCTCGATGACCCGGACTTCCGGGAAATGTGGGCCGAACTGGACAAGCGCGCGGCCGTCATCTATCTCCATCCTGGCGGCATTCTCTGCGGCACAGAGCCAGGCCTCGCAGGAATGGACGACCCCGGCATCGCGGTCACCATCGGCAGCGCCGCAGAGCTCGCGACAGCAACCCTGCGCCTTGTCGGGCTCTATCGAACGTACCCCCGTATCCGGGTGATCGTCGGTCTTCTTGGCGGATCGCTGCCGTATTTGCTGCAACGGGTGATCTGGCTGGGCAGCCGCTTTAAAGGCAAATCGCTCCTCGCTGAAACCGGCGCAGACAGTTCCCTCACCGCGGAGTTGCGCCGTTTCAGCTACGACGTCAACCTGCTTCCCGAACCCGCCGTTCTCGCGAGTGCGCGAGAGGCATATGGGCTCGACCGGCTGCTTTTCGGGAGCGACTCGCCAAGTGCCGCTCCGCAAGTGACAGCGCAGTTCCTCCGCGCTGGTGGATTTACACAAGAAGAGTACACGCAGGTGCTTCAAGACAATCCTGCAAGAATTTTCGGCGATCGTTTTGAACCGACATCACACGCGTTGTGAGTCGCTTATTTCACTACCAGGAGACTTCCATGACATCGGTCCTTACGCCCTTCGCAACCGTCGCTCCCACTGCCAGGCTTCCTTACACCGTGGACGAAATGATCCACGAAATTGAGCTTGTCGCGCCCAGGCTGCAGGCAAACGCTCTGGCTGAGGAAAAAGCGGGGCATCTCAGCAACGAGACCATTCAGGTCCTCGATGAAATCGGTGTCTTCCGCATCAGCCTGCCGCTGGAGTACGACGGTCTGGCGTATACCACCGAAGAGCAGCGCCGCGTCTACGCAGCGGTTGGAAAGATCGCCGGCTCGACCGGCTGGGTAAGCTGGGTGACCACCACGCATGGCCGCTGGATTGCCATGTTCTCCAAGCGTGCGCAGGACGAGGTCTACGGCACCGAGTGGGTCGGTCCGCGCATTTCCGGGGTTCTTTCTCCAAACGGCCCCGGCAAAGCGCGCCGCGTAGAGGGCGGCTACATGCTCAGTGGCCGCTGGCCCTTCTGCAGCGGTTGCCGCCACACCGCGTGGTCCGTTCTCGGCTCCATGTGCGAGGGGCCGGATGGCAAGCCGGACATGCTTCTCCCTCTCGTGCGAACCGCCGACCTTGAGATCCTGAACGACTGGGCCGTCAGCGGGATGAAGGGTTCGGGAAGCAACACGGTTCAGTTGGTGGAGGAGCTTTTTGTGCCGGAACATCGTGTGCTGCGCATGAAGGACGCCGTTGCCGGCAAGTGGGCCTCGACGCCGCCGAAAGGCCAGGTGCTCTTTCTCAACAACTTTCTGGACTTCACGACGATCCTCTCTGGCTCGACGCCGCTGGGCATGGCGCAGGCAGCTCTCAGCTACTTCAAGGAGCGGTTGGACAAACGTGGCATCGTCGGCACGGACTACAAAGTACAGTCCGATGCACCGCTCGCCCTGTTCCAACTGGCGGAAGCCACGGCCCGCATTGACGCGGCGGAACGGCTGCTATCCAGCGATTGCAAGGAACTCGATCGCCGCGCTGCTTCAGGCGAAGCAGCCGACGATCTGTTCCAGGCCAAGCTCAAGTTCGACGTCGCTCTTTCCGTCCGCGGGTGCTCTGAAGCGATCGAGATCCTTCATCGCGGCAGTGGAGCCTCCACGATTCATGAAGCCAACCCCATGCAGCGCTATGCCCGGGACGCTCGCGTGGCGACGGTGCATGCGCACTTCAACTACGAAACCTGCGCCGAAAATTATGGACGGGCGCTCGCCGGTAAGCCGCTCTTCGGGCACTACTCTGTACTGCAAAAGGCCGTGGCCTCTTAGGACTGGCGACCGAAGCCGCATAGGGAACAGATGGTCATGAGCTTACAACACGCGGCTCTTCCTCATAGCGGAGAGCGGAGCCCGGTCATGACCATCGTTGCGCCGATAACGGACGTGTGTCCGACGACGATCGAAAGGATTGAAGCCGGGCGGCCACTACCCGCGCCTTTGCGCCAGGCAGTGGTGGCCCTTGGAAATTTCGATGGCTTCCATCTCGGTCATCAGGCCGTTGCTCGTCGTGCGGTCGAACTCGCGCAGGCGCGTGGCGTCGCGGCCATCGTTGCGACGTTTGACCCGCACCCGGTGCGCTATTTCCGCCCAAAAGCGCCACCCTTCTACCTAACGACGCTCGATCAAAGACAACGGCTTGCTGCCGAGGCAGGTGCCGACGCGTTCATGGTCTTCCACTTCGATCACGTCCTCGCTCAGGCGACGCCGGAGGACTTTGTTTCGCAATGGCTGCCGGATGTCGGAGGGATCGTGACCGGCTCCGACTTTTCCTATGGCCGCGATCGGCTTGGCAATGTTCACTCTCTGGCCGAACTTGGGAGAAAACGCGGTCTCACGGCGCACCCCGTGGCACCGGTCCACACCGCCGACCAGATGGTCTCGTCAACACGCATTCGCGAAGCCCTGCGCCGGGGAAACTGTGCGACTGCCACAAGGCTTCTAGGTCGGCCGTATACCATCGAGAGCACGTTGCGCCTTTCGTGGCACTTCAGCCGGCAACCCTCCATTCTCGCCGCCGCCTCCGCCTTCGGAGACTATCTGCGTCCAAAACCTGGGACGTATATGGTGCAG
Source organism: uncultured Granulicella sp. (assembly GCA_937871785.1). Taxonomy (GTDB): domain Bacteria; phylum Acidobacteriota; class Terriglobia; order Terriglobales; family Acidobacteriaceae; genus Granulicella. The sequence continues at coordinate 31,516 of CALMON010000012.1, forward strand.
CTTCGCAGATGGAACGGTAGCCTACATGAAGGGTTCGCGCAGATAGGCTATGACGATCTTCATGGCGTGCCGCCGGGCGACTTCAAACTGGTTCTCGAGAACTCCGCGCGATGGCTCGAAGGCGAGCCGGTCGAAATTCGTTTCGAGCGTGAAACGCACGATATCGATCAGGAACTGTAAGCCCTCAGAAAGGTATCAACCGCGTCCTGGATGGCTTTGTCTTTCTCGGTGGTAGCGCCATACAGTGCATTTTCCAGAAAGCCTGCTTCCAGCAGGCCTTTTAGATGCAGAGCAGCCATGGAGGGAGAACGCTCTGGCAGCGTGCCGCGCTTCATCAGTTCCGCAAAAAAGAGCGCCATTTTCGGCAACGCTCTGCCTGGCCCCTGCTCAAAGAGGTGCGGTCCCAGCGAAGTCCCAAATCCTTCGGAGATCGCCGTGCGGGTGACCGCTAGAACTTCTGTCCCAAGAATAAAATGAACATAGGCCGTCCCAAAGCGTATAAGCACCTTTCGCACATCGGTACATAGGGGATTCAGTAGATTCATGATCTGGTCGCCCGGACCTTCACAGGCGACCTTCATGGTTGTTTCGAAAAGGTCTTCCTTGGAGCGGAAATAGCCGTACAAGGTTCCTTTCGAACCTCCCAGCCGGCGCGCGATCACCGCCATACTTGCCCGTTCAAAACCCACTTCCCGAAAGACTTCGAGAGCTACCTCGATGATGGCCTGCCGTCGGTCCTCGGTCCTTACTCGCAATGTCGTTCCTTCTTCCCTGGGCCGTAACGCTATAGCCAGCGCTTAAGGCAGCCGGGAGCCCTGCGGTTGGGGAGTATCACTTTCTTTTCCGCACCTACCTCCAGTGTAACGCTCGTGTAGCTCTCCAGCACATTCCCTGTTGCCAGAAGTGCAAGGGTGGTTTTGCGGCACGCTTTAACTCACGCGTCCGAGGACGGAGCTGCAGACCGGGCGGCACACCCTTCAAAGAAATCGTCAGGAGCTAGATCTTGATCTTTCCGGTCTCACTCACAGCGATCTTACCGCCAGAAAACGCCGCGGCCAAATACCTTGCGCGAACCACCAGTTTACTGGACGAGGCGTCCCAGTATTGCGCATCGGACACTTCCACACGCAACAGGGCGATAGAAGGGTCTTCTTCGCCCCCGGCAAACCAGGCTTTATAGAGAGGCTTCCAAAGCTCATGAATCTTGGAACGATCTTTGCTGATGCCGGCCAGCCCCTTGAGAACGACATAGGTGGAGTCCTTCGGTTCGGCATAGATCAAACTTACATGGCTGTCGCGCTCCACCTCCGCCATAACGCCCGAACCGCTGTGCATCAGGAACCAGAATATTCCATCAACATTCTTCTCCAGCGTTGCCATAGGGCGGCTATCGAAGGAGCCATCGGTAGCTGCCGTAGTCAGCATGCAGGTGCTGATGTGCTCAATGAGTTCGCAAACTTTCTTCATGCCTTCCCGGCCAGTTAATTCGATCGTCTCACTCATAATGATTCCTCGGGTCAGTTTCGGTGCTTCTGTAATGTTTGTGGCTGCGCGGCCGCAGCTGGTTTTCTACAAAAAGGTGAGTCGAGCCACGCTATACAGCCACGTCAGTAGTTGAGTCGCAACGAGAACTGAAGAAGGCGAGGTTGGTTCTGCTGCGATGTAATCACTCCAAAGATAGAGCTCGCTGAATTTACATTGGGATCACCGAACTGTGTACGGTTGATGAGATTGAAAGCTTCTGCGCGAAAGACCAGGTTGACGTTCTCGTGCAGGGGCGTCGTTTTTCCGATTGAAAAATCCCAGTTGTCGATGCCGGCGCCACGTAAGGCTCCATCGGTTCGGGGTTCATTGCCAAAGGCGTTCGCTCCCGGCGCGGTGAAGCATGCAGAGTTGATAAACGGCTTGCCCGATCTTCCCTGCGAGCCGATCGATCCGATGCTCTTCGAGCATCCCACCACGACGTTAGGCCGGATTTGTCCCGCGCCGTATAGATTTGCAAGATTGTTATTCGTGGCTACGATCGCCAGAGGGAATCCGCTCTGGAAAATGTTGATTCCGGTCGCGTTCCATCCTCCCACCAAATCCTGAACAAGACCGCCGCTGTTACCGAGAAAGCGCTTCCCCTTGCCGACAGGCAAATCCAGAATGTAGCTGATCACAAGACGCTGGGGGACATCGAAGCTCAGATAAGATTTTTCCGCGCGAAGGTTAGTGTAATCCTGAATTTGTCCGACGGAGTGACTTTCTACCTGGGCGACCGTGGACTCCGAGTTAGAAAGAAATTTCGCCCAGCTATAGTTTCCCGATAAAGTACCGCCGCTGGAAAACCTCTTAGTGATGGTGGCCTGCAAGGAATGGTAGTAGGAGTCACCCACATACGGGGGATTGTGCGTTCACATTCTGGTAGGTCGGGTAAGGTCGCAATGCTTGGCTTGGGGCAAAGTCATATTGGTCTGCCAATTGGTTGATGTCAATGGTTGCAGCTGCCGGCAGGTGGTCGCCGCGGGCTCCAAGGTACGCAAGTTGCATAAGCGCGCCGCCGAGAAGCGACTGCTGCAGGTTGCCGTTCCATTGCTGCAGGTACGGGTACCGCGAGTAAGGAATGCGGCTTGTGATTGTTTCGCCGAAGAAATAATTCGGATTGTTGGCATACGCTCGACCGATCGGTTGTAGAAGCATCGGAACTGTTGGACTATTCGGCGCGAAGCGCAGAGGATTGCTCAACGGGCTGCCCGGAATCACGAAGGTAATCGGCGAGTTGATTGGTGAAGAGTACGTCGTGGCAGAATATTGCGTGTTTGACGGGAGAAAACCAAGGCTGTATCCGGCACGGATCGAGGTCCCTGCCTGAGGCTGGAAAGCTATGCCGACCCGAGGGGAAAACAGAGTGTTGTGCGCCTGCAGGTCGGCACGACCGGAGTAGGCCGAGCTATTGACGAGGACCAGCGGATTGCTGAGTTGCGGAAGCAACACCGTGTTTCGATCCTGCTTATTGGTATTGCCTCTGGGTAGCTCATAGCGAATGCCCGCCGTGATGGTCAGCTTCGAGGACATCTGAAAAATGTCGTTCGCGAAAACTCCGTAGTAGTAGTCCACGGCGCTTCTAGGCGGCGCTTCCTGAAATCCAAGGGGAGCTGCCGTGATCACACCGGTGACAAAGTCGGCAATGGGCGTCGCTCCGCCGCCGGGAAGAGTAGGGGCGCTCGGGGTCGCTCCCGTCGCATTGCGGCAGGTGTTCGCGCCCAGATACGGGATGCATGCCGTCGACGTACCGGCAAACACGAAGAGCCCGGGCGAAGACACAGAAAATCCGAAGTAGTTTTCTCTCCGGCGAGCCTCCCCGCCGAGACTGATGGAGTGTCGGCCCGCTGTCCGCGAGTACGTTCCCGAAACGACATAGTTGTCCGAAGAAGAAATGGTGGTCGGGTTCTGAAGATTGTATGGCTGGCTGATCAGGTTAGAAATGATGATTGCGGGGAACTCTGTGCCGGCAATCTGCGGCGCGATCGCGGCGAACGTGGATCCTAACTGACCGTAATTGGCTCCTTCCTGCGGAGCAATATGGTTGAAGTTACGAAGATACGAGACGCGCACATCGACAACGGACTTCGCATCGAGGACGATCGTGTCACCAACGACATATTGCTGAGCATGCGTGAGGTTGCCGGGAGTGGACGTCGGCCCTCCCGTTCCGAGGAGATACTGAGTCGGCGGCTGATTCCCGTCGTATCGGCTATAGCGCCCAAAGAGACTTTGCTTTGTCCCCAGCTTCGCGTCGACCCGGAAAGTAGCGTTGCTGGTCACACCGCTGGCCCTGCCATTCTCAGAAAAGTTGATGGCAGGATTGGTGGAGGTCACGTTCGGCGTGGGGAAGTAGTGGACTACGTTGGCCAGAGCGCTCGATGTTGAATCGATCCGGTTCGGGCAGATGACGTTGGCCACACCATTGCAAGAGAACTGCTTTTCAGTGCTGTAGATGCCCGTGCCGGGTATCGGAGTCTGCGTAGTCGGATCATAGATCGGCGCGTCCCCCCGGAAGTCTCCTCCCAACTCCGCTATAGTCGGCACTCGGCCTACGTTGGGCACTCCCAGGGCAACCCGGAACCCTTCATAGGAACCGAAAAAGAAAACCTTGTCCCTTTTAATGGGTCCGCCGACCGCGGCGCCGAACTGGTTTTGCGTGAACTCCGGCCGGGGTACCGGCGCGCCGTTGACGATCGTCTGCTTATTGAAGAACGCGTTGGCATTGAAGATGTTGTTGCGAAGATATTCGTAAACAGTGCCGTGCAGGGCAGACGTTCCCGACTTCGTTGCAAAATTCACGACTCCGCCGCTGAACTCGCCATATTGCGAGCTGATCACGCTAGTTTCCACACGAAATTCCTGGATCACGTCTTGCGGGAGCACGAGTGGCAAAGTGTGGCCTAGCGATAAGTTGAGCGGTGCTCCATCGACGTACACCGAAGATTGACCGGAGAGGCCACCGGCGATCTGGTAATTGTTCAGGCCAAATGGGCTCGTAAAGCCACCGCCATTCTGGTTGTTGCTGGTGTTTCCGCTGGTGGAGCCTTGTGCGATTACACCTGGCGTCAGCGTCACCAGGTTCATGACATTTCGGCCATTGAGAGGCGTATCGAGTACCTGCCGGCCTTCGATGACCTGGCTGACGGTTGGCGACTGGGTCTCGACCTGCGTCGAGGAGGTGCTGACCGTGACGCTTTCAGAAACGGAACCGACGGCCAGCATGTAGTCGATCGACGCCTGATCCTCGACGTGTAAGTCGATGCCCTCGCGAACCACCGTCTTGAAGCCGTTGAGGGTTGCGGTGGAGCGGTACAGTCCAGGCAGCAAACCCGAGATCCGGTACGAGCCTTCGCTGGTCGTTGTCGCGGTCGCGATGGTGCCGGTAGCTACATTCGTAAACGTCACCGCGACGGCCGGGATTTTTGCGCCGGAAGAGTCGGTAACAAAGCCCGTAACCGTAGCGGTTGTCGCTGCCTGCGCGAAGGCACCCACCGGGGTCAGCAGAAGGAGAACGCAAATGGCGAACAAGAACTTTGAAAAATATCGTGAAATCTCTTGCATACGTCGATACGCTCCGATCACTTATTTACGCCACGCACAATCTTGGGTGTAAACAGATTGGCAACGAAGATGCGCCAATGATCTCGTTCTTGTCAAGCACTTTGTACGCACTTCGCGTTTCTCGAAGGAATTCACATTGCAGCTCGGTTGTTGGTTGCGCCATAAAGACGCGCTTGAGTTTCAAGTTCAGTACACAAAACACTGTTGGTTAGCGGTCAAAAATATCCAGCGCGTGGCCTACTCTCCAACGCCTTCAGAAATGAATGCCGGCCTATTTTCCGACGTACTTTTCCAAAAGCCCGATTCTTGTGCTAAAACTGTCAACACATTTGTGAGGTCCGCGAGGCGCAGACTCTTCCTCGAGTTTGTTTCTCCGCTTCTGCTGACGCTTAGCGACTGGTGTCCAGGCAGATGGGGAGTAAACTCCATGCCAGCATCCTCACGGCCCATAAGGAGCACCCATGCCAAGCGACGATGCGGTACAGGAAGTGAAGCGCAGCCCGGCGACCGGCGGGGTTCTTGACCTGATCTCCAACCGTTGGAGCCCCCGGGCGTTTGCGGAAACAGCCGTGACGGACGCCGAGTTGACCACCATCTTCAGTGCGGGTTTGTGGGCTGCCTCCTGCTACAACGAGCAGCCATGGCGCTTTTTGCTAGGGCGCAAGGAAGACCCGGTCTGGACCAAAATCTTCGCGTCGCTCCTTGCAGCGAATCAGTCATGGGCTTGGTCGGCACCGGTTCTTTTTGCGAGTTTTGCGAAGAAAACGCTGACGCACAATGGAGAGGTGAACCATTTCGCGCGCCACGATGTCGGTGCGGCATCCTGCACCATCAGCCTGCAGGCCACTTCGTTAGGTCTGCACGCTCATGGGATGGCCGGATTCAACGCCGCTCAACTCTGTGAGGCGTTTCAGGTGCCGTCCGAGTTCGATGCAGTCGCTTGTTGGGCTCTCGGAAGACGCGGCGATCCGGAGCAGCTCCCGGAGGCTCTTCGGACACGAGAACTCGCGCCCCGATCGCGAAAGGGAGCCGATGAGGTGGTTTTCGGGAGTGTTTGGGGTACGCCTGCGCTTCGCTGAAGTTTGAAAATGAAGGTCCACACACTGGCACAGAATTTCAAAGTTCGTCGTAGGACCCGAGTGCCAGCACGTACCCGCGCAAACGGAAAGCGTCGTATTGTGGGGCGACCCCTCCGAGAATAAGCGCTGAAACGCGGCTCATGAATTTGGCGTAGCGCACCGACGTGAGCTTGCCATCCCGTTGTTCAGCTGCGTCGAGAATGTCTCGAAATTCCGGCCCTCCGGAGTACACGCTCGGCAATTTGTTCAGCGTCTTTCTCCGATGCCGCTGAATGTTATCAATCAGGTCGGCGATGAGGAGTTCGACCCTCGGCGAGGCGTGTTTGACGATCGTAAGCGTGAACTCGCGGTAGGGAACTTCCCAGCCCAATTCGTCTCCGGTAACGGCCTTTTCCATTTGCTCCACATAGCCTCGCAAGCTTTCAAGTTGCTCCTCGGTTAAAAGAGGAACACTAACGCGAATGGCCACCGTCACATTGACGAGATGGAGGCACAGGACGGATTCAAGATCGGAAATGTCGTAAGGAGCGACGTTGAACTGCTGATTGGCCCGCGCGATGACGAGTTGATCCTGCTGAAGACGCCGCAGCGCTTCCCGAACTGGGCCCCGGCTTGTGCCAGAGGCTTTCGCCAGCGCCGGCTGCGAAAGCGATGTTCCGGGAAGCAGGATTCCCGTGAGGATATCGGATCGAAGCTGATCGTAGATCAAGGAGGTCATGTTGCCGGCTCGCTTTTTACTGCTCGGGTTCTCTACAATTTTCTGCGGCATACCTGAATGTACCCTTTGCTTTGGAGAGTAGCAGATGACAATGTCGACGCTTCCATCCCAAAGTGTACTCACCATCCGCATTGAAGAGGCAGGAAACGACCTCAAAAATTTGTTAGAAGGCCTCTACACCGATGAGCAATCAACGTATCGGGGCAAAATTTAGTTCATTTTGTTGCTTCAAAAGCTATTCTATTCGGCGGTTTGCTTCGCCATACGCCTGGCGTTCTCCTCCAGATGCGGAAGTTTCCAACCAACATTAGAGCATCTGTAAACACCTTCCTTCATCGCGACAGCTTTTGCCGCTTGTTGCTTTTCGGACCACTGTGGCGAAAGCTTGCGCTGATTGTTTGGCCAATACCGGTCGCGAAGATCAGGCTTGCCCAGGGACCAGGTTCTCTCGAGCCGCTTCGACCCCGTCCAACAGCCCAGTCCCATCCCGAATAGACATTTCTGTTTGGCTGAGGAGTGACACTTCTAGTTGGCGCCTACAGACGCGCAATACGGAATTTCCGTTATCGGACGTAAGCTGATTCAGCTTGACGTAGATGGGGAGTCTTTCAGACCTGCCTTCGAAGGGCGAAAGGCTCTGTGGTCAGGACAAGACCCTAATCAGGTCTAAGGTGTCGATGGCGGGATGTTGAGGTTAAGGTGAAAGAAGTTCGTCGGATCGTACTTGCGCTTGATCTTTTGCAGTTGCCTGTACTTCTCACCGCCGTACACCGCAGAATCTTCGTCTGCTGGTCTCCTCGCATCCAGTTGTACGAAAGCTCGCCTGTGAAGACGTCACCCATCGAGCGGACGGCCTCCCTTTGTGATGAGGGCGAGATCTCGAGCTCTTCTCGGAGACGGCTCGTTTACGTAGCTTCGGCAAAGGTGCTGCGAAGCTCGGCCTTACACCGGGTTTAAGGAACGATTGAGGGAGCTTGAATCTGTTCAACGGTAAGACCATCTTTCTCGCTCGATAGCGACAAGCAAATTGTCCGCTTACCTCCCGGTGAGCGGAATCATTCTTTCCTTGCGGGTCGTCGCCCTGCGTGATCCAGAAAATCAGTTGGGGTCAACTTCGTTACTTGGCGAAAGGCGAAGCTGAATGCAGCCGTGCTGGCAAAACCGGCACGTGAGGCTACCTGTGAAATCCCGTTCCCCATAGAGAGCTGTTGTATGGTCAGTACGATCCGCGCTCTCTGTCGCCATGCTTTGTAGGTGAGGCCCGTTTCGCGTGGAAAGAGACGGCTGATCGTCCTGACGGAACTGGCCGCCTGGCGAGCAAGTTCCGCAATACTGAGTAAGCTGCGAGGATCGGCTAACACCAGGTCGGCAACGTGCTTTCCGATTTCGCTTGCCGGCAGGGGTAGAAAGGTCGGTGCATCCGGCGTCTCGGTCAGCTCATGGAGGACCAGCTTGACGATGAGTTCTTTCTTCTCCGGAGTTATCCCTTCAGCGAAGGCCGCGAAGATCAACTCACGCAGGAGCGGGGTCACATCCAGCGCGAACGCACGATGGAGAGACTGTGCAGGTGCCCATCTCCGGGATGCCGTGGGCAGCCAGTAGATCATCCATTGCTCGGTATCGGAAAGCATCTCGATTCGGTGCGGTTCCCCGGCGGGAACCCAGACGGCAAGCTGTGGCGGAACGAGCCAGCGGCCGGACGACGTGTACACCTGCATTGTGCCGGAAGCAGCGAAGATCAATTGCGCCTCGCCATGCGTATGCAGGGCGGTACCGGTTCCCCGCGGCTTCGTACCGCGAAGCGTCCGACAGAGCGGGCCTGAAATCGTTTGGCGTTTCATCGATACCCTTTGGCGACACATCGTAAAGATATCGCACTAGAGTTGGACCTGTTCGTAGGAAGTCGAAAAGAAAGAAGTCAGCCATGAAGATGACCGGCAACACGATCCTCGTTACAGGTGGTACCAGCGGCATCGGACGCGCTCTGGCGGAAGCTCTCCACGATCGCGGCAATCGCGTGATCGTAGCGGGACGGCGGCAGGAGCTGCTCGACCAAGTCACAGCAGGCCGGCAAGGCATGGTCGGCATACGGCTTGACCTGGGAAATCCAGACTCGTTGCCGCGCCTGGCTGACGAGATGCGCTTGCGGTTTCCTGAACTGAATGTTCTCGTGGCCAATGCCGGTGTGTCCAGCCAGGAAGATTTGTTGGGCGAGTGGGACTTGGCGGTCGCGGAGACGATGATCGAAACGAATATTCTCGGCATCCTTCGCGTCACGGCGGCTCTGCTGCCGGATTTGAAACGACAGCAGGATGCGGTCGTTATGGCCACGACCTCAAACCTCGCCTTTGTGCCGAAGGCCTGCTACCCGACCTATTGCGCCACCAAGGCTTTCCTGCATTCCTGGCTGCAATCGCTGCGGTACCAGATGCGCAACGTTCCCGTCGAGGTACTGGAGCTGGCGCCGCCCTATGTGCAGACCGAGTTGACCGGCCAGCATCAAGCCTCCGATCCGCGAGGCATGTCCGTAAGTGCGTACGTCGCAGAGGTGATGCATCTGCTTGAAACGCACGACCATCCTGCGGGTGAGGTCCTGGTCGAACGTGCCCGGGGCGAGCGTGTTGCCGAGCGGAATGGCCGGTATGAGGCCGTCTTCAACGCGATCAACCCAGCCTGACACAACTCCCTGCAGCCGCTCCATGTACGGTCCATACGCACACGCGTGCGCGATGAGCCCACTCACGCCAGGAAAGGTTCCGTCCATGTCCTCTGCAACTTCAAACCTCCCGGTGCGCAGCGACGTGGAACTTCACCGCGTCGTATGGCTTACGCTGGCACTGTTTCTTTCCTATCTTTGCGTGGCTATGTCGTTGCCGGTGATTACGGTCTTCGTCACAACGCAACTGCAATTCGGGAACGCGTTTGCGGGGCTTGCCGTCGGCATCGCGTTCGCCTCCACGATTTTGACGCGCGGCCTGGCCGGTCGCATGGCGGACCATCACGGGAGCAAATCCTGCATGGTGCGAGGGCTTTGGGTGTACGCCCTTGCGGCGCTCGTTTGCGGCACTTCAAGCTGGCGAAGCCTGCCTGCGCCCGCAGCCTACGGCGTGCTGATCGCCGGCCGCTTGCTGCTGGGCATCGGCGAGAGCTATACGGTTGTCGGTCTGATGGCCTGGTGTTTCGGCGTGATGCCGCAACGATCGGGGCGGGTGTTCGGGCTCGTGGGAATGGGCCTTTACGGCGCAATCGCGGTCGGTAGCCCTGCCGGCGTCGCTCTGTTCAATCGGTCTGGCTTCGCAGGCTTGATGTGTGCCTGCGCTCTTGTTCCGCTGGTCGGACTGGCGATGATCATCCCGGTCACAGCCGTACCGGTTCACGCTGGGGAGCGTGCGCCCTTTCGGCGAATCATCGCATTGATCTGGCAGCCGGGTCTTGCGCTTGGACTCGCAGGCGTCGGTTCGGCGGCCATCGGCGCGTTTATGCCGCTCTTCTTCCTGCACCGGGGCTGGTCCCACACCGGACTTGGCCTCACCTGCTTTGGCGGTGCGTTCGTGCTCGTGCGCATCTTCTTCGGCCACCTGCCCGACCGCGTCGGCAGCATCCCCGTAGCGCTCGCGTCGATGGTTGCGGCAGCCGCAGGACAGTACATGCTCTGGACCGCACCGAACCCCTCGATGGCTCTCGCCGGTGCTTTCCTCACCGGGATTGGTTGTTCCCTGATGTTTCCGGCCATGGGCATCGAAGTTGTTCAGCGCGTGCCCCCGCATCTGCGTGGCTCCGCAGCTGGAGGCCTGGCGGCTTTCCAGGATCTTGCCTTTGGCGTAACTGGACCGCTAGCAGGTCTTCTGGCCGATCGTTTCGGCTACGGCGTCGTCTTTCTTTTCGGCGGAGTAGCCGCAAGCTTCGGTGTGGCGCTGATCATAGCCATCGCGCGAAAAGCATACTCGTACAAGCGATCTCGGCGCACCTCTCGGGGTCGAACAGCTTTTCTCCCGTGAGCCGCCTGCGGGTCTGTCTTAGCCGTACGCGCGACAGCTTGATATAGTCAGGAACGTTTCGTTGCGTCGTGTGTCGGCGAGCGGTGTCGTACATGGAACCTAAGCTCGTCGTGACTTCCCAAAACGCTCGATCGGTCAGCTTGGCACCTTCGATCCGAGTGGACGACCCGATGCTCTTGACGGTTTGCGACATGCCGCAGGGGCCTTCAGCCGTTCCGGCGCAATGGTGCTCAGGGCCCTTTCGGCCTGCACATCGACATGGACAAGCCTGATGAGGATCAGTATTCTTGAACTTGTTTGCAGCTCAATTCTGCCGCCTGGCGTTGCGATTGAGGAAGGTCATGGGACAAGTATCGATCGATGTTATGGTGCCCGGACGCCGTGAGGCAAACAAGCGTGACAAACTTGTTCGTATTCGTCGCGCAGCGAGAAAAGTGTTTCTTTCAAAGGGCTTTGAAGTGGCTACCGTTCGTGAGGTGGCTGCCGCTGCCGATGTGGCTTTCGGAACAGTCTTTCTGTACGCCAAAGACAAACAGGATTTGCTCTTCCTGCTATTCGAAGACGATCTTACCGATCTGAGCGAGCTGGCGTTTGACAAGGTCGACGGAGCTGTCCCGTTCGTCGACCAACTGGTCACCTACTTTGCCGAGTTTTACCTCTTCTTCACACAAACCCCGCAACTTTCTCGCGATATGCTGCGTGAAATCACCTTTCATTCCGGTCTCGTGGCTACGCGATTATGGGCGGGGGTGCAAAGCCAGGAGCGGCATATTGCTGAACTGATTGCCCATGCGCAGGAGAAAAGCCTCGTCAACCCGGACTTCGATCCCGACGTTCTGGCCCACATCATCTTCAGTCTGCACCGCACGCAGCTGCGCTTCTGCCTTGATGAAGCGGAGCCGGATGTGACCCTGAGCCTGGACAAGCTGAGGCAGCAGTTCGAGGTGGTGTTTTCGCCGGCCAAGCAGAGCAGGGTGTCAAAGTTACGCGCCGATGCCACCGGTGAACCCACGGCGCCAGCGCGGCACCTCGCGCAACGCGTTCGCCTTCGCGCATAAGGGGCATGCAGCCGGTGCTGCTCCTTGTTGTCGACGCAGTGCTCTAGACCCTTTTACCTGCCGGTGCAAGCCGGCGCCACAACCTCGATGGCCGTTTTCCCGAAGAAAAACGCGACGGCACGTCACTTTCGGGACACCCGTTAACAGGTGAAGTGGTCTAACGAACGACTTCCTGCGTCATCTCGCCAACACCCTCGATCTGTAAACGCAGCGTTTCACCGGCACACAGGAACCGATCCCGTTCCATCCCGGTACCCGCAGGCGTTCCGGTAAACACAAGATCGCCGGGCCAAAGCGTAACGCGCGAGGATAGGTACGCGATTTGCTCAGCCACGCTGAACACCATTTGTTCGGTAGACGAATTCTGCATCAGTTGACCGTCGATCCAGAGCTTCAGCGCCAGGTGTTGCGGGTCGGGAACGTCGCTGGCAAGCGTAAGCCAGGGGCCCGTGGTGCAGCTCTTGTCGAAGCCTTTCATGGCAATGAAGTCGGACCGAAACAGAGATTGAAGGGGAACGTTCGGGATCTTCAGATAGCGCATGTCGCGGACGGACACGTCGTTGCCCACCATGTAACCCGCCACACAATTCAAAGCGTTCTCCGCCGAAACCTGGCGCGCCGGCCGGCCGATCACGGCGACCAGTTCAATTTCCCAATCGATGTTTTCGCCGAACCATGGCAGCTTTACCGGCTCATGCGGACCGGCGATGCACGTTTGCGCGGGAACCGTGAAGTGGTACGGTTTGATGTCGAGCTCGCGCGGGTCCGGCTCATCCGGCTGGTTCAGCCGCACGGCCATGCCATGCATGTGATCGCGGTAATTGGCGGCCGCGCAGTACACGGCGCCGGGGTACAACACGGGAGCCCCAAGGTGCTCGGCTGACACGGCGGTAAGCTGCTCATGAACACGCTGCGCCAGGCGCTCCGCGAGAAGAGGTTCAACCTCCTCCCAGTGCTGGAGAAGCGAAAGAGTTGAGCTGCAGTCGGCGCGCCCCGTGAACTGCTCCGCGTCGAAAACCTTCTCCCCGATCCTGACGCCCCCGCGGTACGTGCCTGCGGCATCCTTGTAGGTTAGTAGTTGCACTATGGTGTCCCTCATCGTGATCTGCAGAATGTAGCGGAAAGAAAGCTAGTTGGAGCGAGTGTTGCCGGTCACCGCGGCGATCAGCGCATCGGAGTCGGCAGGAGCGGTATCGCCGCGCCAGCACACGATCTGGTCGGGTCGGACGAGGACAAGGTCCGCCTGATAGAGTCCTCGCAGATTTTCCGTTTCAAGAGACAGCAGCGTAAGAGGCACCCCGGCCTTGCGCGCCGCTTCCAGGATCGGGTCAGGATGGGCGGAAGGCCCGAGCTGGAGCAGGGTGAACTCGAAGTTGAGAGCGTCATATAACGATCGCCCATCGGCAAGCCAGGCGTGCGGTGCCCTGCCGCCAGGACACGCCGACGGCTCATACACATTGGCGCTGTCGGGTGGCGGCTGGGTGCCGTCCGGCACGATGAGCGGCGAGCCGTCGTAGCGCGCGCCAAGAGTGACTCCCGGAATGTTGAATTCGGCGCGAGCGTGATTCAGCAGGTACTCGCCGGCAAAGCGTCGGGCTTCTTCGCCGGCTTCGGAGTCTTCTTCAATAGCCGGAGGCACTGTGAATCGGCCGATCGATTCCGCAAAGCCCCGCGCGTAGTTGGTGTTGCGCAGCGCGACCGGTTTGCGCTCCTGCTCATAGCTGTCCAGCAAAGCCGGCCCTCCCCAGCCGTTTACCGTGCCAGCCAGCTTCCAGCCCAGGTTGACGGCATCTTCCACAGCCGTGTTGTAACCGAGCCCTCCCGTGGGAGTGAACAGATGAACGGAGTCGCCCCCGAGAAAGACGCGGCCCTGCTGAAACCGCTCCGCGACGAGCATCAACCCGGCCGTCCACGGCGAACGGGCAAGAATTTCGAGCGCGAACGGTTTGCCCACGGCGGAATAAAGCAGACGCTTGATGACCTCGTCCGAAAGCGTGGCCGGATCTTCCCCCGGACGGAGCTGGGTCATATATACGAACCCGCCTTTGCCATCGACCGCCAGCATCATTCCGCGGCGTTCCATATTGATCGCCCAATACTGCCAGGCGCGTGGGTGCGGAATCATGTCGTAGACTTCGGCCGAACGAAAATAGGTCGAATACATCTGACCAGCCAGAAACGGCCGATCCGTATTGCGTTCGCCAACATAGCTGATATCGAGTTGCTTGCGAATGACACTGCGCGCGCCTTCAGCGCCGACCAGGTACTTCGCCCGGCGCTTTTCGACGGAGCCGCTCGGCGTGACCACATCGACCTCAACATGATCCGCATGCTCGATAAAGCTGTGTACCCGCGAACTGAAGTGCAGGACCACCGAGCGCAGTTGCTCCGCTTCGTCGCGCAGGATTCGCTCGATGTACATCTGCGCGCAGCGGTGGGGTAGTTCCGCGACACTCCACGACCCCGACAAGCTGCGCGCCTGCTTCTGCGCCTCGGCGGACCCGGGGAGCCGAAAGCGGCTGAGCTCCCGGCCCAGGAAGCGCGTGAAGTAGGCGACGTCGGTCGGGTAGTCCGGCGGCAGCCCGGCGGCGCGCACCCGCTTGACGAAGCCGAGGCGGCGGTAGTGCTCCATCGTACGAGCCTGGCTGGCTCCCGCCGCCGGGTGCGGGGTCGTTCCGGCTTTATCGTTGAACAAAGCCGTGCGGATACCCCGGCGTCCCAGTTCGATGGCGAGGACCAGCCCGCAAGGGCCGCCCCCTGCAATCAAAACATCTGCATCAAGCTCGTTCGCCGTCATCGTTTCCTGTCCCTTTGGTGTTCCTGCAAGTCATGCGCACGCCGCTCTGCTTACTGGCGGCGGTGTTACTTGAGGTAGCCCATCTTCGTCCAGAACTCTTTCGCGGCAGGATGAAAGGGCAGGTCGATCGGGGTGTCGGGAGCGTTGACGACCATTCTTTCCAGCGGCATCGGCTTCTGCTTGACCGGTCCCCACGTCCACGGAATCGAGTCTTTCCGCGCCTCAAGCGCTTCGCAAAACTTCCGGATCAGCAGGTCGGAGGTATCGACTCGGGTGAACACAGGCCAGCCGCTGAAGTCGATCGTCGCCACATCCGCCGGCAGCTTGGTCAGGCGAGACTTCTCGAGCGTGCCGCGCTTGAAGCCCTCGCGTTCGAGCTGTACCAGGTGCTCCTCATCCAGATCCAGCAGGCGCATATCCGCATCCACGGCTTCGTTCGCCCACACTACGACGCCTTCTTCGAAGATTGCATCGAGCTCGCCGCTCACTACGCGCTCGATGCGCGATGGCAAACCGGGAAACGAATCCTTGGGCATTGGCTGATCGTACGAAACCGATCCTCCCCAGGAGAGGATGTCTTCATAGCTGAACCCGTGAACCTGCAACACTTTGTTGACGAGCAGCGTCGTGCACGCGTCCAGCGACCCGCGCACGGAAAGCTTAAGCGGATAGCGCTTTTCGCGGATGTCGCTTAACGACGTCAACCCGGAGGCCTTGCTGACGGCAAATCCCATCTGATCGTAGTGCGGCAGCACAGTGATGAGCGCCACCTGCATCGACTCCGAGAACAGGCCCACGCCGCGATCCGCCATCGACAAGATCACTCCGGGGTTCATGATCGCGATATCGAGCTTGCGTTCAAACACATCCCGCAACGAGTTCGGATTGTTCGCGCCGAAGATACGGAAGGCGCCGATCTCGTCTCCCTGGCTGATCAGGTCGATAGTGGCTACACGGTAGGGCCACTCCGCTTCGGTCATCATGTGCGACACGGTTTCGAGCATCAACTTCGACCGGATGCTCATGGGGTCGACCTGGCCGAGTGTCATGGAGACTGAGGTGGCCATGCCCTGTTTGGGAGGTGCGACGAAGCTTGTGTCGGACATAATGTTCCTTTCCGTTGGGTGTTGCTGGGGATGAGGTGGAGGCGTTCGCACCGGCTGACTTTGTGACCGAGCAAGTCAGGATAAATGATCATGATCACTTTACGGAAACGCCCGTGGGCTGTCAACTCGTTCGGCAGGCTCCGCTGGCAGCTCTATGCGCTTGAGCGCAGCTTCCTGTTCAACCGCGGCATCAGGGCCAGAGCGTTTCCACGCTCCACCCCGACGAGTTCGGCTTTGGACAACCCTATTTTCTGAAGCTGCGCTATGTTCGGAGCCATAGGGCCGATGAACGGCGAATCGGTTCCCAGCAGAACGTGAGACAGGGGCACATACGCCCGGAGCGAAGCCATCGTTACTGCGTCAGCCGAGCTTGAATTTTCGTAATAGAACTTCGCCACCTCGGCACGAAAGCTTTCCGGCATCATGGCGCGCATGCTTTCCTGGGTGTCGTCCAGAATCTGCAGTCTGCCCAACGCGCCCATGATGTAGCCGCCATCATGCGAGAAGATGAGGCGCAGATCCGGGTAGCGCGCGGTGGACTTGGTCAAGATCCATTGCAGGATCGTGCGGGTCGTGTCCATCGGGTATTCGAGCAGAGAAGCGGGAATGTCCGGCACCAGATGGCGGCAGCAGTTTGGTGCCATGGGATGCACATAGACGACGGCCTTGCGCCGGTTGAGTTCCTCAAATACAGGCTGAAAGAGCGGATCGGCGAGCCACTTGTCTCCATAGCTTGAGAATAGGCCGATGCCGTCGGCCTTCAACACATCGAGCGCGTAGGTCAGTTCGGCCAGGCTGCCTTCCACATCGGGCAGCGGCAGCGCGGCGAACAAGCCGAAGCGCCCGGGGTGATCGGCCATCAGCCGCGCCGTGTATTCGTTGCAGGTGCGTGCCAGCCGGCGGCCCTGCGCTACGTCGCCAAACCAGATGCCGGGGTTCGCGACCGAGCAAACGACCGTTTCCACCTGGTTGCGATCCATCTCTTCCAAAGCCAGTTGAGGCGTCCATGCTTTGGCTCTGCCGATGACTTCGCGGGCCATGGTGCTCGAAACCACGTCTTCGCCAATCCAGCCGGGAGCGATGGGATGGTAATGCACATCGATGCGGAAAGGCGCGGTTTGCGCCCGAAGCCAGGGTGCGGCCGCCAGCAAGGCGCCCGCACTTCCTGTTCCGGCCAGGAATTTTCGCCTTGTTACAGGACGCCACTGCATGTGCGAACCTCGTCGTTTACCGCGTTGTACTTCGAGTGTGAGGGCTACGGAAGGGTCAGCATCAGGGTGTCGACGGTAGTGCCTCCGCCGCACAGCGGCGCGCCGGCGACAAAGTACGCGGCATGGCCGATGGTGGCTGCTCCGAAAGCATGGCGAGCCTGCGGCAGATTCTTCAACGGCATCCACGTGTCCGTCTTCGCGTCGTAGGCGGTCACGTCGTCGAAGGCGTTGGGCGTGAAGGGTTGGCCTCCGGGCTTGCACTCGCCGCCTGCATACAGGATCAAGCCGTCGAGAACGGTGTAGGCCCCCGATGAGCGCGGCCGCGGCAACGGTGCGGCTGTCGTCCACTTGTTCGTCTTCGGGTCGAACACATCGTGCCGGTCGAGATTGTCGACCACATCGGCCACGCGTCCTCCGAACAGATGCACCTTCCCATCCAGCACCGCGATACCCACATGATCCCGCGCCGGACCGGGGAGGGGCACGCCTTCGGTCCACTTCCCGGTCTTCGGGTCGAAAATCTGATGGGTGGTCACGGTGCCGAAGCCGGCGCTCAGTTCCGGCATGCCCGGAGGAGCGGGCAGCTTGACGATCTTGTCCGAAATGCGGCCACCGAAGACGTGCAGCTTGCCATCCACCGCCGCCGCGGCCACAGACCCGCGGGGGCTTGAGATGTCGGGCAGCGCGGTCCAGCGATTCGCCTTTGGGTCATAGACGAAGCTCAGGTCCTTCGGCCCCATGTGCACCACATCCGTAAAGCCGCCGATGGCATACAGCTTGCCATCGAGTGCAGCCACGCCGATGTGGCTAAGGCCAGTGGGTAGCGGAGCTTCGTCTTTCCAGACATTCGTCTTCGGGTCGTACACCGAGGTCAGGGTGGAGTTCCACACCGGCTTTCCGTTGCCGACCTGCGCTGTTCCCCCAAGTACGTACACCTTTCCATCGAGCGCTGCGACGCCGATCTCCGCTCTGCCTATGGCAAGGGGAGCCTTGCTGGTCCACGTGCCGCTGCCGGGCGCCTGGGCAAGGCCTGCCCCCGCGGCCGCGAGAGCCAAGGCCAGGGCGGAGAACGTTAGGGAGAGTCTTCTATGATCGTGCGAACTTCTGTTCAACCTGGTCACGTTGCAAAACCTTTCTTGTAGCCGCAACAGCGGGTTAGTAGTTCACGCGCAGCGAAAACTGGAACGACCTGGGCGGGTTGGCCTGTGTTGTCAGTAGACCAAAAGTGCCGGAGCCGAAGGACAAACCAGGGTCGCCGAACTGAACCCGGTTCGTGACGTTGAAAGCTTCGGCGCGGAAGACCAGGTTGACGGACTCGCGCAGAGGCGTCGTTTTGCCGACCGAGAAATCCCAGTTGTCCACGCCCTGCGTGCGGATCTGGCCGTCGGTGCGAGGTTCATTGCCGAAGAAGTTGCCGGCAACGGGAGCCGCCGTAGCGCTCGTGGGTCCGGGACTGCTGAAGCAGGCCGAATTGATGACCGACTTCTGTTGCTGGGCAGCGGCGACATACCCGATGCTGACCTTCTTGTTGCAGCCCGCCACCACGTTAGGACGGATCGTTCCTCCGCCGAAAGCTTCCCCGACAATATTGTTGAGCGCCGTGATGGCCAGCGGAAAGCCGCTCTGGAAGGTGTTGATGCCGCTCGCGTTCCATCCCGAGACCAGCGTGTTGACGACGCCATCGGCGTTGCCGAGGAAACGCTTACCCTTGCCGACCGGCAAATCCAGAATATAGCTGACGACCAGCCGATGCGGCACGTCGAAGCTGGTGTACGAGCGTTCGCCGCGGGTGTTGCTGTAGTCCTGAATGACGCCGCCCGCATGGGTTTCGGCAAACGGATTGGTCGAGTCGGCCGTACCAAGCAGCTTCGACCAGCTATAGTTCGCCAGAAAGGTCCCGCCGCTTTTGAAGCGCTTGGTCAGCGTAGTCTGCAGTGAGTTGTAGTAGGTGTCGCCGATCCAGGCCGAGTTTTCATTCACGTTCTGATATTGCGCGTAGGGCCGGTTGGCTTGGGAAAGCGTCGCGTTGTCGGGTAGCTGGTTGATGTTGTACGTGATCGCGATCGGCAGGTGCTGGCCGCGAGCTCCCAGGTAAGCGACTTGTGTGATCACGCCGTTGCCGAAGTCTTGCTGCACGTTGGCGTTGTACTGCTGCAGATAGGGAAAGTTCGACGTGGGATTGCGGCCGCTGATGGTTTGTCCGTAAAAGTAGGTGGGGTTGGCGGCGTAGCCGGCGCGTCCAATAGGCTTGATCAGGTTCGTCGAGGGTGTTGTCGTGCCAGCCACGTAGCCGAGGGGCGCGCTGATCAGGTTGCCGGCCGGAACAAAGGTGGTCGCCGTCACGATCGACGAGCCACTCGGACCCGAGGTGTAGACGATGTCCATGGGAAGGTAGGCCAGGCTGTAGCCGGCGCGCACCGTCGTGCCGACATACGGCTGGAAGGCGAAACCGATGCGTGGCGAGAAGAGCTTGGTGTGCGTTTGCAAATCGCTGCGGCTGCCATACGCTGCGCTGTTCACCAGCACGAGCGGATTGGCGAGCTGCGGCAGAAGGACCGCGTTGTCGTCGTGCTTTTCGACAAAGCCTCCGGGCAGCTCATAGCGCAGCCCCGCGGTGAGGGTCAGCTTGGATGAAATCTGGAATGAATCATTGAGAAACAGGCCTCCATACTTGTTCACCGAGCTGGGTGTGACGGACGTTTGAATGCCCAGGGGAGCTACCGTGAACTGACCGGAAATGAAATCGGAAACCGGAGTCGCCCCTGTACCGGGGATCACAAGGTTGGTCGGCGGACCATTGACGGGACCGCAGGAAATGCCGGAAACGAAATGTTGAGCATCGCTGAAGCTGACCGCTGTCGGCGAAGCGCTGGGAAGGCACGAAGTGCTGGTACCGGCAAAGACGTATAGACCGGTCGTCGCGGGGTTCAGGATGGGGTACTCTTCGCGCCGACGCGCTTCCCCGCCGAAGCTGAGAGAGTGGCGGCCCAGTTGTTTGGAGTAGGTACCGGAGACGACATAGTGATTCGTCGGCTGCCGGGTGAAGAACGAGAGTTGCACGAAAGGCTGGGGAGCGCTGTTGGACAGGACGACCGTCGGGAACGAGGGATAGTCGACCTGGTTGGCGATACCCGCGTAGAAGGGGCCATACCCCGCAAGGTTGGTGCTGGAAGGTACGCTCGAGTTGTCGAACCGCAGATAGGAGACGCGAATGTCGATCACCGAGGTGGAGTTCGGCACGACCGTATCGCCGAGCACAACCTGCGTGGTGCTGGTGCCGAAGCTGGTGCCGCTGCTGGGTGCCGTGGGGTTGTTGAATACGAACTGCGTTCCCTGCTGCGTGCCGTACAGGCGAGCGTACTTGGCAAAAAGCTTCTGCTTGCTGCCAAGGCTGTAGTCGATACGGGAATCGAAGGTGTTCAGGTACGAAGACGCTTTGCCGGTCTGCGAAAAGTTATAGGCCGGTCCGGCATTGGTGGTGTTGGGAGCGGGAAAGTAGTGGAGAGTGTTTGCCATGTAATACGCTGTAGGATCGACGACGGCATCCCCCGGCTGCGTGGCTTGACCGGGCAGGCAGAATTTGTTCAACACTCCATTGCACCTGGCCTGGTTGTACTGCGCGATAGGTGCCGTACCCGGATTGTTCACAAGCGTGGGCACGGGATTGATGACCTTGGGATCGGCCGTGAAGTCGCCCTGCAGTTCCGCTGCCGTCGGCACGCGGCCAAGGTTCGGCACGCCGAGCGCGGAGCGAAGGCCTTCATACGATGCGTAGAAGAACGCCTTGTCGTGCTTGATGGGACCACCGGCAGTGGCGCCGAATTGATTCTGGATCTGCTTGGGCCTGGCCTGATTGACGCCGCTTAGAAAGAAGTTGTTCGCGTTGAAGATGGTATTGCGCAGGTAATCGTAGACCGTACCATGCAGTGCGTTGCCACCTGACTTGGTGACGAACGAAACGATGCCGCCGCTGAACTCGCCATACTGCGGGTTCACGACGCTGGTTTCCACGCGGAACTCCTGCACGGAATCCTGAGCCGGAATCAGTGACGTCACATGCGCTTCGACGGAGTTCACAGGAGCTCCGTCGACATACACCGACCCTTGATTGGCCAGGCCGCCCGCGATGGCATAGTTGCCGAAAGCCTGTGCGTTGGTTGAAGAGCCGCCGTTGGCGTTGCCGGTCAGCGAGCCCGTGGTGGAGCCCTGCGGGACCACACCGGGCGTAAGCGCAATCAGATTCATGGCGTTGCGGCCGTTCAGCGGCGTGTCCTCCACCTGTCGGCCCTCGATTACCTGGCTCACCGTGGGGCTTTGCGTTTCCAGCAGCGTCGCTCCCGCTTCCACAGTCACCGATTCCGTCACCGCGCCGATCTCCAGCGCGAAATCGAGCTTGACCTGATCTTCGACCTGCAGGTTGATGCCCTGGCGCACAGCCGTCTTGAAACCCTGCATCACCACGCTTCCCGAATACACCCCCGGGAGCAGGCCGGCGACTCGGTAGATACCGGCGTCGTTGGTGGTGGCGCTGGCCTTCACCCCCGTTGCGACATTGGTGTAAACCACGGTCGCCCCCGCGATGTTCGCTCCGGAAAGGTCTGTGATCACTCCTGTGACGGAGGCTGAAGTGCCCTGCGCGTGACTACCCGGGAGCAGGCAGAGCAACAGCACAAAAATCGAGACGATGCGGAGGGGAAAGGAAGGGATCAGGCTTTTCATGATGGTGAATTCCAATCTCGCCGATGGTGCGGCGCCACTTGACTGCTTCTTCGAAAATGGTGAGCAGCCGCCGCGGGAACCCGCTTTTTCTGATCGCAATCACTTTCGAGGAACATGCACCCACTTGTCAAGCACAATGATCGCAATCATTTTTAGTGGGGGTGTGGAAGCAAGGTCCACAGCGAGGACAGGAGCATGCCTTTTGAGCCTGGTACGCAGACGAGCGTATCGCACGACGCACAAGCGTCGCTGCAAGGCCTTCCTGATCCTCTACGGTTCCGGGGCTGCGGCGCAAGGAGGAAGAACCACTCGCAGAAACGTTCTTCCTCCGCGGTTGACGAATGCTTCAACGCTTGGCTATAGTTCACGAAAATGACCGCGATCATTTATGGGGTGGGTATGTTATTCCGCTTCTCCGCTCGACTTTTTGGTTCCAAAGCTTCACTTCCCTGCTCTGTCAGGCCCTTTGTGTACCCACCCTTCGTACCAACTCAGGAGTTTGAACCATGTCGACGATGAGCGTAAGCAAGATTTCCCACGCCTCCTACGTGACGCCGGATCTCGCCCGGTTGTCGGAATACTACCAACAGGTGTTGGGGCTCTCGCTGGTCGAAGAGGAGGCAGGACGGGTTTACCTCGGCAGCACCATGGATCACGACCCGGAGCCCGGCGTCGCGGACCAGTTTACCTTCCTCGACCCGAAGGGGACGCGCATCCAGATCTTCCACGCCACGCCCCCGTCCGACCGCCGCTTCGCGACCCAGGGAATCGTTCCCAACAAGCTCGGCCATGTCGCTTTTCATGTCGAGGACGTAGTAGCGATGACGGATTTCTACTGCAATGTGCTGGGTTTTCGCGTTTCGGACTGGCTTGAGCGTCAGTTCTCGTTTTTGCGCTGCGGGCCGGACCACCACACGGTCAACTTCATTGGAAGCGGCGAAATACGGCACGACCATACGGCGTACGAGCTTCGCGACTGGTCCCACATGCAGGCCGCCTGCGATTACCTGAGCCGGAACAACATCCGGCTCCTCTGGGGACCGGGGCGGCACGGCATCGGTCACAACCTGTTCACCTACCATCGCAATCCCGATGGGCTGATCACGGAGTTGTATGCGGAACTCGACCGGATGTCCGATGAGACGCTCGGGTACTTTGAGCCTCGGCCCTGGCACCCCGACAGCCCGCAGCGCCCAAAAACCTGGCAGATGAGCCCGCGCCTGGTGAACTTGTGGCGTGAAGAGTTTCCGCCGGAAGAAATGCTGAAGGTCTGACCCTCGCCCGCTCCGACCTGACACCCACAGGCGCCCAGGCGCAGACCTTTCTGGCCTCCTACTGTACGATTCCACGTCTTCGCAACGTCGTTGCCCTCAAAGGGAGACCCATGCACAGCTTGCCAACACTCTACACAGACGTTCTCATCGTGGGCGCGGGCCCGGTCGGCCTTTCGACCTGTATCGAACTTGCCGGGCGTGGCATTGCCTGCGTCGTGATTGAGCAGAATAACCGCGTCGGCTTGAATCCTCGGGCAAAGACCACCAATGTGCGCACCCGCGAGCACCTGCGCCGCTGGGGCATCGCCGACAAACTGCGGGAAGCTTCGCGGCTTCCTGCCAACTACCCGTCAGACGTAATTTTTACCACCCGCCTCAACGGTCCGCAGCTCACGAAGATTGAGAACGCGTCCAACTGCTCGCCGGAAAAGAATGACCTTTATTCCGAGTCCGCGCAATGGATACCGCAGTACGTGCTGGAAGAAGTGATGCGGGCCCATGCCGTTACCCTACCCGCCGCGGAAATTCGCTTCAACACCACCTTCCTGAGCGCCGTTCAACATCCCGACGGGGTGGTCACGATCGTGAAGAACACGCTGACCGGCGTGGAAACCGAGGTGCATAGCAAGTTTCTCGTGGGCGCTGACGGTTCTCGCAGTGCCGTGCGCGAGGTGATCGGCGCCACCATGGAGGGCAAGCGAGGCATCGCCGGCAACTACAACGTGCAGTTCCGCGCTCCCGGGTTGGCAGCTCTGATCCCGCATGGCCCGGCCATCATGTACTGGTGCATCAACTCGGACGTGCCTTCGTTGATCGGGCCGATGGAGGGACTCGATCTTTGGTACTTCATCGCGACGCGTGTGGAAGGTCCGCTGGAAGCACTCGATCCGAAAGACCTGATTCGTCGAGCGACCAACCTTGACTTCGACATGGAAATCCTGGGGACATCTCCCTGGGTGGCTCATAGTCTCATTGCCGACCGATATGCCGAGGGCCGCATCCTTCTTGCCGGAGACGCCTGCCACCTCCATCCTCCCTTCGGCGGCTTTGGCATGAACATGGGCATCGCGGACGGGGTCGACCTGGGCTGGAAACTGGCTGCGGTGCTGCAGGGATGGGGTGGCAGCGAGCTGCCCGCGAGCTATGAGCAGGAGCGGCGTCCCGTCCATCTGGCCGTGATCGAAGAAGCTGTGGCGAACTACAGCGCGCTGGGCAATCACCTGTCGCTGCCAGGGCTTGAGGCTGCGGGAGCTCTTGGCGACGCCACGAGACGCGAAGCTGGAGATGTCATTTTCGCTGCGAAACTGCGCGAATTCCGCACGCTTGGCGTTGTGCTGGGCTACCGCTATGAGGATTCGCCGATCATCGTCGGCGACGGCTCCAAACCGCCGCCCGCGAGCACCATGATCTACCGCCCCTCCGCTTGTCCCGGAGGCCTGGCGCCGCATCTATGGCTTGAAGACGGCTCTTCGTTGTACGACCACTTCGGGGCGGGTCTGAGTCTGCTTCTTACCGCTGAAACGGCGGCTGACGAAGTAGAACCGATCATCGGCGTAGCCGCAACAATGAAAGTGCCTTTGAAGGTCGTCGCGCCTAAAGACGCGCGTCTCTTTCCGCGTTATGGTGCCCGGTTCGCGCTTATCCGTCCCGACCAGCACGTCGCATGGCGAGGAGACGCGCTGCCCGAAGGCTTGCATCGCTTACTAGGAACCATCACCGGCAGAAAGAACGAGGATCTCTCAAGTTAACTTGATGGTCTGCTTCTTGAACGGAAACGGAAGCGAGACATCCAAACATAATGCGTTCATGTCGATCGCGTATGAGCGAAGGCCGCAGAGCGCTTTCTTTACTGCTTGATCCCGTCGAAGCGCGCGTCTACTACAGTGGTCGGTCATCCTCAATCGCCTAGGCTCATCTGATCTGCTGCACTGCGTCATCATTGTCTTGTGTGCCTGTCCCGGCACTTTTGCCTTGTTTTTGCTTTTGCTATTTTCCGACTTCCCCACTGCTTGGACGGTAGATCACCGGCTCGTTTTGTTCTTATCTTTATCAGAAAGCTTTTGTTTTTTCCTTTTGGAGGCACCTGTTTCTTTCACAGTCGAGTTTGTGATTAGAAGATTGGATTAAGAAGCGATTTAAAGGATTAGAGCCTGAAGCGCAGTGCGTTTAAGTTCTTTCTAGTCTGGCGGTTAGCTGCTCGCTCACACTCCGGCAGGTCGGGTTAAATGCGCTGCAAGTCGGGCTAAATGCGTTAGGTGTCGGGTGGGATGCGAAGACTGGTCGGGCCGAATGCGTTCCCTTTGGTCGATGTGGAAACCTGTGATGTCGGCGGTTCGTCGGGTGAAATGCGAGAGTCAGCAATTGTGCATTGCCACCGAACGCGGAAGGCAGTCGTTCCCGATAGACCAGCAAGCGCTTTTGGCACGGAATTCTGTCGTGAAGGGGCCCTCCGGTCGGGTCAAATGCGTGCGAAGTACACTCTCGAGCGGTCTCGAGTGGTGCTCCATCGCAGGTATAGGAGTTCCTTATGGGAACACTCGATGCGGAGCTAATGGACGTTCTCTTCAAGAGACCTGAGCTTGAAAAGCCTCCTCTAAAGTCGGGTGAGATGCGAGGCTGTTAGGAGCATTTGCATTGAAGTGAACCGCGACAGCTCGTGGGCGCTGGGACGGTTGTATACGTTAGCAAAGGTTCAGCACTTCCCTGCTGACCCTACAGTCGGCGTTCGGGTCGGGTGAAATGCGAAGCGGCGCACCCTCCGGACCGCTCCTTGGTCGGGTGAAATGCGACCTCTTTTCACAGGATGGTTTTAGGTCGGGTGAAATGCGATGGGGAGCAGCGGGCCTTGGGTCGGGCCAAATGCGAGACCGCAGGAAGCCCAGCTCGTTGTGAGCGTGCGGGACGAGAGTCGGGTGAAATGCGAGACTGCGGCAAACGCTGACGCGCGGAGGGGTGCGACGGCGTCGGGTGAAATGCGAGGTTCAGCGAGCCTTGAGGAGTTGGTCGAGGACTTGGCGTGTGCTGAACAAACCGCTGTCGTTCGCTCTGGTAGCAGGACGCACTTCTCCCTGTTGCGATTCCCTGGCTTCTTTGAGCCGCTTACTCTTCGCCATCTTCTTCACGATGTGGCGGGACTGGGCCGCGGACGGTGTACGGCCCACGGTAACCAGGTGGCGGTCCCACTTTACCGTCCAGCTCAGGGTCGTTTCCAATGTTTCGAGAGCATTGCGAAGTTCCGTTTTGAAGTGCTTCAGCAGCGTGGTGGGGCTGCCGGACTTCTCGTGGAGAAAAGCTACGCTGACCGGAAAAGGCGCAGCATGCGTCGAATAGTAGCTATGAAGCCACTGTGCAAGAGGTTTGCCTTTGATTGCCTGGCGTTCGTCCCATTCAAGCTGCGTCCAACTGGCCGGCGCGAAAAGGGTAAGGATCTCTTTTGCGAAGGTCACCTTGTAGGTTTTTGTGGTCGTTTCGCGCAGGTAGTAAGCGATCAAGCTGCCGGAAAACTTGTAACGACGGCCGTTCACTTCCCATTCCAGGTCGACCGAGCCTCTTCTGAGGCGGTCGAGGCTTTCTTCCAGGTCCTCGTAGCTCAGGTTGTTGCAGCTGCGGCCGATCGCTTTCAGGAACTCAGCCCCCTTGAACTGGCAAGCTGTTTCTAAAGCTTGGCGCCTGGCGCGATGCAGAGTTTCGAAGAACACGTCGGCGGCGTACTGGTTGAACTGTGTACCGGCGAACGTGATTTTGATACCGTCCTGCGAGGCGATTGCGACGCCTTCCGGCTTCTTGTCTGGCCTCGTCTGCGTTCCCAGCGTCTGGCGCTTTTTGCTCTGGATGCCCGCAAAAAGCGCGGAACGCAGAATCGCATTTGGGCCGCCTCTTACGCTTTCCGGCCAGATGGGCAGTTGGCGGCTGAGGCCTGTTGAGGTGTTCACCGGGGAACGATCCTGCGGCCGTTCGTGGGTTAGACTATGCATATGCCCGCCTCCAACGCGGGATGGATACACAAGCCCTCGGCGCTGCGAACGCCGAGGGCTTTTTCATGCTCCAAGCGTACATGACACTGTACTGCAAAGTTCGCATTTCACCCGACCGCAATGACAAAGGTGGACCTGAGCGAGCACACCGTACGCGTTGGAGTCGTTAAACCCGGACATCGTAACGAAGGTTTACGCCTGAACCGATCGTCGTCTTCCACACTCGCCTTGGTCGATCAGGTTCATAACTGACCTGCAAGGTTTGGAATCGTCTCGCAACACGCTTGCCATGGAGCATCGTCTGGGGATTTCTTCGAGATGCGAGCGCGAGCGCGTTCGAGCCAAAACGTGTTGCGTAATGTCTTGCGCAATGCATTACGTATGGCAATACAGACATCTCACCGGAAAGAGGTTCACTCTTAAATGCACTACAACTACGTGGTGTGTTGTAAAAGACGGTACGTGCTGTTGTTTGTAACGCGTGATGCTTGGTAATACGCGCTACGCTACATATCGAGGAAAGAAAATGCCGGTGATCGTCGCAGCAAACCCAAAAGGGGGAAGTGGCAAGTCGACAACTTGTCTCGTAGTGGGCACCACACTGGCGGCCCAGGGTGCATCGGTCCGTATTATTGATGCCGATCCACAGAGAACACTCGCGCGGTGGAGTGAAGGCGACAGCACCCATCGCAATCTCGTCGTGACGCCAACGCCAGGGGAAGACCTGACGACGTTGATTGACCGACTTCAGTCTGAAGTTCAGTTCGTCATTATTGATGTGCAGGGTTCAGCGAACCAGGAGATGGTGTCGGCGATGTCTCGTGCGGATTTGGTTCTGATTCCGATGCAAGCCAAGACTGCGGATGCTGACGTGGCAACCAGGGCGATCAGCCTGTTGAGAACGCAGGAGAACCTCTTCAAGCGCAAGATACCTCACGCGATCGTCTTTATCCGCACGAGCCCGATCATCGTCACGAGGGAAGAGAAGCAGATTCGCCAGAACATCGTCGCGGCTGCTGTTCCCCGCTTTAGCAAGAGCCTCAATGAAAGAACCGCCTTTTCTCATCTATTTGCCTACAAGCGAGCTCTCACAGAGTTGAGTCCGAAGGAGACAAACGGACTTGGGGAAGCTCAGCAAAACGCAATCGAGGTTACGGCAGAAGTGATTCAGGTGCTGCGGCAGCAGAAGGAGGTTGCTGCATGAGCATGGAAAATTCCTTTAAGGAACTGGCTGGTGGAGGGTTGGAGGACTTCACTCCAAAGCCGAAGAGCCAACCTTCTTCGACACCGATTCCCGCGCAGCCTACACCCAGCCAACTGGAGCGGCTTGCCGGCGACCGCGGGTTTTCGATCGACAATCATCCAGTGGCACGTAAAGCATTGAAGGCTGGTCGCGTGGCTTCTAAAGACCGGCCTCAACCCATGTCGCTGCGCATTCGCGTGGCGGATTGGAACCGATTCTCGGCATTTTGCGAGCGTAATGAGTATTCGGTCGCTGAAGGCTTTGCCAGGCTTGCCGAGGTGGCGGAGGGATTGTGAGATCCTGCTCTACTGTATAGAGCAGGAAGGATTCACATAGCATCCAGCGATGAAGCCCAGGAAAAAGACCGTTCAACTCGCGATGCATTGCCGCTGTGGTCGAGAGGCCATTCTGGCCCAGGGCATGTGCGCGACCTGCTACACACTGCGGCGTCAAGATGAGGAGCACTTCGGTGGCTTGCGGGAAACGGTGCTGGAACGGGACGGCTATCGCTGCCGGGTGTGCGATGCGCCAGGAACAGGCAAGCGCAGCATGGTCGTTCACCATCGGATTCCTGGTCGTTCAGAGTTGAGGCTGATGATCTCACTCTGCCCGGCTTGTCATGCGCGGGTGCACCGCACGAAAGCGGTGCGGGCGGCCATGCCGCCTTTACTCCTCGTCCTCTGGAGAGAGCAGCACCCGAAAGGGCATGAGCAAAAGCAGCTCGACTTTACGAAGGTTGCGGAGCTGCGTTTGAAGGCCGTGCCTCTGTTCTAGAATGCGGCGGCCGGACGAACCGGCCGCACAAAGGTTGCGGTGAGGAGCGGGATGCTGTCGATGTTGTCGGGCTGGGATTGTGCCTGCACGACGAGTTGATGCGTGTGCCTTTCTGCAGCGGCTTTGCGAAGTGGCCCTGTTTGTCGAAAGCAACGACGTTATAGTGGAAGGACCGGATGCGGTCGTTGTCGAGAATGGACCTCCAAAGGCAATGTAGTTACGGCTGTTTTGCGAGGTGCGCTGGAAGCTGAGTTGCTGACGGTGGGCGAAGAGGGTGATGGTCTTGAGGGTCTGCATGGTGCTTGCCCTTTTGCCCGGTCACTCGAGACACACTCGCCCGTTGCGGCGCAAAGGTGCGCTGCTCCCAAGTTGCGGCGAAAAGCCGCGTTGCCCAGGGCAGAAGTTTTGGGAGTGGGGACCCGGCCGGCTCCTTGGCTGGGGGAGGAGTCCAAACCCGTCAGGGCGCGGAACGCGAGTTCTGAACGCAGAGCCGCAGGGCGCAGCTACCAGCACCGGCGCGGTGAGCAAGAGAACGTGCACAAGGAGATGCGCTCAGACCTTCATAAGTCCCATGAACTCCGGAATTCAGCCTCGCGCGCGATATCCAAGGGTCTGCGAGCGTTCAAGGCAACTGTGGAGACACTACTACCGCTCCGACTGCTTGACCTCAAACGCTTCAGCAAACTCTTCCCCTTCACTCTCGAGCACCCGGGCCAGCAGGAGCATGCACTCGGCGAGCTGCTCGACGGTTTCGAAGTCCACTACGAGCCGGCCGCGGGTCAGGGTCATGGACTGGGGCAGGGCAGTCATCGAGACGGCATCACGATCGCGCCGGACAAGCGACCGGATACGCCGCTTCGATACCGCCGCCTTCTCATCTTTGAGCTTCTCGTACAGCCCGGTCGTGTCCTCCGTGT
>CALMON010000013.1:0-9217 GCA_937871785.1 uncultured Granulicella sp.
ACTTCGTTCGCTCCTGGAATGGGAGCACCGCCTTTTCCACCCGAGGTGAGCAGGAGACCGATGTCGCGATTGACGCATTCTGTGAGATTCCTGCTTCCGATCCATAGGCGCCACCTTATGCCCCCTTCTTTACTGCGTGTACGCACCAATGTGGTCTTAGGGTGCCAGCTGTGCAACGCTTCGTCGAAAGGCACTTCTCGGACGAACTGGTCCAGCACCGCCGCAATACGCGGCGTCCGCCGCATCTTGGCAAGGCGCCCCCGCTGGATGATTATTCGAACTTTGCCCCGTAACCGCTCGACCGCATCGGCGAAGTCGGAAGGGCTGCCACGACCTTCATCACTGTCCTTACCCGCCAAAGCGAGCAAGGTCGCGCCGATTGTACCGAGATCTGCCGAGTAGGACGCAAGCAGGGCGAGTTCCACGGTTTCGTCGGACCCCGGACGTAGGCTCTCCAAGAATGAGAGTGATGGCCAGCTCTCGACACCGCCGCTCATGCAGCCCCCGCCAGATCGTTGAGAAGCGTGCTGACTTGCTCCCATCTATAGTGAAGCGGGCCTGCCAAGCTATGTTCTTCAGTCGACCATTCAAGGCGTCGAGCACGCCCGTTGGGCGTCGGTGCAAGCCGGGCGCGTGGTCCCTTGCGGGCTTCAGCCGCGGCATACACATCGAATAGCTTGGCGGGATCTCCTGATCTCGAAGCTAGCCAGTCCTTCGTCGCCGATACGACAGCAAGCAAGTTGGATGGCAGAGGACCGATGTCGGCCTCAAGCGCACGGATATCGAGGTTGGCTGCGAGGCGACCATGCATTGTGATGATTGTCGCGAGATGATCGCGATGACGGGTCGCAATATCCCGTTTGTCGTCGACCTCGACAACGCATTCTAGCAAGGCGTCATAGACCGCGCGACCCACACCCGCGAGACTGGCTGCCTGCTCCGATCGCCTGAGCGAAGCCTGATCGGGGCCAGCGACCGCCTGGGTCTCTTCTCCCCACATCGTGGCTGGCGCCTTCTTCTCGGTTCTAATTAGCCGCGCGAGCAGAGACAATCCGTTGCCGTCGTTGCGGCGCAACTGAACAAGTCGCTTACGCAAGAACTTGGCTTCCCCAGTAGTCATCCGAAGGGTAATGTTGCCGCCCTGCCAGTTTTCCGGACGCTCCGGAAGCGGAACGAAAGGTGGATCGAAACTGAGAAACGGCTGACCATCATCGTCCGTTGCCGCCCCAGCGGTTTTGAGTAGCCTATGCGCCTGATCGCGCGAAATGGTCCGCTCATTTAACCGTGGACGCAGGATCCCCCACACTGCAAGCGCATTCCAATACACGGTCGACGGCGGTTGGCTTGATGGTTGGGGGAAGACACGTCCGCCGATGACTTGCGATTCGCCCATCTCTTTCAGGCGGCCAGCAAGTTGCCGCTCGCGTTCGCGCAGAGCTCGCTGCGCCGTCGGCCCCGTCACTCCGGCTAGGTCTTCGATCAGGCAGGGGAGGAAGAGGGCGTGCGGAGCGGGTGTTTGCAGCACTGAAGTGCCTGGAAAGAAGCGATCAGCGTAGCGCTGATGGACCGTCAAGAATCCGATCTCGTCGCGCACGCCCATCGATTCCTCATCCATTTGCGCCTTGGCGCAGGCTAACGCCTCACGGGACAGGTAGGTCCAGCCCAGAGTGGGCTCAATGGACAGCGCGCGTTTGCTGCGGGATGAGCTTGCAGAGTGTCTCACGAATTCAGCTCCACAAGCACGATAAGGGCACTGCGGACTTCGTTCGATTCAGGCCGGGTTGGCACGGCCAGAGGATCTCAATCCCGAAGCCTTCGATCTTTTCCCCGGTGTAAGCTTTCCTTGCCATTTGCACTTGGCTCATCTGACCTGCCCTCTGTTTTTTCCTGTTGATCGGACGATCAATTGCTACGATCATAGCCTGCAGTCGGCCAGCCCGCACGTTCATTCACCGCGGCTGCCGACCACGTCAATATCGATGCGGGGATAAGCACGGGGCGTCGATCTTTCGACCAGACGCAACGCGCTCTCCGTAATGACGAGAGCTACTATCGGTCCCTACAACGGTTTCGCATTATGACCGGCGTTAGCATCGCCCATCGTGAGTCGGCAAGCTGGCTTTTGGTCTTGCAAATTTTCGATGAAAGCGTACCTGCGGGCTTTCCCAGTCTGGCGGACACTATCTGGAAATCCGCTTGATCTTACGGAGTTCCTGAACCACAACAAGACCGTGACGTTCCTCATGCGGGTGGGCGGGGACTCGTTGCGGAATGCCAGCATCCAGGATGGTGATTTGCCAGTACTTGACCGTTCGGCGAAGCCGGTCATCGGTTGCGCGGTTGTTGTCGACCGTCAATGGCGAGTTTACGGTCAAGCGGCCGCCCCCGCGGCGCGGACTGCGCTTGGCTCGATCGTGAGGATCCGGTCTACTAATCGGTGCGCGTCTCCCTGAGCGAAGACCTGCATGTGTTCGGGGTGGTTACGCCTGGGGCGAACGGCTTTCCGCGGCCGCTTCCGCTACGCAAAGTGCGGCGTGATCATTATGGAGCTGCTGCCCGCGACGGTCCAACAGCCCGCTTTGTGAAGAGAGCAAGTCTGAAGACGATGGACCGGCCCAACGCCAAGCTGGGGCGGCGAACCGTCCGCATCCTGAGCGCCGGCCTCAAGAATTCAACCTGGACAACTGCTGGCGGAGTACCAGTCGCTAGGGTGGACGACACAGTGGGAAGAGTTGCCGAGCGTTTAGGCACGATGACCAGCTTCAAGCGTTTTGGAAACGCCTGAATGGTAGGTGGAGTTTGCTTAAGGGGCGAGTGTAGCGGAAGCGGGGGAACCGCATTGCCTTGAAAGGCTTGCAACTCGCTAGAATGGACTCGTGGCACGTTTGTACATGCCGAACCTTTAGGAGCCCTAATTAGTTGAGCAAACACAATCCTGCCTACGACACGTACTCAGAACAGGACACGGCAGATAAGCTCATCCTTCCCTATCTTGAGAAGGGTTTTGGTTTCCCCTCACCGTCGTCCCTGGACTACCAGGCTCAACACCTGATGCAGCTTGGGGAAAGCCACGTTGGGCGATACGACGGCCTTTACCTAGCCGGTGGCTCCCCTATGCGGTGCTGGAAGCGAAGCGTTACAAGCACGATCTCAACGACTCTGATCTTGTCCAAGCGCGGTCCTATGCGACAAGCGACTCATTTGATAGGCCGGTACCGTTTCTTATTGTTTCGAATGGACGTCAACATAACTTCTACAAACGCACTGAGACAATCGACCCTTCTGATGGTGAATTGCTCTACAAACCTATTCCTGCTACATCATGGAATTCGTTCAAAGAAGAGAAGCCTGGTGAAGTCAGACGCCTTTTGGAAGAAAAGGAGCTGCTTGCCATTCTGTTAAGCTTCAAGCAAAGGACAGTGAAAGACATATCCGCCCGCTTCACGGACCCTGCTACTGGCAAGTTCAACATCAACCAAGATCTGCAGCTCCGCAAGTACCTTCAGGACATTATTGAAGAGCGGCAAAGGTTTATCGGCGAATCAGATAAGAAGGACAAGGCCCAAATCGGAATTAGGCACGCGATAGAAGCCATAAGCCTTCACTTCACGACAAAAATCCTCTTTATTAAACTGATCGAGGACCTGTCAGCGGGCTCGGAGACGCCTCGGGTGATTCATACTCTGTTTCCCCGCACAGAATATGACCTCATCGGTGGGCTTTTCGGTTTCAAGGTGCTCAATGCTCTCAGCCAACTGGACGAGAAGGACGCACTCAGGACATTTTCGAAATCGAAGTCCTTCTACAAGCGCATGGGGCAAGACATCGCTAGAGTGTCTTGGCAGGACATCTTCCGCTATGGCTTCAGCGTTCATTCTGCGCAGTATGGAAAGCTCTTCAAGGCGGCCAACTATGATCGGTTCTTGCCAAACGACGACACACTTGCTGAGATCCGTGGCAAACTGATCACCATCGATATCCGCTCGGCCATTCTTTATGGCAATCCAGATAGCCGCCTCAATGTAATTGGCCGCATCTACGAACGCCTCATCGATGATGAGCTGCGCAACTCAATCGGAGCCATCTACACGCCGGATGCCACAATGCGCTTTATGGTAGACCTCGGGCGCGATCATCTGAAGACGTTTCGAGGGCACAAGATTGTGGAACCCTCTTGCGGTTCGGGGCACTTCTATCGCCAGCTCTATCGGGAGTACGTTGACGAGGTGTTGGCTCAACAGATTAAACAGGGATTACCCGAGAACGCCGGAGCTGCTCACGCTGAAGCCCAAGAGCACATCTACGGACGAGATATCGACCCGTTCGCCGTGCAGCTTACGCTTCTCAGCACGTTCTTGGAGCAGTTGAAAGACAATGTGCGGCCACTGAAGCAGACGGACCGCAGGACTAAACAGTGGAATGCGAACAGATCCATCGACACGCAAAACTCGCTTGATCCAATAACGATTGAGCCGGATCAATATTTTGACATAAAAAAGACGGCAGATCTCAGTGTCGTCCAGAGCCGACGTGCTTCATGCAGGCGAGCCTACGGTCCGCAGCTTGTAATCGGCAACCCTCCGTACGGGGTCAAGGTAGTTCAAGGCGACCACTATAGCGACGTTTACAATTTGGGGAGCAAAGACTCATACGGCTACTTCATTGTCAACGCACTTGAGCGTCTCAAAGAGGGTGGCCGGGTTGTTTTCATTGTCAGTTCTTCCTTCCTTACCATCGAGAGTCATCTAGAGCTACGTCGCTACATTCTTGACAATGCGAAGATCGTGCGATTGGTCAAGGTCAGTCGGTCGATGTTTCCAGGCATAGATGTGTTCCCGGTTATTATCGAATTAGAGAAGTGCAAAGACGCTGCGGTTCGCGCAGCAAATATCTATCAGTTCTTCGACTTTTGGCAGCTCCACCCAGTAAACGATGCGAAGGAGCTTGAGGCGGCTTACAAGGCAGTACGAGCTGACTCTATGGCAAGCGCTCCGTGGCCGTTTGCGGAAACCAGAACTGCTCGGTATACAGTACGACAGGGGCGGCTAGAGGAGTTTAGCCGCCTACCATTTTTTGAAGCCCGAGCAAGCCTCTTCGGTTTCATGAGGGACGTTTTCCCATCCACTGTTCCCGAGCAACTCAGCCTACCCACAACTCATGGTCCTCTGATCGTGAAAGCAAATACCTTTCGCGAGAGGCATTTCGTTAAGCTAGAAGACATCGCAGAGGTGAGAATCGGGCTGCAGTCGGGAGACAACCCTCGCTTCTACAGAGCTGCGAAGGGAGTGACTGGTGGTGCAGCAAAAGGCGGCTACAAGGAAGTAGATCCCAAAGTCGTTCTGGACGATGATGCCGTTCTTAAGGTCTCGCCAAAATCACAAAAGAATGGTTTTGCGGTGGACGATCCCAGCACAGATAGATATTTTCTACCCTTGGACAAACCTGGAGCCTCGGATATCGCGGGTGGATTGTTGCCGCTATTTTGGCGACCGGTGGAGTTCTACGTGAATTGGTCCGAGGCTGCGGTTGCTGAGATGAAGACGTTGCCCAGTGCCGTCTTTCGAGGATCTGACTACTACTTCCGTCGCGGAATTAGCTTTTCCAACACTGGTATATACAGCCCGACCTTCCGTCTGAGTCATGGTGGGGTATTCGATCAAACAGGCTCGTGTATCTTCTCTGATGTCATATCAGCTGAAGCACTACTCGGACTACTGTCCTCGACCCTAATGAAGTACTTTGCCAAGTCGTTCATCAATCACGGAACGCATGCGCAGCTGCACGATCTGCCGATTCCCATTCCTACAGCGACCGAACTTGCGTTACTTGAAACGGTAGTCGGAGAAATCGTCAGTTTACAGAAGCAAAACTCCGCTTTCGACTACCGCAATAAGTTGGCTGAGCTGGACGATGTGGTTTTCGGGATCTACCGTGTGACCCAAGACGAGCGACATGAAGTGCGTACTTGGTACACCCGCCATTATCCACGTCTGTTCGACGCCACAGCCCCGGAAGGATAAAGAGCTCAAATAGGACTGCCCAGAGATTAGTCGCCCGTTCTCTGGTGCAGAAAGCGCCTCCACTCGAGCGAATGCTCTATCGTTTGTGACTAGCGTAGTTCTGACGATGATGGCCTGGGCGGCAATCATCATGTCCATGTTTCCAAGCGTGGTCTATCTTTTGGTTTCTTGGCCCTAACCCGACAGGCTCGCGGCCTTAGAGTCGGGTTGCGCAAGTTTTCTTCGAAATCCAACCGCGTGGCTTCCACTAACGGCGCGGTAAGGGCAGCGGTGAGCGGCACGGCGGTCCCACAGTTCGGGCACGATACAGTTTGGTCGGCGACAAAATTGTTCGCGGCAGGGGTCGGCATCGGAGTTCCTCGTAGCCGAAGTAAATACAGGCGAAGTAAAGCAAATCTGCTGCCTTCGAACTCCTCCAAAACGTCTCAGAGGGTCTAAAATCAGCAGAGGAGTGACATTTCTAATCGACAACTACAGGCTCGCGAAACGGAATCTTCCTTATCAGACCCACAGAATATGCGGCTTACAAACGTTTCGTGATGAGTGCTGAACACCGACGCTCCTGGCTGTAACTGCAAACCGTTTCCTGTCAATTCAGCAATGCATTGGCCTCAGCCTGTGCCGTCTGGAATAAGCGCCAGTTCACGTCTGCCCTTTGCCAGAGGAGCAGGAGGTGCCGGTACGCTTCGGCTGCCTCGGAGCGACGGTGCTGCGCCGCGAGAGCACGGCCAAGGCCGAGCCACGCCAGTGGAACAAGATGTGAGAGCGGATCGATGTAGCGACTTGCCAGCAGCTCGCGGTAAGCCGCTTCCGCATGCCGGCCGTCGCCCATGGCTAAATAGGCCTGTCCGCGCAGGCTCTGGATTTCCAGGTCTACTGGCTCAAAGGAGCGCGCCGGTTCGAGAGCGGCCAATGCCCGTTGCGGCTGGCCCGCAGCCAGGTGCACCATGGCTTCAATCTGCGGTGCATCGACCCGGTTCCAGCGTGTGGAGTCCTTATGCTTCGCAAGCGCATCCCGGAGCAGGTTCTCTGCCGTCGCGGTTTCCCCGGCCGCGGCGCGCGCCAGCAGCGCTTCGCCGTCCTCACCATCGCTATCTACTGTGCCCTCATGAACCATGCGGCGAGCGGTCGCAGGATCGCCCAATTCCGCGTACGCTCGTGCGTATTCCTGCTCCGTAGCGGTCGCGGCGTTTGGGAGGCCGTGCTGCCGTTGTGCATCGCCTGCCTGCTGCAGCCATCGTGTTGCGTCGAAGATGCGCCCTTCGCTCAGCGCTTCTTCTGCCTTGCCCAGTGCTGTGAATGCAGCGTCAGGATGCAACGAGGCCCAGTCCGCCTGTGCCTTTGCCAGCGCCGGATCGTTCTGTAGATACGCCACCTTCAGCAGCACGCTGTGAACCAGGTCAAGATCGAAGCCGCGCGCGAGTGCCGTTTCGCAGGTCGTACGCGCTTCCGCAACCTGGTTTGCGTGCACCTGCTCAAGGGCAAGCTGGTAGTAAATCTGGCCTGTCCTGGGCGCGAGAGCCAGTGCATGTGCGGCCGCATCCGCTGCCTCGCGGTGGCGGCCTAACTCGCGGTTCACCTGCGACAACCCGACCCACGCCGGTGCACTGCGAGGATAAAGATCGATCCACATGTTGTAGTTCTGCAGGCCGGCAAACAGGTCGCCCGTGACCGCGCCGTTGTAGCGGGCCGTGATGTAGAGCCGGGTGGGCTCGGTCGCGGTTTCGCGCAACTCATAAGCTTTCTGCAGGTAGAGGCGGTCGCTGGCTTTGTCGCCGGAACTGATGCTGAAGTTGGCGAGATCGAGGTAAGCGGGGGCAAAGTGCGGATCCGCTCCGACCGCCGCCTTGTCGAGCGCGATCGCTTCCGACAGCTTGCCCGCGCGGCTTAACGTGGACGCTTGGCTCCAGTCTTCCAACGCCTCGATGGACCCGGTATTGGCCTCGAAGAGCGGTGCGCTGAAACGCGCGATCGTTCGGCGCGATTCGCCCAAATGCTGCCGTAATGCCGCCGTCAGCTTATCCAACGCGGCGGGAAGCGTATCGCGGCTGCGCGCTTCCTGTTTGACGCTGCCCAGCATCGAGCCGTCCACGCAGCTGGTCGCCAGTGCCGTCAGCAGAAAGTGCTCCCCCGCCCTGCCCACGCGGCTCTCGATGACGGCCTGGCTGCCCGTGCGCTCGCACAAATCGTGAGCCAACGCCGGGGTTAGCGGATCGTCGGGTTTATGCAGCATCTGGCTCATGGTTTGCCGCACGGTGGCTGTGGAAACGACGGTGACGAACGGACTCTGCGCGAGGTCGATCCGCTCCGCGTCTGCGAGCGAGCGATCCAGCACCGCATCGCCCGTGCCCCCGCCGAAGTCGGTGAGGAGGACCTGGACCGGCGGTCCGCTGACCCGGTCTTGGTAGCGTTGCCAACCGAGCACTCCCGCGACACCCGCAAGCGACAGCACGACGAGCGCGAGAGCCACTCCCCAAGGGGACTGGTGCAGCGAGACGCGCTCTTCCTGCTCTTCCTTATAGAGGACACGAGTCTCGGTCGCCTGGAACAGGGCCGGTCGAGAAGGTTGATTCTCCACCTGGGGCGTATCCTGCAGCACCGCGACGCGCGCGGTGAACTGGTAGCCGCGGCCGGGCAGGGTCTCGATGGCGCTAGCCGATTCGCCAAGCGCCTTTCGCAGCAGGAAGACCTGTTGGGTGAGGTTTGCCTCTTCCACAAAGCTGTTCGGCCATACCGCTTCCATCAGCTCGCTTTTCAGCAGCGGGCGGCCCGGGTTTTGGGCCATGTAGAGCAGTACGTCGAACGCTTTGCCGGGAAGCACGATGGGCTCCGCGCCCCGGCTCAGCTGCCGCGATGCGGGATCGAGGGTCAAGCCTCCAAATTGTAACGTATTAATTTCATTGGACATAGGGGCGATTGAGAACGCTTGAGAAGCGTTTGAGATCGATTGAGGACAGCTCCAGCAGGGTTCCACGATTGTACGTGCAGGACCCCGGAGCCGACACCATGTTCCTTCGCCGCCGCACAATTACCGTCGCTATCGAGCAGCGCACGTTGACCCTCGAGATATCACCGCCTCCTTCCGTGTCCAAGGACGCGGCAGTGCCGCCCGCCAACTCTCCGCACCCCGCACCGCACAACCTCAACGAACTTGCGATGCGCGCACTCAACTCGGCCAAGGAGCAACAGTGATGTCT
>CALMON010000013.1:9227-13845 GCA_937871785.1 uncultured Granulicella sp.
CTCTTCCTACCACCCTTTGGTTCGGCCTGCGCCGCTTGCTGTCGGCCGCCTTCTTGTTGCTCGCCGCTGCGCTCGGAGCCGCCGGGCAAACCGCCCACATCAACTATGCGCAGTCGATTGTGGGTAGCTTTGCCGCGCCCAAAGCCGTCGCCGTCGACAAGAGCGGCAATGTATACGTAGCGGACTCCAACGGCGGTGGTTCCAACCTGTATAAAGAGACGCTCAGCGGTGGTACCTATACCCAGAGCGTTATTGCGACAAACGCGATCCAAATCCTGAATATTGCGGTCGACGCGTCGGGAAACGTGTACTTCGACCTGAACACCTCGTCGGGTGGCATCTTCAAGCTGACACCTGCCGGTGCGGCCTACACCCAGACCACGGTCGTTTCCGGGGTGAACGCGCTCGCGCTTGCGGCCGACGCAGCCGGAGACGTGTTCTATAGCGACTTCAGCAGCAATGCGGTGGTTGAAGAAAAGCTGTCCGGCGGCACCTACACGCCTTCTACCATCGCCACCGGCTTCAACTATCCCCTGAGCCTCTCGCTCGACACGGCAGGCGATCTCTTCGTCGCGGATAACAACAAGCGCGTGGTAAGGCTCACGCCTTCCGGCGGCAGCTATGTGCAGACCACGGTAGCGAGCGGACTCGGCTCCCTCATCGGCATTGCGGCGGACACTGCCGGCGATGTGTTTGTGATCGATTACAACAATGACGTCATCCTGAAGGAAACGCTCTCGACCGGTGCCTACACATCCAGTACAGCATTCACACTCACGACGCAGGGCGCAAGCATCGCCACCGATACACTCGGCGACATCGTTTTCGTTGGCGGCGCCAACGTCTACAAAGAGACTCCGCTCGAAGGCGCCGATGTGCCGGCCCTGACCTTCTCCGCAACCAACCTGACCACGGCCGCACCCACCATGACGGCGACCTTCACCTTCGACGTGGGCGGCACGCTCGCCTCGGCTTCTTATAGCGTGCTCACCCAGGGTGATGCGACGCTCGATTACCAGCCTTCTGCCACGCAAGCTGCGAACGTCTGCGTCACCGGCCACACCTACGCGGTGGGCGACACGTGCACGGTTGCCGTCACCTTTACACCCCGGCAGCCCGGCGTGCGCTACGGGGCGGTGCGTCTGCTCGGCTCGGATGGCTCCACGATCGCCGTCGCGTACATGCAGGGCGTCGGTGTCGGTCCGCTGATCGGATTGCCGATCGTGTCCGGCGGCGAGCTTAACAACACCTACTCCCATATCTTCGGCTTTGCTCCGGACGGTGGCGGGAACATCTACGTCAATAACGCCTCCACCATTTACAAAGTGCGCATTGCCGACGGAGCGATTCTGCAAACCATCAACACCTCCTCCACCAGCCTGTCAGGCGTAGCACTCGACGGCGCAGGCAATCTGCTCGTCACAGACTCCGGGTTTGACACAGCATCGCTGCTGCCGGTCAACGGCACCTATGACACCTCGCTGACGCTGGCCACAGGCATCGGCCCGACCGGAATCGCGGCCGATGGCAAAGGCAACGTGTTCATCGTCGACCAGGGACACAGCCGCGTACTGAAGGAAACCTTTACCGACGAGTTCTACGTTCAGAGCGTCATTGGCAGCGGGATGTCCAAACCCGACACGGTCGCGGTCGACAGCAAAGGCAATGTCTTCATTTCCGACACCGGCAACAACCGCGTCCTGGTCGAAACTCCCGCCGCGAACGGGACCTATACGCAAAGCGTCTTTCCGACGACGGTTCTGCAGCCCAGCGGTCTTGCCGTGGACGCGCTCGACAACCTCTTCATCGGAGACGACGGCAACCACCGCATTCTCAAGGAGACGCTGGTCGCCGGTGCCTATATCGAAAGTGTTTACGTCAGCGGTATCGTCTCAACCAATGACATCGGCTACCTTGC
Source organism: uncultured Granulicella sp. (assembly GCA_937871785.1). GTDB lineage: Bacteria > Acidobacteriota > Terriglobia > Terriglobales > Acidobacteriaceae > Granulicella. The sequence continues at coordinate 11,146 of CALMON010000013.1, forward strand.
CGTGGATGGAAACGGCAATCTCTTCGCCGAAATCGCGGGCGTCTATACGTCGTCGCTGATCAAGTACTCGGTCCAGAGCCCGGCCACGCTGGACTACCAGACCACCGCCGTTGGCAGCACCAGCACGGATAGTCCGCAAACCGTCATCATCAGCAATCTCGGTAATGCGCCCCTCACGTTTGCCGTTCCGTCCACAGGCGTAAACCCCACCATCGCAGCGGGCTACCAGCTCAGCGCCAGCAGCACCTGCCCGCAGCTTAGTCCCAACTCTGCAGCCGTCTCGCTCGCCGCAAACGCAACCTGCACGGACGTGGTGAGCTTCGTGCCGGTGACAGCCGGTATTGCGACAGGCACGCTGGTCGAAACCGACAACTCGCTGTATGTCCCCAACTCATCCCAGGTCATCGCGAACTTCTACAGCGTCGGCACCGGGGGTGGAACGCCGCAAGCCAGCCTGACGCCCACTGCGGCGTTCGGTTCCGTGCAGATCGGCGCGAGCGCAACGCAGACCATCACGCTGACCAACGCCGGCACCGCCGCGCTGCCCATCACGGCCGCAACCGTAACGGCCGGAGCCGCGCAGTTCGCGCTCGTTTCCACTACCTGCACGAGCTCACTGGCTGCAGGTGGGTCCTGCACATACACTCTCAGCTTCAATCCCACGGCTACAGGAGCACAGGCCGGTACGCTCTCCGTCACAGACTCGGTAGGTACCCAGACCTCCGCCCTTAGTGGCACCGGTCTCCCGGCTGGCGCGCTTACCATTTCGCCCACGGTGCAGACATTCCCCGCGACCACCATCGGCACAGCGAGTTCGGTGCTGACCTCCACGATCAGCAACACCACGGCGCAGGCCGTCTACCTCAGCGCCGGTGCACTTACGGACGCGAACGACTTTGCGGAGACCGACAACTGCAACGGCCTGATCGGCAGCGGCAAGACGTGCACCGTCACGTTTACCTTCACGCCCAAATCTGTCGGCAGTCTCAGCTCTACATACAGCATTCACGATCTCAACAACATTGCAAGCATCCTCAGCGTCGTCCTTTCCGGAACAGGAAGCGCAGTCGCTGCGCCGCAGGCCGCACTGACACCGGCTACGTATAACTTCGGCTCGGTGGCGGTCGGCAACACCTCAGCCGCGCAGACCTTCACCCTTACGAATGCCGGCAACGCCGCGCTTCCCATCACCTCGGTTGCTGTGACGGGCACGAACGCAGCTTCCTTTGCGATTGCGGCAAACACTTGTTCTACGTCGCTTGCCGCGGGCGCTTCCTGCACCGTGCAGATCACCTTCAGCGTAAGCACGGCGGGCACCTTCAGCGCCACGCTTTCGGTAGTCGACTCCGTGGGCACCCAGACCTCCGCGCTGACCGGCACCGCAACCGCGGTCAGCACACCGCCCGACTTTGCCCTGACTGCCACACCGGCCACTCAATCCAGCTATCGCGGCCGGAGCGTCACCTACACGATCCAACTGGCATCGCTGCTGGCCGGCAACCCTTATAACTCAGCTGTTACGCTGACGGCCAGCAACCTGCCCGCAGGAGCTACGGCAAGCTTTTCCCCCATGTCGGTGATGCCCGGCGCGGCACCCGCCACGTCCACGCTGACGATCTCCATCCCGGCTCTTTCCGGCGCTGCCACACCCGGTCCGCTGCGTCTGGCTCCCTATGCTCCCGGGCTTGCCGCTCTGGTGGCCGTCGGACTCATGCGCCGGCGTAAGCGCCAGTTTGTCGGGAGCCTAATCCTGCTCGTGCTCTCATCCTGCCTCGTCGCAGCGATATCCGGCTGCGGCGGGTCCGGGAACGGCTTCGCCGTGCCCACCTCGTCCTCGGTCATCACCATTACGGGCACCGGAACTACTGCCACGCACACCACGACCGTCACCCTCACCGTCCAGTAAGGAGCCTCGCCCATGCCTGCACCTATTTCTCGCTTCGCGACAGCGCTCACGCTGGCGTTCGCCGCTTTGGCTGGCGCGCATGCCCAAAGCACGCACGCCTTTTCCATTGGGGCCGACTACACCTACATTCGCACCAATCTCGCGCCCGGCTGCGCTTGCTTCGGTCTTCAGGGCGGTGGCCTCGAGTTCCAGTACGGCCTCAACTCTCGCTTCTTCCTGCTCGCCGATGCCACCGTCACGCATGCGTCGGACATCACGCCAGACCACTACGCCTTGACCCAAGTCACCTATACGCTCGGCACGCGTGTGTTTCTGGTCAGCTCGGCGACCCGTCTCAAGCCCTTCGCCGAGTTCAAGCTTGGCGCCGCCACCGCTACCGGCTCACTTGCGCCTTCTGCCACTTTTGGGAGCGCAAGCACGGCTTTCGCACTTGAAGCGGGCGGGGGTCTTGCACTTCACCTGCGCGGCCTATTCGACCTTGTTCCCCTGCAGGCAGATTACCTGCACACCAAGTTCGCGAACACCCAATCGAATACGCAAAATGACCTTCGCTTATCGGTTGGGGTCCTGTACCGGCTCCGCTAGCACGTCAAGCTTCATGGTTCATTCTGCGTCTCCAACCCTCGTCACAAGGAGCTTCGAAACATCATGCATACCATCCAGCTTTCCGCTCGTTGCAACGCCCGCGCTCTGCTCGGCATTCTTTCCTTTGCCGCTTTCGCAGCCGTCATCACAGGCTGCGGCGCAGGTCGTCCAGCCACAACCACCGCGGTGGTCTCTACGCCGGTTGGGCC
>CALMON010000013.1:13855-14113 GCA_937871785.1 uncultured Granulicella sp.
TCGGCGCCCATGTGTACCTGTTTGCCGCCGGCACGACCGGTTACGGAGCCGCGTCAACTTCGCTGCTCAACAGCACGTTGACCGGACACTCGGACACGGTGGGAGCGTATGTGTTGACCGACTCTTCGGGCAGCTTCTCGTTGACAGGCGATTACACCTGCGTGGCGAATACGCAGGTGTATGCCTATGCGCTGGGCGGCAATCCCGGCAACGGCATCAATTCCATGTCGGGCATGTTGGCTGTGCTGGGCAACTGCC
>CALMON010000014.1 GCA_937871785.1 uncultured Granulicella sp.
TGCCGATCCTGGGATCGTTCCTGACGACCAGTTCACAGGCGTGGAGAGCACTCGGTTCGAAATCGTCGGCACCGCCTGCAAGCAGCCACCAACCGCTAATCTCCTTCCCCAGGATGCGGACCGGACCGGCGTTTGGAAACTCGTCGCGGAGGCTCTCCTGAAACTCGGTGCGAATGGCAATCCAAACACCGTTCGCCTGCGGATCGGCGGGGCGGTCGCGCAGGAGAAACACAATCTTTTCTCCCGCGTACACTGCGAGTGCGCCGAACATGGCACGTGTCGTCGGCTGCTTCTCGGCGAGGGCGTCCAGAACGAACGCGTACGGCACTCGTTTGCGGCGACTCGCGGGTTCTAATGCGCGCATAGATTGCGGCACGGACGGCTTCCTGGGCGTTGGCGGCATGGGGAACTCAAACGGCTTGAAGAAACGTGTGAAGCGCTTCGTCAGCGTTCTGCTGATAGGTTGGGTTGGCCAGGTCTGGGAAAATCTGGCTTTGGTCCATCACCGGGCCGGTAAGCTTCTTTTCCGCGCTGGCGTAGAAGACTCCGCTTTGGAAGGAGGGCTCAGTCAGCCCAGCCACAATGCGTCCCGCTCCCGTCTCGAGCGAGTGCGCCAAGCCGAATAACGGAGCGACGATTGGCATCATGACGCGCTGCATAAGGATGCGGACCGGAGTAGGCATAGCGCTCGCAATTTCCGTTCCTTGCGTGTTGCCGGGGCTGACCGTGAGCAGCCGGAGTTCAGGATGCTTGCGGGCCTGGGCTGCCATCCAGAGCGCCGCCACATACTTCACTTCGCCATACGCCAGGGCGCTATTGAACTTCTTGCCGGCAGAGTCCCTGCCCGTCATCACGTCGGTGAAGTCCCCTACCGAAGATGTCGGCAGCGCGGGCCGCTTCATGCCAAGCTGTGGAAAGCCCCGGGCGGCTTCGCTTCCTAGGTATACCGCTGTCTGGGTGAGTTGACCCGACGCCATCAATCCTTCCAGCAAGGCCGCGTGGCCCAGCACGTTCGACGCAAAGATCTCCGTCACTCCGTCCTTTGTGAGCGACAGGGGAGTCTTGCCGCCTGAGCCGCCTGCATTCATCACCAGCGCATCGACCGGACCCGCAAGCGCGCGCGTCGCAGACCGCACACTCGCGAGATCGGACACGTCCATCAGCACGATCTGAAAGCAGGACTTGCCGGTATTCCGCTCCAGCTCCTGCTTGGCTGCCCTTGCCCTGATTTCGTTTCGGCAGGCCAGATACACTCGCTCGGTGCCCGGTCGCAGGGCCATCTGGCGCGCAACTTCCTTGCCGATACCGGCATTGGCACCTGTGATCAAAACAGTTGTTATCGGGGACGGGGCACTCACGCGAGAAACTCCTTTACGGCTGCCGCAACATCCAGCACATGCGTTTCAAGCGCGAAATGCCCTGTGTCCAAAAGCTTCACCTCTGCGGCGGGTAGGTCCCGCCGAAAGGCTTCCGCTCCGGCTGGAATAAAGAAGAGGTCGTTTTTACCCCAGATTGCAAGCAGCTTCACTTGCGACTGTCGAAAGTATTGCTGGAAGGCGGGGTACATCTTCACGTTGTTGGCATAATCCAGAAACAGGTCCAGTTGGATGTCCATGTTTCCGGGCCGCTGCATGAGCGCGTTGTCCAGAGTGTAGCCTTCCGGCTTGATCCGCTCCGGGTCAGGTACGCCGGTTGTGTACTGCGCCCGAATGCCCTCCGGGCTGAGCGCCTCGCGAACAGCCTCACGGTTCTCCTGGGTGGGCTCGCTCCAGTAGCGCCGGATCGGCGCCCACGCGTCTCCTAGACCCTCTTCGTAGGCATTCCCGTTTTGCGAAATGATGGCGGTCACTCGCTCCGGCCGTTCCATCGCCAACCTCAGGCCCACAGGAGCGCCATAATCGAAAATGTAAAGCGCATATCGGTCCAAACCAAGAGCTTCGGTAAACGCGAGCATCGTCTTCGCGAGTGCGTCGAAGGTGTTGACATAGCCGCGGTCTTCGGGAACCTCCGTGAACCCGAAGCCCGGAAAGTCCGGCGCGATGACCCGGTACCTGTCCGCGAGCAGCAGCATCAGCTCACGGTACTGGAACGACGACGCCGGAAAGCCGTGGAGCAGCAGAAGCACCGGCCCGTCTTCCGGTCCGGCCTCACGGTAGAAGACGCGTACCCCATCGACCCAGATGCGCCGGACCGATGCCAATGCAATAGGAACTGAATTCGACATGATTACCTTTCGATGATCCTGGTTTGGGTGGATCGATGCTCTGTCTCGAAGAACGCCGGAGCTACTTATCGCGTAGCGAACGCACAAACTTTGCCACGGCTTTGCCGATCTCAGGGCCACTCGACTCCTGCAGAAAATGAACGCCCTCGACCTGCACTTCGGTTTGGTTTTTCAGGCTCTCCAGGAAGGTTCCAAGCCTGCCGTTCGAGACAAAGCCGGGGTCGCCTTTCACCCAGAGTTTTGGCACCGGCGAATCTCTCAGCCACTCGGACATAGCAGACACAATCTTGGTGACGTC
>CALMON010000015.1:0-2671 GCA_937871785.1 uncultured Granulicella sp.
GGGGTTGCGCGTGCCCCAGCGGAACGCCGCCGCACCCACGTCTATGCATCGCAGAACCGAACGGCTGGTGTAGGGCAATCCTTTGATGGGCTCTTTGTCCGTGTCGTTGCGCCGCCGCAGGTCCAGCGGGTCCATGTCGAGCGCACAGGCCAGCTCATCCATTGCGCTTTCCATGGCGAAGAGATACGGCATCTCGGGCGGTGCGCGCATGAAGCCCGGCGTTTGCCGGTCCGCGTCGACACTGTGGACCTTGGTGCGGATGTTTGGGCAGGCGTAGAGGCGCGCCGTTGCGTCCGAGCCGGTCAAGGCGAAGTGTTCCTTACGGCTGGCCAGCTCCCAGCTTTCGTGCGAGAGAGCCGCGAGTTTCCCGTCTGGGTCCGCGCCGAGGCGCAGATGATGGCGCGTCTCGGCACGGAAGGTGCGCAGGGTGAAGCCTTGCTCACGGGTGGCGACCAGCTTGACCGGACGTTTGAGCCGCCGGGCCGCCAGCGCGACCAATGCCGTGGCTTGTCCGAGTTCTCCGCGGGAACCGAAGGCCCCGCCGATCACCGTCGAGATGACCCGGACGTGTTTGGCGCGGAGGCCGAGTTGTTTCGCCACGCCGTGCTGGCACGCGCGCACGTTTTGGGTCGACTCCCAGATCGTCAGATTCTTGCCCTCCCAAGCGCAGGTCGCCTGGAAAAGCTCCATCGGGTTGTGGTGGTTCGCCGGCGTCTTGTATTCGGCATCGATCTTGACCGGCGCAGAATCAAACGCCCGGTCGAATTTGCCAACCTGCAACTCGGCTTCGCCGAAGGGAGTGGGTTTGCCTTCGCGTGCGCCCGGGCTGCCGAAGGTGGCCGTCGGCGTCTCGGCCTCGTAGTCGATCTGCACCAGGCTCGCGGCGAAACGCGCGGCCTCGAATGTGTCCCCCAATACGACCGCAACGATCTGGCCGGAGAAATGCACGCGGTCGGAGCCCAAGGGCGCGATGGCCATGCCCATGGCTCCTCCCTTGAAGATCCACTTGCCGGGTTTGACGGCCTTGCCGACGTTGCGGTAGGTCAGAAGATCGAGCACCCCTGGCACGGCGCGCGCGGCCTGCTCATTGATGCCGCGGATGCGCCCGAGCGCGATGCCAGCCGTCACGAGGTACGCGTACGCGGCGTTCTCAAGGCGATGATCCGCACCGTAGCGGGCGCGTCCCGTGACCTTGTCCACGCCATCGACGCGCGGCTGATCACTGCCGATCACTCCGTTGATTTTGATGATGTTCATCGAACTACCGGGTGGCTTCCGTTTGCGCCAGTCTCGGAAAGAGCTTCCGGGCGTTCCCGCTCATGGCGGCGCGCAGTGCCTCCGGGTCGAGCAGCGGGGTGGCATCCAGTTGCCGAGCGAGCTTCTCGCAGGCATCCACCGGGGTGAAGGGCCAGTCGCTGCCGTAGTGCAGGTGACTCTCGTCCGCGACCTGCAAGAGCGCGCCGAGCAGTTCGGGCAGCGGCGCGCCGGCCAGATCGTAGTGCAGCTTGCGCAGTTCCGCGCGCAGATCAGGCAACGGTTGGTCGTTTGCTTGTGGAAGCAGAGGGCTGAGCAGTTCCACACGGCTGGCGATGACCGGAAGCATCGCCCCCGCGTGCGGCACGATGAAGCGCAGGTCCGGATAGCGCGTCGTCGCGCCCGAAAGGATCATCTGGACCACGGAGCGGGTCGTCTCGAAAAGAAACTCCATGATCGGCCGGGGATAACCCAGCGCCAACGACTCACAGCAGGAACAGGAGGGCGACGTGGGATGGATAAAGGCGACCGTCTTGCGCCGGTTCAACTCGGCGTAAAGCCCCTCCATCTTTTCGTCGCCCAGGTAAACGCCATGGTGGTTGGTTTCCAGGACCACGCCATCCGCGCCGAGTTCATCGAGCGCGTGGCAAGCTTCGGCGATGGAGCCCGCCACGTCGGGCAGCGGCGTGATGGCGAAGAATCCGAAGCGGTCCGAGTGCTTGCGCACGAGTTGCGCGGCGGTCTCGTTGAGCCGTCGGGAAAGTCGGCGCGCGGCTTGATCGTCGCCGAAGTGGACGCCTGGCGATGAGATGGAAAGCATGGCCGTGCCGATGTTTAGGCGGTCCATCGTCTTCAGCGCGTCCGCCTCGCTCCAATCCGGAATCTTCGGCATCCCGTCCGGTTTAGAATGACCCGCGGCGACCAGCGACTCCCGATAGTAGTCAGGCACGAAATGGATATGAACGTCGACGCGCTTTGTCGGCATAAGCGTTTGTGACTCCAAAGTTTCGAACGGCTCCCCTCACCGCCTTCGAGGCGAAACGGTGAGGGGATATTCATTCACCGGCGGCGCGGCAATGTTGCCGTCAGCTCTGTTCTTTCATTTTTGCTTTGTCGAACACTTCGTCCGCGCGTCCGAAGCCTCCGTCGACCACTTCGTCGATCAGGACCATCGTGTACGGTCGAACTCCCTCGCCGAAGTAGCTGGCGAAAAGATCGGTCGTCTTATGGACAATCTCCTCTTTTTGCTTCGCGTCGAGCGAGCCTTCCGGGAATTTGTAGTTGGCAAATGGCATGGTTCTATTTTGGGTTGTGTTGGTTGGTTGTTCTGCGTGATTGGTGGTGAGTAAGCGGCAGGTTACACGTTTGAATCGTCGTTTTGGAGCGAGGCCATGTCGATGACGTAGCGGAAGCGCAC
>CALMON010000015.1:2681-3060 GCA_937871785.1 uncultured Granulicella sp.
CGTTTACCTGTTGAATCGGGATCACCTCGATGTCGGGCTTGATGCCGTGCTCAGCACAGAAGTCGAGCACTTCCTGGGTCTCGCGGATACTGCCGATGAATGAGCCGGAAACGTTACGGCGGTGGAACGCGACCGCCTGATTGTTGATGGGAGCCAGCGGTTCAACCGCGCCGACGACGACCATCGTCGCGTCCCGTTTCAGGAGCACGACGAAGGGGTTGATGTCGTGCTTTTCTGGGACCGTCGAAAGGATGAAGTCGAAGCGGCCTGACGTTGCGGCCATCTTCATCATCTGCGACTTCGCATCCTTCTCCATTTCGACGCAGGCCGCGCCCAGCTTCGTTGCCTCGGCCTGTTTCTCCCTCGTGGTGGTGAACAC
>CALMON010000016.1 GCA_937871785.1 uncultured Granulicella sp.
CCTCTCCGATACTGCTATGAATTTCAGAAATGCGAATCTCCAGCTTCTGCTTTAGTCCTAGGTGCTTGTCCATGCTCGTTTCAGGCAGGAAGTTGAAGCCGAATACAGTATCGTGATCGCTGCCGATACGGTCGATGCGACCGAAGCGCTGGATCAACCGTACCGGGTTCCAATGCAGGTAGTAGTTGACGATGGTATCGCAATCCTGGAGATTCAACCCCTGAGAGAGTAGATCCGTGGCGATGACAGTATTTAACTCCGTATCGTTTACCTGCCAGACATACTCAGGATTTGAATGCGGTGAGAACCTTCCAACAACGCGGAACTTGCTCTTATCTCCACTAAACACAACGTCGATATCCTGGTGCTTCCCATTTACATTCAGGTTCTCGAACAGATAGCGAGCCGTATCGGCGTACTGCGTAAAGATCAGCCGCTTTCCTGGCGTCCCGGCAGGAAACAAATTCAAAAGTGTTTGCAGCTTGGCGTCTTGATCCGGCGTAATGGGTACGACCTGTTCAAGGGTATGCTCCAGTACCTCGATGTCATGCTCGATATGCTCTTTCAGAAGCTCTGCATGGAAGTCTTGGATACGGTATGTTTTAGACACACTCTCAAGCGCTGTGATAAAGGCTGCATCATCAACTTCGTCCGAAGTGTACAAAAGGGCTTGAGCTTGTTCTCCAGCCGGAACGAAACCCAACTCTAGGGAACGCAAAAAAGAGCGGTGCGTGTTTAGCAATCGTGAGATCGTCTCGCGAAACGCAAACACGCTCGATTCAAACCGCTTGAAGAGCAACACACGCATAAAACCGCGCAGGTTTCCCGCCGCACGCTGCAAACTGACGTAGGGTTCGTGTTCTGCGGCCGCATCCTTCACGTAGCGGAATAGTCCATATCGCGCATATGTAAGCTCGCCAGCGTAAAGGCGTGGTAGCCCTTGCATGGTCTTGCGTTTCGAGCCGTCCTTATTCAGGCCCGTTCCCAACGAAGCGCGCAATTCACTGTAGAGCCCCTGGTACGTATCCTCAATGCTGTAATCGACTGTCTTCAGCTTGCGAACCGGGAAAAACTGGTCCTTGCCGCCCACCTTTACATAGGCACGGCGTCTGCCGGCGAGGTAATCGCTGAACACCGAACGATCTACCGGGTTGTGTGTTTCTGAGTCAAAGCCGTATCCGCGCAGGATTTCATTGCGCGTCCGCCGGATCAGCAAATGACGCAGCAATTCAGGGAGCGTGCGTTCTCGCTTCTCAATCAAATTAAAGTATTGCCGAAGATCTGGAGGGTCAATGGCCAGGTCTGTCTTGTCCGACGAGTGGAACAGCTTGATCTGATTAAACACATCCCACGACGCGCGGTTGCGAGGCGTAGCTGTCAACAAACAGCAGCGCCGGCTCGGATTGGCGTCCATATATGCCTGCACCAGCCTGTAACGCTGCGTTCCGGTATTCCGCAGGTTGTGGCTTTCGTCAATCAGCAGGAAGTCTCGGTCCTTATATTTGATGTCGTCCAGCAGGATGTTGCCGCCGTCTTCTCCTTCATAGAGAAAACCCATTGAGAGGACGTTAGCATTAAGTTGGTAGACCTCGTTGTACCGCTCCCACATGGTTTTGAGCGGAGCAGGACACAGAATCAGGGCACGAGTGTGATCCGTTCGTTCGAAGTGCTTAACGATGGCCGCGCCGATAAAACTCTTCCCCAATCCGACCACATCCGCGACAAACGCACCACGCTGGTCCCGAATAATGCTTACCGCCTGTGTCACCGCCGTCTTCTGAAAGCTGGCCAGCTTGCCGAAAATGTCGTCATCCCAGAGCACTTCCGCTTCGTCGGCGTCGTCCAGGCGGTCTTTCAAGAGGCTGTAAAGCGTCTTCATATAGATGTCGTAGGGCGTGACCATTGCTATTGCCCAAGACTGCTGCATTTCGTGCATCAGTGCGGCGTCGAAGTCTTCGGACTCTTCCCAAAGCTCATCGAACCAGCGCACTAGCTCGTCGTGATTGTTGTTGCCCTGCACCACGACGTTCAATTCCGTGTTGTGCGGGATGCCGGAGAGCGTCAGGTTCGATGAGCCGCCGACCGCGATTCCCTTCTCATGCTTTGTGATCGGTTGGCCAAGCAAATTGTATTGCTCTCCGTACGTAAAGATATAAGCTTTCGCATGCATCCGTCCTTTGGTGTACACCCGCACCTTCAGCCGGTTCTCTTCGATCAGCCGTACTAACACCTTGACCGTCTCTTCCACCGCGTCGGTCTGGTCGGCCAGCTCAAGACTTTCGCGCACGTTTGCGGCCGTACCTTCGAACATGCGCTCCTTATCTATCTTTTTTGGATAAGCAATGGCCTCCATATCGGCATCCACCATATCGAGTCGCCGATACCCCTCAGCGAGCTGCTCCACCGTCTCGCGATTCGTTGTATTCCCGATCAGCAGACGCAGTTCTTTCACCTCCACCAACGCCTTCGCAATCCCCTCCAGCCCTGAGACGAAGAAATAGCCAACAGCAAAGCGCGCGGCCTCTGTTCCGCCCAGCATCTGCGCCAGGCTGTCGACCAGCTTCGAGGTGCGATTGTCGATGATGTCGTGCGCTGCCACTAGACGTCCTCTCCGCTTGGCTGTGTTGATACCGCGTACCGGGAAGTTGCAGTAAGAGCAACTCCATAAAGTCCACAGACCGCTGTCTCTATTTCAAGTTCGCAGATTGCAATCTCATCGTCACTAGTTTCTAAGCGATTCATAGTCTGGCGGTTTGTGACCATCTGCTCAATCCGCAACATGTCTTCCAATGAAGCTGCAGGAATCGGGATTTTCTTAAGTTGAGGAGGTCCAAACCTGAGGTAACCTCCACTCATGGCTAAGGTGCTCCACAGAATCTGATACATGTCTGCGAACACTGCGGAGTTCACCACCGCGCATAAGAAGCCTAATGGGACTGTCGCATCATAAAGAAGGACCGTTGGAATACCTGAAGCGTATTCCGCCTCCCTATCCCAAAACGCTTTAGGGTAAAGAGCTTGGCCCGATACGATGATCTTAGGGGAGGAAATCTGGTGCATTCTCTCTTCATTGAGCGGTGGAGCCGAAAGCTTAAGAATGGGTGCGTTGTAGGGCGTCTTCAAGTACCGCATTTTCTTTCCCCAGAACTCCCGGTACCGGTCGATCGTGCCGCTGATGACGAAACGGACTGAATTGGCGGGAACTTGCGACTGGCTTTCTCGCAGCAGTGGTGCAAATACTTTGTAAGCTTCATCGACACTTGCAGACTGCCGTACTGTACAAACGTCCTCAATCGTTCTCGATGAACTAAAGATTGAAGCGTATGTACCAAACCGATCACTCAGAATCGGTGACCACACTCCGGCCGGGAAAGAGGCAATGAGAGAAACGAGTGTAGAAACTTCTAGACATACAGAGTAGTCGCTTCCAACTTTGCTGCCCCTGTACACCGTGACGGTACTAATTTCTGAGCTCACACATTTAAAAAACGTCAGCACAACCGGGTACACTGCCGCTCCAAATGGCTGGGCCGTACTCAAATCGAGAATGGACGCCGCAGTGTGCCTGGTCAGCAGCACTGTGCGTAGCGTCGCAGCGTAGTCCGCTGAGAGCACCTTATTGGGTGTGATAAGACTCGCCGCCCCGTTTGGCTTCGCGATGCGTGACGCGAGTTCGTAGAAAACAACGAAGATGTCAAATGCCCCTTGAGCTGTTTCAAATAGGGCTCTAAGTTGGTCACGATAACCGTCAATTCTGTCCGAAGATATGCCACTAATGTAAGGTGGATTCGCGAGAACGACATCGAACCCTCCCTGAAGAAACACTTCAGCAAAGTCAATCGACCAATCAAACTCGCCGCCGTCGTTCTGAGAAAATCCCGCAAGTATTAGCCGCTGCACCTCAACGTCGGCACGGAGAGTTCGTTTCTCCTCATGATGCGAACGTAAGTACCGAGCCTTGAGCTCTAGGAACCTCTGTACGACAGGCTGATATAGCCCTAACTGAAGTGCTCCCGGGGCGCGAGAAAGAAGGCTGTCGCCGAACTCGATCTTGTAATCGAGATTGGGCAGCGGCTCGGGCGTGATTCCGCCATAGTCTACTGCCAACGAAAGCCATAACCGCAGTCGCGCGATGTTGACCGCAAATTCTGCAATGTCAACGCCGTAGATGTTGGTCTGAATAATCTCCAGCTTGCGGTCGTAGACCTTTTCGTGGTCTAGCTTTTTCGTTTTGAAAAGGCTTTCGCGCAGGTCTAGCAGTTCGTGAAGCATGCCTAACAGATACGCGCCGGAACCACATGCCGGGTCACAAACTGTAATGCGCCGGAGCGCGTTTAGCACGCTCTCGGCATTAGCGATATCGTCCGGCTCATGCCGGTCCACAAATCGCGCAACCGCCTCCTTCGACTCACCCACGACTTGTGTTTCCAAATAGCCCTTCAATGCCTCACGACACATAAAGCTGACAATCGGCTTGGGCGTGTAATAGCTCCCGCTTTCGTGTCTACCCGTCACGAGCTCTTCAAATATTTTGCCTAGCATCTCTGGATCTACGGCTACTTCAATATCCAGCGGTGTCGATTCCGTGATAGTGAAGTTGAAGCGCTCGAAC
>CALMON010000017.1 GCA_937871785.1 uncultured Granulicella sp.
ATGCGCGGCCCGCGTGCTTTTTTACACACTGGTGTTCTACGACGTATGCGCGCGTTGCCGACAACCCGGAAAAGGCGGAGTCTTTGTAGCAGCTTTCCCGGCGTCGCCGCCTTTTTGGGCATTTCTACAACGTTTGGCGTACCGCTGCAAGCACAGGGCGGACCAGTGGTTCAGGTCTCATCGGGAGTCACACCCGCAATGCCTGCGGCGGCGCTGACCTCGACGTCGTGGGCTCCAGTGCCGACCCTTCCTTTGGTTGCCGACACCCTTTCGCAGCTTCCCGATGCCCCGGCCGGGGCGGTCGTTGCGGACAATCCATCCTCTCTGAATCTTCCCGACGCTCCGGTCCCGGTTCCGGTTCCGTGGCTTGCGGCAGCGCTACCCGAACCGCAAAGTGCGCATGGCGTTGCCGCCACCGACGGACAGGCGCCGCAGAGTGCGTCGCCGTGTCCGGCTGACCGCTCGATTTCTCCCGGAGGCGCCGCGCCGACCGGGGCAAATGCTCCTCCGCCGCTTTGCGTGACCCCGAAAAAGCTGGCCAGCGTCGTCGATTCAAACCAGTTCACGCCGCTCAGCAGCCGGCAAAAGGGCACTCTCGCCATCCGCGAGGTGGTTGACCCCTTCAACCTGATTGCGCTGACCGGGCAAGCGGGCCTCAGTATCGCGGCCGACGCGCACACAGCCTATGGACCCGGCTTCAAAGGCTTTGGCCGGCTTACCGGATATGCCCTGGTCGGCGACGCGACCGGCGCGTTCTTCGGCGTGTACGCCATTCCGTCGCTCGTGCATGAGGACCCGCGCTACCGGCGCATGCAGAACGCGGGCCTCAAGCGAAGAATCCTTCACGCGGTAGCGCACACCGTGATTGCGCAAAGCGACGACGGCCACACCATCCCAAACTATGCGACGCTGGCGACCTACCCCATTACTGCGGAGCTCGCCAATCTGTACGTTCCCGGGGTGCAGGACAACGGGCCTTCTACCGTACGGCGCGTCGCGCTCGGCGTTGCGACCGACCCCATCAGCAATCTGGTAGCGGAGTTCCTGCCGGATTTCGCCCGGCACATTCATCTCCGGTCGGTGTTCTTCCAGCAAATCGTCAACCAGGTAGCGCTCGGCACAACTCCGGGAGTCGCACCATAGACCTGCGCGTAAAGCACATTAGGTCTCTGGAGTGCGACAGGCCTCTACGCCAGGCCGGTCGATTGCGCCTGCTCGTGAGCATGGTAGCTCGACCGCACCAGTGGGCCGGACTCCACATGCCGGAAGCCCATCTGCAGAGCTTCATGTTTCAAAAACGCGAACTCATCCGGCGTATAGAAGCGCGACATAGGCAGGTGGTCGCGTGACGGACGGAGATACTGCCCGACCGTCAGGATGTCGACCTTGCGGTCGGCGAGATCGCGGAACACGCCCAGAAGCTCGTGCATTTCCTCGCCCATGCCGACAATAATGCCGGTCTTGGTGACGATCGCACCCTTTGCGTGAGCCGCGGACTCCGCCTTGGCCGCCCGCAAAAATTCAAGGCTGCGCTCGTACCGGCCGCCAGACTTCGCCACGCGGTACAGTCGCGGAACTGTTTCAATATTGTGATTCAGGATCTCAGGCCGGGCGTCGACGACCATGCGGCGGGCCTCCGGCACGCCTTGAAAGTCGGGGGTCAGCACCTCGATCTGGCAGCCGGGAGCTTGGCTGCGAATCTCCTCGATCACACCCACAAACGCACGGGCGCCGCCGAGGTTGTCGTCGTCTCGATTGACGCTGGTGATGACCGCGTGCGCCAGGCCAAGCTGGGCGACGGCATAGGCCACGCGGCGCGGCTCATCCTGGTCGATCGGCTCGGGACGGCCTTTGGGCACCGCACAAAATCCGCAGCGCCGCGTGCACAGGTTGCCGAGCATCATAAACGTGGCGGTTTTCTGGTTCCAGCACTCGCCGATGTTGGGGCAATGCGCGGACTCGCATACGGTGTGCAGGTTCAGGTCGCGGGCCAGCTTTTTCAGCGCGTGGAAGGTTTCGCCAACCGGAGCGCGAGCCTTCAGCCAGCCGGGTTTGGCGACCGGCTTGCGCGGCGTCAGATCGATCTGAATGAGGCCTTCGGATTGGACGAGTGGAGCCATCGGCACCCTGATTGTAAGCCTGCGGGCGGTATGTTTGTCACGCGCGGAAGGCTGCGGCTGGGCGATTGTCGGAGCGCAGCCAGCCTCTCGGCCTCAACTCATGCGCTCGCGGATCTCGGCTCGGCTGAGGTACAGGAAAAATACCGTCGCAAACAGACCGTTGATCAGGTACGGCGGGTTATGCGTGCGCGCGAAGCCGTACAGGTTGCCCGAGCCCATCAGCAGGCAGCCGCCGATGGTGAGCGCCCATCCCCAGCGGCGAAGGCGCAGCAACCCGAACACCCCCACCACCAGCAGCGTGCAAAATCCGAGCACACTGTAGCGGACGGTGCCGCTCGCGCCAAATTTGCCTGTGACCGCGGCAAAGGTGTTTAGCAGCGCCATCAGCAGCAGGTACAGTCCGATGCCGGCGATGCCGGGCAGCATTCCCTTGACCTCCCCCGCCGGAGTCGCGACAGGAAGTGGACTGTCCCGAACGATGCGGGCTTCAAAGTCGACCGGGTTGGGTGGTTCAGGGGGCATGGGTTCAGCAAAGCGCTACAGCGTGTGGAGGTAGGCGAGCAGGTTGGTGAGGTCCGCGCCGTCGACGTTTTGTTGCGCAGGCATCATGTTGCGGCCATGCAGGATGGTGGCGGTCACGCGCTCGTCGTTGGCGGGAGCGCCGCTGGGCAGGTACGGCTTTTTGTAGACGCCCAGCAGGGCCGGGCCGTGCAGCGGCTGGTTGATGCGGTCGTAATGGCAGGCGGCGCAACGGGTTGCAAACACGCTGTGGCCCAGCGACTCGGCCTCGGTCAGTTGGTCGAGCGGCTTGGGCGGCGGCGTACTGTGGCAGCCGGTCGCGGCAGCAGCCAGCAGGGCGGCGGAAAACAAAGCGGCGGCGATGGCGCGGCGAGGCATACCGTATTTTCTCATCCTCTCGCGCCTTCCTTCCGGGCGGCAGGCGGAAGCGAGCTTTGCCGCTGCTCGCGCAGGGCCGGATCGCACACATTGCGCAGGTAGTCCCAGGAATACAGGCCGGCCTCGTGGCCGTCATTCCACTTAAAGCGAAGGGCATACTTGCCGACGGGTTCGACCTCAACGGGACGCGGCGGCGCTTCATACATGGTGAAGAGCGCGGCCGGTTTCAGCGGCGTCAGACCCGGTGCGAGGCCGGTGTGCTCGCGCGCCTCGTGGCAGGTAGCGCAGGGGCAGGCGGCGCGCAGCCAAGCGAACGTCCAGGCACTCTGGTGGCCGTCGCGCCAGTCGATCGCCATACCGGTGCCTCCGGTTCGATCGACGCGGACCTTGCGCGGGCTGATCGCGTCGCCGGTCAGCTTGGGCGCGGCCTGCTCGCGCAGGGCTTCTTCCTGAGAGATAAAGCGGATGCCATCATGGCTCATGAAGAGGCTCCTTGAAGATGAGGATGGCGGGTGAGCGTCACGCGTGAGCCTGCTTCCAGAAGAAAGCGCCGGCAATGCACAAGCCGGTGACCACCACGATGCCGCGAAGCAGATCGCCGTTCATGCGCTTGGCGAACCTTGCGCCAATGTAGCCGCCGGCGGCGGCGAACACCATGGACAACAGGCAGTCGTGCCAGACGATCGAGCCGGTTACGATAAAGGTGACGATCGCCACGAAGTTCGAGGCAGATGCCGCGACGACCTTCATCGCGTTGAGCTGGTGCATCTCTTCCATGCCAAAAAGCGCGAGGATCGTCATCACCAGAAAGCCGCCCCCGGCACCGAAGTAGCCGATGTAGAAGCAGACCGGAAAAAGAGCCAGCATGAGCGGGATTGGCGGAATGGGCCGCTCTCCCTGATGCTGACGCCCGCGGCTGCGAAGCCACTTCGATACCGGACCGCTGACGCCGAAGATTAAGGTGCCGCCGAGAATCAGCCACGGAATCAGGCGCAAAAATGTTTCCTGCCGGGTGTGCAGCAGCACTTCAGCGCCGGCAACACCGCCGAGCAGGCTGGTCAGGCCCACGACAGGCAGCAAACGCCGCCGTACATCGCCCCACAAGTGCGCCAGCGACGCAATCTGGCCCGGCCAAAGAGCCACGGTGTTTGTGGCGTTGGCCTGCACCGGAGGAATGCCCATGCCGAGCATGGCCGGAAAGCTGATGAATGATCCGCCACCGGCCATGGCATTCATGATGCCGGCGATGCATGAAGCCAGCACCAGCCAGAGATAATGTGCATGCGGAATTTGGCCGGAAAGCATCACTACCCATTGTAGCGAGGCTTCCCCACCTTACTTCCCGGAGTCGAGTTTCTCTTCCTGGTAATGCTCGATATGGCTATAGGTCTTGGTGGGGAACTTGAGGCTGCGATAGACATTGCCGCAGTCTGGATCTTCCGGGCTGGGGATGATGGGATAGTCCTGCTGCGCATGCCACTCGGCAATGCGCTCGCGACGCGGCGGGCTATAGTCCCGGCCTTCCACCTGATGAACCATAAGGCGGGCCTGCTCTTCGGAAAAGTCCTGGTCGCGTGTGAGTTCCGCGATCACGTCTTCGTCAGGCAGAAAATGACGCGCGATCATCGTGAAGGTGAGGCGGCCATAATGCCCGATGTCCTTGCCCTCTTCCAGGGAGTCCAACAGATGGCACATCATCGCGTCTTCGCGCAGGGCATCGATCCCTGTCAACTCCGGATGATGCAGGGCATGGCCGTGGTCGGCTTCAGGATGAGACTCTTTCCCAGCAGCAACGGACGGCGCAGGATCAGCCTTCGCAGCCTGCTTCGGAGCCGCTTTCGCGGAACTGACGGCATGAGGAGCCGGTTTATGAGCGCCTGCTCGCTTGATCTTCTCCAGTTCCGCCTCGGCCCGCTCGGCGCGTTCGACGGCCTGCTGCAGCGCTACAGATTGCTCATCCATCACGGGTTCGTCGAGAACTATTTCACGTTTGCTCATTGTCTGATCTCCAGAATCGTCGCGTCGCGGGTCTTCGCCACTTGTTCGCTTCAAGTCAGACGGTTGTTCCCCTTCCGGAGTTGTCTCCCATTCGTTTCGTGGGGTGTCGTCCGTTCGGTTGCTGATGGCGAGGGGTCGAGGGGCGACCGACGTGCGTTGAAACGAAAAGCGGCGGCCGTGCGCGGCCGTGGTGATGGCCCAGGTTTGCGGCTCTTATGCACAGGGGCCCCGGGGGCTAAAGTCCCAGAATGGGCGTAGATCTTTTGCCCGGGCTGAAGCCCGACCCTATCGTAGAAGCAAGAGCAACGGCTCAGAAGCAAGAGCAACGGCTCAGAAGCAAGGGCGACGGCTCAACAACAAAAGTCATGGCTTACGGGGTGAGGCAGCGGTCGAGAGCCTCTTCCACTGTCGTGGCGACCAGCAGGCGGCTCAGGTTGCCGCGCATCATGCCTTCGGTTTCGCAGTTGCGGAGGAAGTCGAGCAGCTTGTCGTAAAAGCCTTCCACGTTCAGCAGCACGATCGGTTTCGTGTGCAGCTTCAGCGACTGCCACGCCCACACCTCGAACATTTCCTCAAACGTGCCGATGCCGCCGGGCAGAATCAGGAACGCGTCGGCGCGCGCGGCCATGGTCGCTTTGCGCGTGTGCATCGTGTCTACGACTTGAAGCTCGGAGACACCTTCGTGCGTGACTTCAAAGTCGACGAGCACCTGCGGGATGACACCGAGAACATGGCCGCCGGCGACCAGGGCCGCGTCGGCGACGGCCCCCATGAGACCGACCCTGGCGCCGCCGTAAATTAAACCGACGCCGCGCCCGGCAAGCGTACGGCCGACAGCTTCGGCTATGCTGCGGTACACCGGACGAGCCCCTTCGGCGGCAGCACAGAAGACGGCAACGGCGCGTTCAGGACGGGGGGAAGGGCTCATACTTTGAGGATATCGCACTGGAACCATGCACCGATGGGCTGCCCGCATGGGGGGAGGGTCACGCGGGCAGCCGGCGGGCGCTTAACCGATGTGCAGCGTGCTTCCGCCAAGGTCCTTCGACACCTGTACGAGAACGTCGCCGGTTTTGTGGGTGGCGGTGTCGCTGGTGAAGGTGATGTTGGTTCCGGCGGCGGCGCTTACCTGCACCGTCTTACCGGCGTCGATGGTTACGGCCTGCGTGCCGACCATGATGTTGACGGTCTGGCCGGTGGCATTGTTGAGGCTGAGCTTGACGGTCTTGCCGCCGAGGGACATGTGCCCGGCCAGCGGAGCGCCGTGCAGCACCGACGCCGAGGCACTGGGCACGAGAACGGCCTGCGAGGCGGCCATGAAGCATACTGCGGGAACGAATGAAAGAGCGGACACGATGAGCTTGGAACGAAACATATACATCTCCTGGTTGTACGGCAAACGATGCGACTTATACGGCAAACAATGCAGACGAACGCTGCTCTTGAGCAGCATGGCGGAACGAGGCTGCGGGGCCGGGCTCGGCGTGATGACGAAAGGCTCGCAGCCCTTTCTACTACGGGAGATAGACGGACGCGGTTCCCTGTTGGGAGAAGAAAATTTTCGGTAGCAGGACGGCCTCACTTTGCGGAAAACTTAGGGGCAGGCGGTTGGCTTACGAGATACATGGCCGCAAGCGATCTCCTGCCATGGTGGCGGCCGTCAGCGGCGGTGCGCTGAGGCGGCTGTGCGTTGCGAAAAGCATCGTTTGCGGCGTTGGCTTAAGATGAAGGCTGGGGCTTGTTGACGACGGTGGCTGACCTTCTTGCAAATATGAATCCGCAGCAGCGCGACGGCATTGTGTCCGTCGATGGGCCGGTGCTGCTATTGGCCGGCGCGGGGTCGGGCAAAACGCGCGTCATCACGCATCGCATCGCGTACCTGATCAACGAGCGCGGCGTGTCGCCGGACAATATCCTGGCCGTCACGTTTACCAACAAGGCCGCCAAGGAAATGGCCGAGCGGGTCGAAAAGATCATGGGCCACTCGACCCTGGCCAAGCCCACGCTCGCGACCTTTCACAGCTTCTGCGTGCGCGTGCTGCGGCGCGATATTGAAGCCATGCGCGTGAACGGCGTCGGCCTGACCAAGAGCTTTGCGATCTACGACGAGACCGACCAGCAGGCGGTGGTCAAAACCGCGCTCAAGCGGCTCGGCTTCGACGACAAGAGCCTGAAGCCGCGGGTCGCACTGGGCCGCATCAGCTGGGCGAAGAACCACATGATCGATCCGCAGGAATACTTCCTCGCCTCGACCAACCCGATGGAAGAGAAGATCGCGCACATTTTCGAGATTTACAAGAAGGAGTTGTTCAAGGCCAATGCGCTCGACTTCGACGATCTGCTGCTCGAAACCGTGCGGCTGCTGAAGTCTTCGGCCGAGGTGCGCGAGCGTTACAACAGGAAGTACAAGTACCTGCTGATCGACGAGTACCAGGACACCAACAAGCCGCAGTATGAGCTTATGAAGCTGCTCGGCTCGCACGGCAACGTGTGCGTGGTGGGCGACGAGGATCAATCGATTTATAGCTGGCGCGGCGCGGACATCAAGAACATTCTGGACTTCGAGAAAGACTTTCCGAACGTGCAGACGATCCGCCTGGAGCAGAACTATCGCTCGACCCAAGTGATCCTTGAGGGTGCGTCGGCGGTGGTCGCCCAGAACACACAGCGCAAGGGCAAGAACCTGTGGACGTCGCGCGAAGGCGGGTCGATGATCGGGTTCTATGAGGCTCCCGATGGCGAAAACGAAGCGTTGTTCATCGCCGACCGCGTGCAGAAGTACCTGCGCGAAGCCGGGGCGGAGGGGGCCGAGGCTCCGCGTTGCGCCGTGCTGTATCGCACAAATTCGCAAAGCCGGCTGGTTGAAGAAGCATTGCGGCGCTACGCAATCCAGTACCACATGGTTGGCGGCTTCAGCTTTTACGATCGCGCGGAAGTCAAGGACATGCTCAGCTACCTGAAGCTGGTGCAGAACCCGCATGATTCGGTCGCGCTGGGGCGCGTGGTCAATTCACCGCCGCGCGGCATCGGCAAGACGACGATGGAAACGCTGGAACGCATGGCGCTGACGACGGGCACGAGCTCGTGGGACGCGATTGCGCAGGCCATTGAAGGAAAGCTGTTGCCGGCGCGGGCACTGACCGCCCTGGCAAGTTTCCGCCGGTTGATTTTAGACGCCCGCGCGATGCTCGGCTCCGACTTTGCCGAGGCTCTGGCGATGAGCGCCAACCCACCCCTGACGATTGACCACCCGAGACTCGCGTCATCCCCCGGCACCGCAGACGTTACCGACGCCGAGCTCGAAGCAGCGGCGGCCAGCTTCGACCCGGAAACTCTGGCCGGCGACGACGATGGGACCGCATTCGATTTCGGCTTTGCCACCGAAGCGACGGCGGCCCCCGGCGTCGAGGCGAATGATGCAAATACGTCGTTCGATACAAGCTTTAATTTTGGCTTCGACTTTGGGCCGAGTGAGGAAATTTCGACGATTGCGGCGGAAGGAGCGCATGTAGAGGCTGGTGCCGAGGCGGGGGTAGAAAAGCAGATCCTTCGCTCCGCTCAGGATGACAAGGTTCAAAGGGAAGAAAGTCCGGCTATCGATGCGGCGAGCTTCAATCCCTTTGCTCCGGTGCCGCTGAAGTCGGCTTCAGACACCGTGCGCGAGCGCATCGTGAAAGCACAGGGCGGCGACCACGAGGCTGCGAACGACGCCGACGCGCGAGCCTTCCGCAAGCCCGGCGACCCAGCCACGCTGCCCGAGCTGATCAAGTTCCTGAACGACCGCTCGGGCTACATCCGCGCGCTTGAAGAAGAAGCGACGCCGGAAGCTTTCAGCCGCATTGAAAACCTGAAGGAACTCGCCAACGCGGCACAGGACGCGACCGCGCGCGGGGAAACGCTGGCGGAGTTTCTGGACCACGCGGCGCTGGTGTCGGACGCCGATGGCTACTCGTCCGAAGCGCGCGTGACGCTGATGACGTTGCACGCGGCCAAGGGCCTTGAGTTTCCGCTGGTGTTTCTGGCCGGCATGGAGGAAGGACTGTTTCCGCACTCGCGCACGCTGGTCGACCCGACGCAGATGGAAGAAGAGCGGCGGCTCTGCTACGTCGGCATGACACGCGCGATGGACACGCTGGTGATGACGCGGGCGCGCTACCGGCGGCGCTACGGGAACGATTCGCCGGAGTCGTCCTTGCCGTCGCGGTTTCTGGAAGAAGTGCCCTCAAAGCTGATCGAGGACCTGAGCCCGCCACGGTTTGGCGGCGGCACGGGTGGGGCGTATTCGACGCCCTACCCGGGACGAGGCAGGCGCGGCGACGACGAAACTTTCGACCGGCACCACAGCTATGAGGACGACTCACAGGAAGCCACACCTTCGGGGCCGAAGTCATACGCAGCACAGAGGTTCGGGGCGTCCAAGCCGCCCGGCGGCAGTGGAGGTTCGGGCAAGCTGGACAACATCGCGCAATTTTTCGGCAAGGGCGGGGCGCCCGGAGCGCCGGCCCATCGGTTGGGCGCAAAGTACCCCGGACGGCCGAAAATGGACATTCCGGCACCGGTCGGCAAGACCGGCCTGGGCAAGGGCGTGCGCGTGCGGCACCCGAAATACGGCGAAGGCGTCATCTTCGCGCGCGAAGGCGATGGGGAAGATGCCAAGCTTACAGTACAATTTAATGGTCACGGCATGAAGAAGCTGGTGGAAAAGTTCGCCCAGCTCGAACGCCTTTGATGGCCGCGTGAAAGCGCGGTGATCGGGCGTCCCCTGTTCGCGGGCAGTTTGCGCCGCGATGGTGGCCTGGCAACACCTTCACAAAATCGGCTTCAGGAAAGAGACACACGGATTATGGCAGATACATCGAAGATCGAAGACAAAGGCGAGCGCAAAAAGGTCAAGCGCGCGGCCCGCAAGGCAGCAGCCCCCAAGGCCCCGCGTACCGGCGCGCGCGGCGAAAACAAGCAGAAGTTGAAGAAGGCGGTACGCGGCCAGTCGAAGCGGTAACCGGCTGGTTTGTGCAGAACGGGCAGGGCTTCGGCTCTGCCCGTTCTGTTTCTGGAAACTACCCCTGGAGGCAGCCACCGCCCTGCGTTTGGCAGCTTGCGCAGCTTTTGTGCGCGCACCGGCCGGGCGTTCGTTATGCTGGGGGGAACCCTGCACGCCGGAGACCCCGATGCCCATCCGCTTTCGCCGTTTGCTGCTTCTGTTGACTGTGTTCGCTGTGGCGCTTGTGCCGGCGTCGGCGATGCGCGCCCAAGCCGCTCTCGAGACCACCTCGCTGCTGGGCCGCAAGCTGTACGCGCAGCCCGACGACGCTGCGATCACCGCGGCGAAGCAGAAGCTGTCCGGCGTCTCTGCCACCGCGGGCGACTACGTGGCGCTCTCCAGGGCCGAGGCCGGTCGCCGGCAGTATGGGGAAGGCGTAAAGGCCGACACGCAAGGGCTCGCGCGTTTTCCCAACGATGCCGACCTGCTGCTTGAGCGCGGCCATCGCGAGCTCGGTCTGCGCGAGTTTGCGGCCGCGCAGAAGGACCTGCAGCACGCCGTCGAGGTGGACCCGGCCAAGCTCGACTCCCACTACCATCTGGGGCTCGCGTTCTACTTTCAAGGGGAGTTTGCGGAAGCCGCCGTGCACTTCAGCCATGCGCGCGACCTTGCCAAAAGCGACGACTCGCTGATCGATTGTTCCAACTGGCTGTATGTTTCGCTGCGCCGCGCCGGCAAGCCGAAAGAGGCCGCGGACGTGCTCACCCGCATTACCCCGGCGATGCACAACACCGAGCCGCACCTGCTTTTCTACCTGAAGCTGCTGCGCTTCTACCAGGGCGGGATGACCGAGCAGCAGATTCAGCCCGCCCCACCGGCCCCGGGAGATGCGGAAGCCGAGCTTTCGTTCAACACGCTTTCGTACGGCATCGGCAACTACCATCTTTACAACGGCGACAAGCCGGCCGCTTTCCCGTTCTTCAAGAGGGTCGTCACGGGTGACTCGTGGAATGCGTGGGGATTCATCGCGTCCGAAATCGAGCTTGCTCGCCGTCCCGAGCGGTAACGGCGTCGTGGGGATGGCAGTCCGGTAGTGTTCGGGAGAAACAAGCCTCCCCGTTCCAGATGTCCGAATCCCGTTCCAGACGTCCGATCCGCGCTTTTCGCAAACCCGCTTCGAGGAGGAGTGCGCTGGCCCATCAAATTTTTGCCACCAAGTCCATCGACAAGCTGATTGCGGAGTCCGAGCGGCCCGAAAACGCGCTAAAAAAGACGCTGGGGCCGTGGGCGCTGACGGCGCTGGGCGTCGGCGCGGTGATCGGCTCGGGCATCTTCACGATCATCGGCACGGCCATCGGCGGGTCGGCGGACGTCACGTCCAAGCTGTCCGAAGCCCCCGTGCTGGACGTGGTGTACGGCTTCCTTCATCACAACCTTGCCGGCCTGGGCGGGCGTCCCGGGGCCGGGCCAGCGCTGGCGCTTTCGATGGTCCTGGTCGCGATTGTGTGCGGATTTACGGGGCTTTGCTACGCGGAGCTCGCGAGCATGATCCCCATCGCCGGGTCGGCCTACACCTACGCCTACGCGACGCTCGGCGAGCTGGTGGCGTGGATCATCGGCTGGGACCTGATTCTTGAATATGCGTTTTCAAACATGAGCGTGTCGGTCGGTTTCGCCGCGCATGTGGTCGACCTGCTCGACTGGCTGGGCATCCATCTCGACCCCAAGTGGCTGTCGCCGGCGCTGCTGCCGGGAGGCGAAAACGCGCTCGACGGCTCCGTGATTTACGCGCCCGGCTGGCACTTCGGGTTCAATATTCCGGCGTTCCTGATCGTCATCCTGCTGACGATGGTGCTGGTGCGCGGCATTCAGGAATCCGCCCGCACCAACAACATCATGGTGCTGGTGAAGATTGTCGCGATCCTCGCGTTCATCGGCGTGGGGATGCACTTTCTCCAGCCGGCCAACTACCACCCGTTCTCGCCGAACGGGTGGTCGGGCGTGCTCGCCGGGGGGTCGATCATCTTCTTCACGTACATCGGCTTCGACTCCGTTTCGACCGCGAGCGAAGAGTGCGAAAACCCGCAACGGACGGTGCCCATCGGCATTATCGCGACGCTGATCGTGTGTACCGTGCTGTACATCGGCGTGGCTCTGGTGCTGACCGGCATCGTGCCCTGGCGCAGCATCGTCGGCGACAGCGGCGCGCCAGTGGTGAACTCGCTGAAGCGGCTGGCCTTGCAGGCCGGCGCGGGCACGCGCAGCGGAACCCTGCTGCACTGGACGCGGCTGGTCGTGCTCGTGGGCGCGATCATCGGCATGGTCTCGTCGATCCTGGTGTTTCAACTGGGGCAGGCGCGCGTGTGGTTTGCGATGTCGCGCGACCGTCTGCTGCCGGATGCGTTTTCCCGCGTACACCCGCGCTTCCGCACGCCGGTCGTCGCGACGTGGGTCGCGGGCATCCTGGTCGCCATCCCTGCAGGCTTGTTCGACGTCGGCACGCTGGCCGAGTTGTCGAACATCGGTACCCTGTTTGCGTTTGTGCTGGTCTCAATCGGCGTGCTGGTGCTGCGGCATAAGCAGCCGGAGCGGCACCGCGGCTTTCGCGTTCCGGGCGGCCCCGTGTTTCCGGTGCTCAGCATCATTTTCTGCGTGCTGCTGATGGCCGGCCTGCCGGTGCGCACGTGGGAACGCTTCTTCATCTGGCTGGCGATCGGGCTGGTCGTTTACGGACTGTATAGCCGCAAACGCAGCGAATTTTACAACGGCTGAAACGGGCCGCCCAGGCTGGTACAAGGCCGTCCTTCAGCCCTGAACCAAACGAGACCCCACCGAAGTGGGGTGCTCTGAACAACGCAGTTGGCTGGGTGTTCTATTTGCCCTTCAGCTTCGCCGCCGCCGCATATGCCGCGTCGTACAAGCGCCCGAACGTCGCTTCTTTCGCGCGGTCGAGCGCTGGCGACGCGCCCGGAGCTTTCGGCTTGATGCCTGCCATGCGCAGGTAGCGATTGGTGCGCGCCGCGCCGATCACCGCATTGCGCTTGCGCTTGAAATTCATCGACACCGAGACCGACACGTCCGCGCCGTTCTGCAGCCAGTGCGGAAAAATCGCCGGGTTGAACACACCGTTGCCCGGCTCGAGCGTGTACTGCCACTGCCCGTGCGGCATCGATTCCGGGTAGTCGATCTTGGGCAGCTTGCCCGTCCAATAGCGCTCCAGATCCTCGTCCGACAGCACCCCCTTGTCGTTGCCGTCGTAAATGTACACCTGTTTGGTGCCATGGATCTGCGCGAGAAAGTTTGTTTCGCCGTCCATGTGGTAGGGCGTGATGCGGCCCGGGGAGGTGATGAAGATCGTCATCGTCGGATCGTAGTACACGTCTGCAATGTCGACCGCCGCAAGCGCCGAAAGCTCGGGGATGATGTCGTGCAGCACGTCGCGGTAGGTCGGGTCTTCGTGGATGCGTTTAAGGATCACCCAGTTCTTGCCGGACTCGATCGATTCAAGCGCGTCGACCAGCGTGGTGCCCGCGGGCCGGTCGCCGAACCACGCATTGCGATCGGGCGTGCCGGACTCAAAGTGCGACTTGCCCGCGGTTGCCGGGTTGGCCGACAAACGCTCCGCCGCCCGCAGCAGCGCCGGCAACTGAAACGCCGGGTGCCGGTCGAGCAAGTGCCGGAAAAGAAACGGCTGGCGGTCGAAGTTCTTCCGAAACAGCGCGCCGTCCGCAGGCTCCTGCGGAAACAGCGTGGCGGTGGAGGTGGAGCGTCGTTCCTGTGTTTCTTCGGTGGCAAGGCTCATGAGCATTCCCTTCGGACGTTCAGCAGGCAAACAGTTTGTCTTCGCCCATGATCCTAATCCCACCGCCGGCGCGCTCCCATCCCATGGAAGGGCCACGACCTTTAGCCGTTACCACCCGGGGTTGGCAACTCTGACGCTTCCCCGTTTGGGCCAACGAACAGGGCGGCCAGACACGGTATATTGCATGCCATGGCCGTTACTGCTGCGTTGGATGAGGCTGCCGCGGAGGTGCGCTCCGGGAGAAACGAAGTGCGCCTCAGGGGTAAGGACGCGCCGTGGTCTCGGAGCAGGGCTTTCCGCTGGCTGCTGGTGTCGAGCGTCGTCGTTCTTGCGCTCGGCGCGATCGAAAACCTGTACGGCCTCACCGATTCCGGCGACGTGTACGGCTCGGACGCCGTGCAGTACCTCGATATCGCCCGCGCCCTGGGTCGCCACGACTGGACCAGCGCGTTGAACCCGCTGTGGAGTCAGGGGTACCCGGCGCTGCTCGCGCTGCTGCGGCCGCTGTTTGCCGCCGGCCCACTGGGCGACTGGCGCGCCGTGCGCACGCTCAACGTCAGTGTTTTCGCGGTCAACTATCTTTGCCTGCTGTTTCTGCTCACCGTCCTCAGCAAGACCTTTGCCGAGGACGAGGCCCGCCCACGCCGTGTACTTCTTCTCTGGGTCGGCGGCCTCAGCATCTTCGTCGCGACGCAGGTGTGCTTCGGGCAGGTGTCACGCGTGAATCCAGATGAGTTGGTGACCGCGATGCTGCTGCTTGCCTGCGGTTTGCTGGTGCGGATGCTTTACGGCGAAGGCAACCGACGCCATGGTTTCGGGCTCGGTGTGAGCCTGGGTCTCGTTCTGGGCGTCGGCTTTCTGGTCAAAGCTGTCTTTCTTCCGCTCGGCCTCGGTATCCTGCTGATCGCCGCGGTCAGCCTCCGGCGCCGCCGGCAACGCGTGGCTCCCCTGCTTGCCGCCGCCCTTCTGTTCGCCGTCCTTACCGGAAGCTACGGCGTGCTGCTGTCGCGCGCCGTCGGCCACCCGACGCTGGGAGAAAGCGGCTCGCTCAACTACGCGTGGCACGTCAACCGCCTGCAGAAGTGGGTACACTGGCGCGGCGGCACTGAACCCGCCGCCGACGCCTGGCCGAAGCCCGCGCTCGCCCGCTTCGCGCAATGGGACGCGCACCCGCCCGACTTCGGCACGCCGCTGCATCCCAGCGCCGTGCTGCAGGCCTCGCCGCCGCTGGTGTACGGCTTCGGAAGCGCTCCCGTGCAGGCGACGTACGTTCCCTACTTCGACCCGCCGTACTGGTACGCCGGCTACAAACATGTCGTCCGCTGGCGCTATCAGCTCATCGCGCTCGGCAAAAGTACCGCCGATCTTGTGGCTTCACTGCTGCCGCACCCTATGCTGTACGCGATGCTGCTCGCGTTGGCCAGTCTGCTTGCCTCTCGCACGGCGCGGCAGGCTGCGGCGGCTTGGGCGCGGCAGCATGGTGCGCTTCTCGTCATCGGCCTGCTCGGCTTTTTGATCTATCTTCCCGTGCATCTGGAGGGCCGCTATCTGGCCGGCTTTCTGCTGCTGCTGGGCATCTACGGTCTTGCTGCCGGAAGCGCCGCGCCGACAGCCCTGACACCGTCTCGGCTACGGCTGCTGGTCGCTCTGCTGCTGGCCGGAGTCGCCGGCGACCTCCTTCATACGCAACGCCCGGTGTGGAATAACCTGGCCGTCCACCGCATCCCCGGGGAAAATGTCGAGTGGCAGATGGGCGAAGCCGCCTTCGCCGAAGGTCTGCCCCCGGGCGCGCCGGTCGGCGTGATCGCCTGGACGCCGAACCTCCACTGCGACTGGGCCTACATCGCGCATCTGCGCATCGTCAGCGAAATCGCCACGGGCACCGATTTCGACCTGTTCTGGAAGCAGCCGCCGGCCACGCAGCTTCGCACGCTCGACGCCTTCCGCCGCTCCGGCGCGGTGGCTGTGTTTGTCAACGGCAAGCCCGCCGGCGCGGACCTGCCGGGGTGGAAGCAGCTCGGCGAAACGCCCTTGTGGATGTACCGGCTATGAGCGTGCCCGCATGACGGCCGTCGTTTCCCTGGGGCAGAACCGCCCCGGTACGCGCAAAAGCAAGCCCCGCAACCGGCGGCTGGCCAAGGCTCGCCTCGTGGTGGAATCCGTGCTTCTGGCTGCGCTGCTGATCCTGCTCGCCGGGCTGGTCGAGCTGCGCGAGTTTTCGCTGCCCGCGCCCACCGGGCCGCAGCGCGTCGGCACCACGACCTTTGAGCTCACCGACCCGAGCCGCCACGAGTCTCACTCCGCCGATCCCGCCCGTCCTTACGCCCCGCGCCGCCTGGTGGTGCAGGTGTGGTATCCCGCCGGTCCTTCCAGGAACCGCCGCGCGCCCTACCAGCGCTGGCGCGAAACCGAGCTGTCCACGTTCTACAACGCGCTGATCGGCACGCACGCGCGCGTCGATGCCCCACTTGCCGCTCCGTTTGCCGCGCCTGCGGACGCTGTGCAAACGGACCTGCCGATCCTGCTTTTCAGCCCGCGCTGGGGCGGCGAGCGCACCCAGAACACCGGGCTCGCCGAAGACCTCGCCAGCCACGGTTACGTCGTCGCCGCCGTCGATCACCCCTACAACGCGTCGCGCGTCGTAGTAGACGGCCACGTCATCCGCGGCGAGGAAGAACTTGACGGCCCCGCCGGTCCGAACGCCACGGCGGCCGACCGCATCGCCTTCTGGAACCGCACGCTCGACGTCTGGGCAGCCGACGAAAGCTTCGCGCTCGACGCCCTGGCCCGCCGCGCCGCCGACCCCGCCGACCGCTTCTTCGGCCGCCTCGACACCGCGCACGCCGGGGCCTTCGGACACAGCTTTGGCGGGGCCGCCGCGCTGCGCCTTTGCGGGCTCGACCCGCGCATCGTGGCGGCTGTGAACCTCGACGGCTGGACCTTTGGCGCGCTCGACCGCCGCACCGCCGCGCAGCCTGTGATGATCCTCTACGAAGCGCAGACTGCCGACCGCCGCGAGCAGTTGACGCACGCGCCACTGCCCGGAACGGTGCAAGACCAGCTCGACCGCGCCGACAACGCCGCCGTCGATGCAAGTTTCGCCCGTTTCGGCGGCGAGCGCTACTTCCTGCGCGACACCCAGCACCTCGACTTCAGCGACCAGCCGCTGCTGCCGCCACTCCGGCGCGGGCAGTACACCGGGCCCATCGCGCCAAAGGAGGTCAACGCCATTCTGCGCGACACGGTACGCCGTTTTTTCGACACGCATCTTCTTGGCCGCAACGAGCCCGTCGCCGAAGATAACAAGAAGTTCCCTGAGCTCGTCATCGACAGCACCCCATCGCCTACTGCACCGTCACCCGTCGGCCCAAGGCCATGACGGCAACGATGCGGCAGCGGCTGCCGGTGGCGTCTGGTACAACTAAGTTGCCATCGTGCTCTTCCCTTTCCTTGCCGATACTGGAACAGCAGCCCAATCGCGCCCGCGGCTCCGCCCGCAGCTCGCGAGTACCACCTGAAAAGAACCCATGGTAGCCACTGAAGCGACTCCCGAACCCGTCGTGCACGACCCGGCAGCTTCGAGCGCATCCCCTGCCATGGCTCGCGAAGAACCCAAGCCTCGTGCGCCGCGAGTCTCCGCGCTTGAAGGCAAGGCGCTTCATGCTACGCTGTGGACGTTTCTGAGCTACGGCGCGGGCCAAAGCCTGCGGGTCGTCAACAGCCTGGTGCTTACGCGGCTGCTGCTGCCTTCCGCGTTTGGCGAAACGCAGCTTGTGATGGTGCTGATCGTCGGCATGACCATGCTGTCCGACATCGGCCTTGAGCCCAGCATCATCCAAAGCAAGCGCGGCGATGAGCCCGACTTCCTCAATACCGCCTGGACTCTCCAGTCGCTGCGCGGTCTTGGCCTGTGGCTGCTTTCCTGCGCCATCGCGTACCCGGCCTCGCGCTTCTACAACGACCCGCAACTGTTGAAGCTGATCCCCGTGCTGTCGTTCAGCATGATCATCACCGGCTTCAACAGCACCGGCCTGCTGACCTTGTCGCGGCACATGGGCGTCAAGCGCATTTTCCTGATCGATTTCAGCACGCAGATCGTGTCGCTCGCGGTCACCATCGGCTGGGCGCTGTGGCGACCGTCGGTCTGGGCATTGGTCGCCGGCACCACGGCCGCCAACCTGTTTCGTCTTCTGATCAGCCACCATCACCGGGTCGTGCCCGGCGTGCGCAATCGCTTCCAGATGCATCGGCCGTCGTTTCAGGAAATCAGCAAGTTCGGCAAATGGATCATCCTCGGCACGGCGTTCTACTTCTTCGCCTCACAGGGCGACCGGCTGACGCTGGGCAAATTCGTCAGCATGGCGACACTCGGCGTCTACGGCATCGCGTACCAGATATCGGACGTGCCGCGCTCCGTCATCAACGCGCTTTCGCAAAAGGTACTGTTTCCCTTCATCTCGCGCATGATCGGGATGCCTCCCGACGAGTTCCGCACCCAATTTCTACGCTACCGCGGCTATGCGCTGCTGATCGGTGCGGTGCTGCTGGCCGCGATGACCGTCTGGGGCAACCTCATCATCCTCACGTTCTACCCGGCGCGCTACCATCTGGCCGCGGCGATGGTGCCCATCCTCGCGCTGGGCCTGTGGCAAACGCTGCTCTACACCACCACGCGGCCGGTGCTGTTTTCGCTGGGCAAGTCGACCTACAACGCCGTCGGCAACGCCGGCTTTGCGTTGGCCATCCTCGTCGGCACGCCGTTGGCTTTCCTTCACTACGGCCTGACGGGGGCGATCGTCGCGATTGCCGCCGGCGACCTTCCGCTCTACATCGTCACGCAATACGGAGCCACGCGCGAAGGCCTGCGGCCGCTCTGGCAGGACCTCCGCATGACCGGGGTATTCCTTGGATTCCTCGCGTTCGATTTGTTCCTTCGCCGCGCCTTGTAAGCCATAGAGTTGTAGGGACTCACACTCCCGTGCCATCGCCAAACCTGCTCGTTTTGTTTATCTCTTGAATCAGTTCACTGCCGCGCACCGACAAGCTGATGTTGACTTCCGCCCTGGCCCCCACCCCCGATGTG
>CALMON010000018.1:0-890 GCA_937871785.1 uncultured Granulicella sp.
GGGCGGAGGCGGCCAGGTCGGAAGACAAGGACTGCGCGGACGTGGGGACCGTTGCGCAGAACATCAGGGCAAACATCGCTGCGGACATCATCAGGGCGGAGACAGCTTTCATTTTCATAAGTGAAGCACCTCTGCGCATAAAGACGAGCTTCCGGGGAACGCGGGTTACAGACCTCCGGGGCGGGTGGCCCACTTCTGCCCCGCCACAAAACGGGGTGCCCCACTTCTCGCTTCTGAGACGTGGGCCTGAACGCTGTCAAGCCCTGCATGGCGTAAGCACCATGAAGCCAGTCACATGGCGCTGGCGTAGTTAACTGCGCCGCTAGCTATACTTAGTAAAGGGGCCAAAACGCCGGAAACAGTTTCAGAGAGCCGCACCGGCAGAGCGCCGGGTGCGGCTTTCCTGTTTCGGTGTGGGTTGAGGGCTCGCTCCCGTGGCCGGGCTGCCGCAAGTTGTTCATTTCGCCTAATTTGCAGCTAAATTCCTTCGAATGACACTTTTACGGCCACCGACACGACGTAAACACAACAAAACAAACAACACGCATCCGGAAACCCAACTCGAGGGGGAGGGGGTGGTCTGGAGGCTGGAGGAGATCGTATGCCGTATCCATTTTGCGGTCGCATCCGCGCCAATGGTCGCCCGTTGTGAGTACTCAGCTACCTAGGCAGACCCACCATCCGCCCCTGAACGGGGTGGCAGAACACCTTGCCGTGGCTGAGGGCGATTTTGCGCTGGGCGAGGGCGGCCATTTCCGGATCGTGCGTCACCATCACGATGGTGTGGCCGGCGGCGTGGAGCTTGCGGAGGATGTCGGCGACGATGCCCTGGTTGGCGGCGTCGAGATTGCCGGTCGCACCGGCCTCGTCGACCGACGACAGCGCGACCT
>CALMON010000018.1:900-22634 GCA_937871785.1 uncultured Granulicella sp.
GCAGGTGGTGCGCGCGCTCGCCGAGCCCAACGCGCTCGAGTGCCGCGCGGGCGTCGTCGGCGTTCGTCATGGAGTGGAAATACTGCGCCAGCATGACGTTTTCGAGCGCGTTGAGGTATGGAATCAGGTGGAACTGCTGGAAGATGAAGCCGATGGTTTCGGCGCGGAAGCGGTCGAGCTCCGAGCCGGCGAGCCGGTGAACCTGCTTGCCGTCGATGTGGAGCTTGCCGTGCGTCGGTGTGTCGAGACAGCCGAGCAGGTTGACGAGCGTCGACTTGCCGGAGCCCGACGGACCGGTGATGGCGACCCACTCGCCCGCGCCGATGGTGAAGCTGGCGTCGTCGAGCGCGCGCACGGTGCCGGAGCGCGTGGCGTATTCGCGGCTGACGCCGACCAGTTCGATCACGGGCGCGTTGCGTTCGAGCATGGCTTCCGCATGTTGCCGCTGCGCGTCGCTGACCATCTTCATAAGGGTGTCTCCAAATGCGTGTTTCGGCTTTGCTTCGGGGTTTCGGTTCCAGACAGCTCTATTCTCCCTTGAGCAGTGCCGCCGGTTGCAGGCCGCGCAGGGCGCGTGCCGGGAGCAGTGCCGCCGCCGCGGCGATCAGCACGTTCAGCAGCAGAACTACGGGAAGGAGCGAAAGCCTCGGCAGCGTGGCGGTGCCGAAGTTTTCGAGCCCGATGGCCCAGGCTACCGCCGAGCCCAGGATATAGCCGAGCACGACGCCGGCCGTGGCGATCAGGAGAGCTTCGAGCAGGAAGTGAAGCAGCATCTGCGCCTGCGACGCGCCAAGAGCTTTCATGAGCGCGAAGTCGCGGCGGCGCTCAAGCACGCTGGCTGAAAGCGTGGCGAGCACGCTGACCGCGACCGTCAGCGAGATAAGCGCCATCGCGCCGAAGAGAAGCGCGTGGGTGCGGTCGACGATGCGCGACTCGCCCGCGACCAGTGCGCGAACGGGCTGTACCCGCAGGTCGGGAAAATTTTGGCGCAGGGCGTCGACGGCGGCATCGACGCGCGCTGCGCCTCCAGGAATCTGCAACTCCACGACGCTGGCCGGCACCCCCGTCCAGCGCACAAAGCTTGCCAGGGGCATGTAGACACGCGCATCTTCGTCGCCTCCGGTGCGGAGCCGCCCACCGCCCCGCAGGGTTAGCGGCTTCCCGGCGTAGGTAAGGGTTACGGCTTTCTCGTTGGCGATGAAGCCGGCGGCGCGGGTGCCGAGCAGGGCAGTGTCGGGGGAGGTGGGCCAGCGGTCCACTTTCCACCACGAATCGAGGGCTTCGGCGGCGGCGAAGTCTATGCCGGCGACAACGACGGGGGTGCCGCGGTCGGTTGTGGCAACGGCATAGGCGATCGGCACGGCGAGCACGTCGCTGCCGGCGGCGGAGCGGATGCGCGCGAGCGTGGCAGGATCGTCGAGTTGGCTACCGGGCGCGGGCGCTGCTGGGTCGGTTCCCCCGGGAGTCGCGCTTGCGGTGAGCACGACGTTCGCCCCGAAGCTGCGAAACTCGTGGTGCAGTTTGGCGTTCAAGTCGGCGTAGAGCGTCAGCAGCGCCGTGGCGACGAGAGCCGAAACGGTGAGCGCGGCCAAGGCCGAAAAGCTGCGTGCGCGGCGATGCCGAAGCGAGCGCAGCAGCATGCGCGGCAGCGAAATCGTGCTGCTTCCGCGCAGTGTGTTAAGAAGAGGTGCCGCTTGTTGAACCGGCATCAGGCAGACGCCCTGAGCACGACGTTCGGGTCGAGCCGCAGCGCGCCGCGGATGGACGGTGTGCTGCCGGCGAGCGCCACAAGCAGCGCCACAGCCAGTACGACAGGGAGCAGCACCGGAAGGAACGCGTGCGTGAGCATCACCCCACCGCCAAAAATCTTTGCCGTCAGCAGCACGGCAAGAACGCTTCCGGCGACATAGCCGAATGTTCCCGCGACGACCGCGAGCAGGCCGGCTTCGGCGTAGAACAGCGCCGCGACGCGAGCCTTGCTGGCTCCTAGCGAACGCATCAAGCCGATTTCAGCGCGTCGCTCGAGCACCGCCGTGGCCATGGCCGCGCTTACGGCGACGGCCGCCGCCAGCAGCGCGGCCGCGGAGATGAGCCACATCAGGCCGCTGATGCGCCCCAGAATCGTTCCTTCAGCCTGCTCTACCTGGCGCACCTGCTCGGCCTGCGCGCCGGGGATGGCTTCGCGAATCTGGTAGGCAATCGAGTTCGCATAAGGGCGGCAATACCAGACGTCGCGGTCTTTCGGTTTCAAGGTGTCGGGGTCGCGGCGGGCGAAGGCGTCTTCGGGCTTGGTGGTGGCGCTGATCTCGACGCGGCTCACGGCGTCCGGCGTGTTCGCAATCTGCTGCACAAGCGCGAGCGGCAGAAGCACCGTGTTGTCCGTCGCGTCTTCGGCGGAAACGATGCCGACAACCCGAAGTGTCAGGTTCAGCGGAACGAACGGCGGGTCGGCGTCGGGGAAGGGCACCGCCGTCAGCAATGTATCGCCAACATGGAGGTTGAGCCGCGCGGCGAGGCGGCTTCCCACGGCGGTTTCGACGGACAAAGCGTCTTTGCTTTCCGGGTCCAGCTTGCCCGCGAGCTTATCTGCCGGCCAACGGCCCTGCAGCTTCCAGGAGGGGTGCAAAGCGCGCGCTCCGGTGACGAGCGACGGCGTTCCCGCAGCCTGCAGCGGGTGGTCGAACCAGAGGCCTAGAGCTTCGATCTCCGTTTTGCCGCGCCCTTCGGCGAGCACCTCGAGCGGTGTGCGCAGCTCCGGGCTGACGCCGGTAATGTTGTTCGCCCAGAAAATCGTGCGCAGCTTGGTCAGATCGCTTTCGTGCAGAGTGGCGTTGCCGGTGGTGGGCCTCAGCGTCTGCTCGCCAACCGTGACTTCCAGCGTGTCGGCTTTGGGAAGCACAACGATATTGGCTCCGTACACAGCCAACTCAAGATGGATGCGATTGCCGATGGTGGTCGCGAGACCCAGCATCGCGGTGACAGCGGTGACGCCTAGAAAGATCGCCGTCCCGGCCAGCAGCTTGCGCCGCCGCTGCCGCGCAAAGCTTTCCCACAGCAGCCGCCAGAACATGCCGCGCTACTTTCCGAAGACCGGGATGAGCGGCTCAAGCTCCGCCTTTTGTACCACGATCTGGCCACCCTGCATATCCGACTTCAGCGGTATCGGGTTGCAGCCACCCTCCTGGCCCATGGAAGCAGCCACCAGGGGCGACGAGCACATTTTGCAGGTAATGCCTTGCTCGCCGATATAAAAGCCGACCGGACCGCAAATGTGGCAGGCGTCGGCGACCGTGACGATGGTGCCGTCCGGCTTTTTGAACAGCAGGAATCGCACTTCAGCCTGTTTGCCGCCCGCGTCTACCATGTGGATGGAGTAGCGGTGCAGCTTGTTGTCGTTGATTTCGCCCGCCGGCACCGTGACCTGGCTGCCGATCAGGGTTACCGGGGTCGCCTCGCTCAGGCGCGTGGAGCTTTGCGCGTAGATGAACTCGGCTGTCGACAGAAAGATGAACAGGAAGCTGACCGTGACGACGGCGTTCATCCAAAGCTTTTCGCGGCGCGCGGTCCACTCCGCTTTGCGCTTGTCGGCGGGGGTCGCGGCAGCGGCGACGGCGACGGGCGCGCGGCGGCGATATTCAAACAGCACCATAAGCCCGGCGAGCGCCAGCATGGTGATAAAGAAGAACAGGTCGTTGCGGACGATGGGGCCGATCAGCCGCATTTCGGCGGCGGAGGAGGGAAGCACGCCATTCTCGCTGAGTTCATGGAGCCCACTGACCACAAGCTGGAAGACGACGAAGTACAGAATGACCGTGGTGACGCGGAAGAAGCGCTGCAAATCGATGCGGACGCTGCCGCGGATGAACAGGACGCCAAACACAACTGCCGCGCCGATGCCGAGCAGCGTTCCTGTGAAACTCATCAGTTCGGTGGAATTGAGCGAAACTCCCGCGAGAATCAGAACGGTTTCTACCCCTTCGCGCAGCACCATCAGGAACACGAACATGAACAGGCCAAAGCGGTTGCTGGTGAGTTTGCCGATTTTGCCTTCTATTTCACCCTTCATGGAACGGGCGGTTTTATGCATGAACCAGATCATGCCGACCACAAACGCGGCGGCGACAAGCATCACCCAGCCTTCAAAAATGTCCTGATTGAACTGTGTGCGCGAAATAACGACGGCGACGCCGATGCTGGCGGCTACAGCCGCTCCCAGGGCCCAGAAAACGGTCTGTTTCAGCTCGCGGCGGTCGATCTTGTCAAGGTAGGCAAAGATGATGCCGACGATCAGCGCGGCCTCGACTCCTTCGCGCAACGTAATTACAAAAGCCTGCAGCATTGCCTGTTTATCCCTGATGCTCAGGCAGCCCACACTGCCCACGCCAAACGCGTTGAAGTTCCATCGTTCCAAGGATAAGTCTATGTCGGACTGGAACGGTCGTCAATCCAAAGCAACGGAAACGAGTGTAGCTGACCCGTCATCGCCGCCTGAAAACTGTAGATTATGGGGGGAGGTATGGTGCGCCCGGAAGGAGTCGAACCTCCGACCTTTTGGTTCGTAGCCAAACGCTCTATCCAGCTGAGCTACGGGCGCACATTGCAGGGATGCAACTTCCAAATCATATCGCAGACGACCGATCCCGGCAACCTCGCCAGCGAGGTTGGTCAAGCCGCCATCCAATCGTCGTCAGGGAACGATGATGAACCGCCGCCAGGGGCCGAGCACGAGCGCGCCTCCCGTGCCGACGGCCCACACGCGCCAGCGGTATTCGCCGCTTTCGGCAAACGCGGCGTTGACGCGGGTTCGCGCGCGCGACTCGCGGTCCGGCACCATCATCAGGTGCGCGTCCGACCATTCGGTCCCGTAACGGAGCTGCCACTCGACGACCAGCAGGCCGTCGCCGCCGCCGCTGTCCCACCACAGGTCCGGGTGCGGCGGCCGGCTGTCGCCATCGAGCGGGGCCGCCTGCGCCACGCCGACCACCCGGGCAGGGGCGTCGGGCTTCAAAAAAGGCAGCAACTCGGCACCCTGTGGCATGAGTTCCCGAGGCAGCAGGTTGGCGGTGACCTGCAGCACCTTCCACGGACCACCGTTCCCGGCTCTGCGCAGGATCACGAGAGCGTGCACGACCCCAAACGCCTCCGGCCCGTCCACGATGCCACGCAGAGCGACTTCCGCGAGGCGGTCGTTAGCGGCTACATTCAACACGTCGATTTTGATGTTGAAGCTGGGCAAGGGCTCGTCCGAGCCCGCCGGCAGCAACGTGAGGCTTTGCACCAGCAGCGGGTTGGCCCGGGCGGCTGCGGCGTCGGCCGCAGGGCCGGGCTCGTTGCCGGTCAGCAGGCGGCCGAGAGCGTCCTTTGCCAGCGCCGCTGGAGTGGCCGTGGCCGGGCTGGTCATAAAGCTGCGGGACGGGTCTTCGCAGCGGCGGCAAAGGCCGTCGTCCCGCAGCCAGACGGCAAATGCGCGCGCTTCCGCAGGGTGCGGGGCACGGCGAGGAATCACCACATTGGCGGCTTCATGCAGGCGTGCAGGCCCCGGCCCTGCAACGGGGTAGACCGCGCTCCGCAGGCTGTCGCCAGGCGCGGCCGGCGGCGGCCAGCCGAGCATGCTAAGGCCCGCCGCGCTCGCGTTCCACCAGTCGGGCAGCGCGTCGGCGGCGAGGATCGCATCGGGCAGCGACTCCGGACCTGCCCCCAAAAAGAGGTCGCGAAAGCTGTCTTCAGGGATTTCCGTAAACTGCAGACTGCCAAAGGGGAACTGCCCCTGCAACTCTGCCAGAAGCTCGGCGCTTCGGCGGCTCAGCGGGTCGCGCGGACTGGAATCCGGCTGTGTGACCTGATCGGGGTACAAGCTGTTGAGCGACGGAATCGACCCCTGGTAGCTTCCGGCAGTCTGCCCGACGTTGCTGGCTGCCGTCCCCAACTGGCTGACGGTTTGACCATAGCTTCCGGCGGTCTGACCGGCGCTGCTGCTGGTCTGGCCGAGGTTCCCGGTAGTCTGCCCATAGCTTCCGGCGGTCTGGCCGAAGCTGCCGGCTGTTTGCCCGAAGCTACCGGTGGTTTGTCCCTGCACAGCGGTGGGCAGCGTAACGGCTCCGGCGGCGATCGCTCGTTGCCGGTCGCGGACGAGCCGTTCTGCTGGGGTGAGCGAGCGGAGAATCCAGACGCGCAGCGCGCCGTGCTCAAGCGGCGATGTATATGCTGGAGAAGCCTGCGCCGCCGCAATCAGGGTAGAAGGCAGGGCAAGGAGAAGGGTGGCCACCAAAGCCGGAACTCGTTGCCTGGAGATCCGGGAAGCCATCGCGTCACTGTTCTCCTTTCGGCAGTGTACGCGTTTCGCGGAAGGCATTCTATGGTGCCTGTGCTGGCGGCCTTATCCCCGGTACAGCTACCCTCATGCTTATCAAGATAGCGCTAGAAGTGTACTTTTCGCGAGCCGAGACCTACGTTTTCGTTGATTGCCTCGGCTACTTGGAATAAGCAACTCACAACCTGCGGCAAAAGAGAACCACGTAGGCGCTGGATCTGCACCTGAGGAGAAAGGGTCCATTCCCCAAGTCCCAAATAATGGGCTTTATGTAGAGCCAAGGTCCAAGTCTCTTGGAGAGTAAGTCTAAGCGTTGAACGCGCAACATTTCTGTGTCAATTTACCTAACTTGAACGCTGTCGCTTTCTTCTGCAGCTATAGAGCTTATCGATGACGAGTTACTTCGAGAGAGCGGCGATACATTGAGACTCCCAGGCAAGCGTACTCTCGATGCCTTTTTCTTTCGATGTGCTCGGTTTCCAGGACAGCAGCTTGGACGCTTTTCCATTGTCGGCAACAAAGAACTTCTGGTCGCTTTGTCGCCAAGGCAGGTGAGTGTACTGAAGCTTCAACTCCAATTTCCTCTCCAGTAGCTGGAGAAGCTCCAGAAGGCTCATGCTATTTTCGAAACCTCCACCAATATTGAAGGCATTTCCGCAGCCGTCGGCTATATTTTCGTAGGCGGCTACATAGGCGCGCACCGCGTCGGAGACATGGAGCAGGTCACGAACCTGTTTGCCGTCGCCGCTCACTGTAAACGGAGCACGCCCGGGATTGGATTTCGATTCCAGCGCTTGCCGGCAGAACCAGCCTACCCAGCCCTGGTCGTAGGTGGCGAACTGGCGCCCACCATAGAT
The DNA here is from genome assembly GCA_937871785.1 of uncultured Granulicella sp. Classification (GTDB taxonomy): domain Bacteria; phylum Acidobacteriota; class Terriglobia; order Terriglobales; family Acidobacteriaceae; genus Granulicella. Next base: position 8,068 of record CALMON010000018.1, read on the forward strand.
GGTTGAGTGACGAAACACCACGGTTTTCAGCCCATAGCCGCGCGCGTAGTCCAGCATGTATTGATCGGCCGCTCCCTTTGAGCAGCCGTAGGGCGTATGGAACTCAATTGCAGTCGACTCGTCTACGGCTTTTCCAGTCTGCCTTGGTTCATAACGTGTGCCCGCCTCTACCAGGTCCAGATGGTCGAGATTGCCGTATACCTTGTTCGAAGACGCATAGATGATGGCTGTCCCCGGGGTGTACTGACGCACAGCTTCAAGCACGTTGATACTTCCCAGCACGTTAATTTCGAAGTCGCGCCGTGGACTTTGGACGCTGGTCGTCATCGCCACCTGTCCGGCCAGGTGAAAGATCACATCGGGCATAACCTGTCTTACGATTTGTTCCACATCAAACGCGTTTCGCACGTCGCCGTGTGTGAACGGGACTTTACTAAACGAGCGGAGCCATTCAAGGTTTTCAAACGCTCCATGCCGTGCGAGCGAATCGAAAACAGTGACCTGGTCGCCACGGCTTATGAGGTACTCCGCCAGGTTTGAACCTACGAAACCGGCACCGCCGGTAATCAATGCATTCACTGAGTCACGATCTCTTTCTTCGCCGATCTGGTAAATCTCTGCATTCTTTGCAACGTTTTCAGGTAGCCAAATGCGAACTCAATCAGGTTCCGTTTACTCACGCCGGCCATACGTTGGGCGAAATGCACCGGCACCTCGCTTACCCGCGCGGGGGGCTTGCGCACAATCGCGCGAATCAGGATTTCTTCGAGGATGTCGAAATTGTCGGATTCCAGCTTCATCGACGTCAGGATCGACCGGCGATACAGCCGAAAGCTGTTGGTGACGTCCTTTGCAGGAATCGAGAACGCCACGCGAAAGGTAAAATTCACCACATAGCTCATCCAGATCAACAGCCTGGGATTATCGGTATCGCCCCCGGGAACGTAACGTGAACCGATCGTGATATCACTACGTTCGCGCTCGGCCCACATGGAAGCGAAGTAGACCGGTCGATGCGACCCGTCGGCGTCCATGCAGAGCATATACGTGCCGCGGGCCTCTGCGATGCCTGTGCGCACAGCATCGCCAAACGTGTTGCCTCCCGAGCGGTTGACGTGCCGCACGCCGTTTGCGAGACAGACTTCCGCGGTATTATCCATGTTGGTCTGGGTGTCGACGATCAACACTTCATAGAAGGGCGTCAGTGCCTGAGCGGCGGCCTTGATTTCGGGCAGCAACGTAGGCAGGCTTTCGCCTTCCAGATAACAAGGCAGCACGATACTGAGTTCGACGGGTGAGAGCTTTGAGGAAGAATTGCCGTCAGGCGCAGTCATCGGTACCTTTCTGGCTCCGAAACGGAAAGCTTCGGGTATTGTATTTGCGCCAACTGCCAAACGGCATAGGCAAGGTTGGTTCGTGGACGCCAGCCGAGACTCTGCGTTCGTGAAATGTCGGCAACCAGTTGCGTAGGCTCTAACGGGTGAAAATCCCGCGCCCCGAGCCTGATCTCGACCTCCAGTGAGAGTTGCTTCGCTACGGAGTGCACGATACGTCCGAGTGAAATGGAAAGTCCACTGCCGACGTTGAAAACATCCTGTCCGGGATGGTCCCCTTCAACCAGCACCAGCACAATCGCATCGACGACATCCTGCACAGCGCAGAAGTCACGCAACTGCGTTCCCGGAGACATATCGAATGGCTTGCCTTCAGCCGCGCAACGCAACAGCGAAGGAAACAACCGGTCACCGCCATCGTGGACGCCCGTGAACGAAAATGGCCGGATGATTGTGAGATGACGGCCCAGGCGCTCCGCCGCGGCGCGCAGCAGGCAGTCCGCGGCAGCTTTGCTGGAGCCGTAAGGATGTAGCGTGTGAATACCGTCCGATTCGCGGCAGGGCCGGTTCACTTGCGCATACACCAGACCCGTGCTGATGTGAATGAAATGGCAGGCGGGCACATCACACGTTGCGCGAAACAGGTTCAGCGTAGCCCCGACGTTCAAGTCGACCATACCGAAGTAGTCGATCACCGCCGGACGCACGCCACTGGCAGCGCAATGGATGACGGCGTTAGGGCGGATGCGCTGCACACACTCGGCCAGGCCGACCGTATCGAGCATGTCCACTTCGTGCGTCGTTACACCCGGCAGATCCCCGAAAAGGTCAGGGTTCAGCGTGCGCATCAAGACATGTATCTGGGTGTCGGGTTGCTTGGAAGCAATCCGCCGTACCACGTTGTAGCCAAGCGTGCCGGAAGCGCCCGTAACGAGAAGCCGCTCTAAATGGGTGTTCACCATGCTTGTATGTGGGCAACGTAATCGACGCCGTAAACTGACTGGCTAGTGGAGGACGCGCAACGGCTCCCTTGGTTTCTCGTCAGTATACAGAGTGTGATTCTTTATTGGCTACCACAAGCCCTTCATGCATAGAGGCTTACCTCACAAACCGTCTACCTAGCGTGTTTGAGCTTTCGGAAGCGCATACGCAATGACGTAGTCGCCAAGCGGCGTGCCGAGACCACCGTGGCCACCGGCATCGACCACGATGTATTCGCGGCCATTCATCGTGTAGGCCATGGGAGTCGACTGGGCCGGCACGGGAAGTGGAGTGGTCCATACTTCATCGCCACTGGCCTTGTCCATGGCGCGAAGCAGGGCCTCCGAGCTCGCGGCGGTGAACAACAAGTCTCCACCGGTAACGATGGGTGCGCCAAAACTGACCGTGCCCGTATGCTGACCGGGAACCGAAGTACCCAACGGTTTGCGCCACAACAGCGTACCGGCGTTCAGGTCGATAGCCCCGGTCGTGCCCCACGGTATCGGCGTACAGGGCATGCCGTCGCCATCCTGCAGAACGCGTCGGTAGATCTGGTACGGTGCTCCGCGGTTGGACGAAAGCTCTCCTACGGAATCCGGACTGTTCACCATATTGTGCTTCCTGGTGTACGTAAATCCGACCGCCTTTGCCTTGAAATAAATTCCTACGATGACCAGCGCCACCGCGATAGCGACCAAAGCCACTTGAGCGACCGGTACCGCTTGCCGCCAGCGTAGCAGGCCTGCAGCCAGCAGCAGCGCGAGTGCCGCCTTTATCCAAAGCTTCCACTTTCGCATCGTGACGACCAGGGGGCTTGGCGTACTTTGCAACCTGATTTCATAGGCCGACCCATTGGTGTTCGCATACAGAACACCACTTGCCGGGTCGAGCGCCATCGAGCTCCAGTTCACACCGCCAAGGCTTCCGGGATATTGCAGGGTTCCGCCCATCGTGGGTGGTGTAAAAGCCCCGTCGTAGCGCAGTCGGTGAAGACTCGCCTGGCAAGTTGCGGCGCTTTCCGCCGTGTGTCCTGTAAGGTCATTGCGGTCGAAGGTCAAGGCATTGAAGCTGGGCAGCGAAGAAAACGGCTGGGTTGGCGAGAGTTGTTCGCCCGGCACGCCGTCCTGCGGCACCGGACGCTCTGTGACCGGGATCAGCGGTTCGCCTGTCAGGCGATTGAGCACAAAGATTGACCCAGGTTTCGCGGCTATGGCCACGGCCGGGAGGCCTTTGTACTCGAAAAGCAGCGGTTCCGCAGCGACATCGTAGTCCCACACATCGTGGTGGATCAGTTGAAAGGCCCAGACCTTTTTGCCCGTGCGCGCTTCAAGCGCCACAATCGAGTTGGCGTCACGGTTGTCGCCTGGCCGCAGTCCACCATAGAAGTCGGGAGAAGGCGCGCCTGTAGGCACATACACCAGCCCGTGCGCCACGTCAGCGGCGATAATGGACCAGGCATTCGCCGCGCTGGTGCGGGGGTGCTGAGACGCACTCCAGGGAATCGGGTCCCACGACCAGAGCTTCGCTCCAGTCCGCGCGTCATACCCGCGAACCACCCCGGCTTCGGCCTCCACCGCGACATTATCGCCAATCGCCGAGCCGACCACGACCACATCGCCCACTACAGTCGGCGGCGAAGTGTTTCCGAAATACAGGTAGGGTGTATCGCCGGTGGGAACCCCCGTTCTTAGGTCCACCTGGCCGTTGGTCCCGAAGCCGGCGCAAGGCCTGCCGTTCGCGGCATCGACGGCGATCAGTCGGGCATCAAGAGTCGCGACAAAGATGCGGCTTTGGCACGACTCACTTTGCTGCGCTCGAGAAGCGCTTTCCTGCCAGGCCGCAACACCGCGTGAGGTGTAGTTAGTGGCTTGCAGCAGCTTGTCCAGATGCGGATCAAAGACCCATACCTCCGCGCCGGTCTCCGGGTTCAAGGCGATAATGCGGTCGAAAGGGGTGGTAAGAAACAGCGTGTTCTGGAACAGGATCGGCGTTGCTTCAAAATCGCTTTTGCTCACTGAAAGGCTGGGAGCTTGCAGGGCTCCGGTTCGGTACGTCCATGCAGGCTGCAGGCCGGCGACATTGGCTTTCGTAATCTGTGCAGAGGCCGAGTAGCGTTGTCCGCCCGGGTCGCCGCCGTAAGTGGGCCAGCCCGTGCCTGTCGCTTGCGTGGCGGCCTTTCCTTTTGAGGATGGGTTTTGTGCAGGGATGCTAAGACAGCACAGCAGGCACAAGGCCAGGCTGAGTAGCATTTGGCGCCTGTCGCTCGGCGCGAGCGCTCGCGGGTAAATCGTACTGCGTCGAAAGCGGGTAGCGAAGACTAAGCCACGCCAGAAAGAGCAAGGTCGTACATTTGATCGCACCTTCAAGCCGTTCTCCATGCAGAATCACTTCATTTTGCGGGCTCAGCAAGATCGAGAAACACAGAAACATAGCCCACATACCCGGGGCTGGAGGCTGCTTCTGCCGCCACAACCGCACGGCTAAGAATACAAGCATCGCCCAAGGCGTGTACACATGCAGCAGCGTGTAGTCGTACGACACCGGAGGCAGTGTGATAGCCATTACAGTCAGGAAGAGGATTTGGTTATATAACGGAAGCCTGCGTACAAGGGTAAAGAACAGCACGCAGGCAACTACGCCTGCGATCCCAAGATAGATGGGCAGCGCCGTCGTTAATTGCGCCGTGGTGGGCGTATGCAGCGACACTCGTTTGAGTGTGCCGAAGATTGAGTGGTCCAACCCGTTGGCGCGTACCTGGAGAACGTACGCCTGCTTGAATTCCAGCACGCCGGCCGCGGTGCCAGCCTTTGCCAACGCAAAATTGTGAGTTTCGAGCCAGAGGCTTACCACGTTCATCAGGGTGGCGAAGACTGCGGCATAAGCAATTTGCTTGTACATGCGCCGCAGCAGGAACACACCCAGAAACAAAAATGGGTAGCCCTTGCAGGCTCCGGCGGCCGCGATAAAACTCGCAGCAAGCCACGTGCGGTCGCGAAGGAAGAAGAAAATCCCCAGGGCCGACGAACTCCAAACAAACATCTCCACATTTCCGCGCTCCAGAGTGAAGTACAGCGGGTAAGACGAAGCGACGGACGCCATCACGAACAGCGCCGCCGAGGTAGTCGTCACGCCGGCTCGTCTGAGGGCCAAAAAGAACCAGATAGCCGCTGTCCCAAACAGAACCACAAAGAATGCAGCGAACCGCGCCAAAAAGTGCGGTCCGTTGGCGTGAAAGAGCCGGTACAGGACAGCGTTTGGTGCCGGGTACAAAAAGTGCGAACCCCACTCTGCACTGAAGAACGTCGGCGTACCAAGGTGATTGATCCGTTCCTGAAACATGCGCACGTCGGCATGCGCGTCCTTACTCCCTAAGGTCATGTGGTTGTAAGGCAGAAAATCCAAATGGAGGAAGTGAACGCAAACATACTCCGAAGTTGGCACAAGGCAGGCCAGCAACACTGCCAGAAGGGCAGAAACACGCAGTACCCGTGGCAAATTTTGCCCCATCGTCATCTCATCTGCTCCATTTTCGTGTACCCCAGAATAAATCAGAACGCTACAAGCCACATCGAGTCCACAGGAACCTGAAGCAATCCTGTGCTTCGCCACTCGTCACCAAATTCTATTTCCGCCCACCATAGGCTGGTAGAAGATGGGCCTTCAGCCCTGAAGGCAACTCCATCCATATAGGGAGGCCCGCTTTAATGGAAATCGTGCGAGCGGACTTCGATGGCAGCAGCCTGCAACAGCTCCAGCGCATCGGCTTTGACGTGCACCACACCGTCCTGGTTCTGGAGCTTTCCATACACTTTCAAAAACTTGCCCCGCGTCACCAGGAGGCGCTCGCGCTCGTAAAGCTCGGGGTGGACGATGATGTTGCTGATGCCGGTTTCATCCTCCAGGGATAGAAAAATGAATCCCAGCGCCGTGCCGGGCCGTTGCCGCGCGATCACCGCTCCCGCCGCGATGACTCTGCGGCCGTCCGGCTGCCGTTGCAGCTCGGTGGCGGAACAAATGCCGTCGCGGCGAAATCCCTCGCGCCGAAACGCCATGGGGTGCGGTCCGGTGGTCAGGCCCGTGCCGGCGTAGTCGGCGATCAGGCGCTCGTCGGTTTCCATGGGCCGCAGGGGCGACTGCGGCGACACCGGCGCGGCGTCGCTGTGGCGCAGCAAGGGGCCGACCGGGCGGCTGACCTGCTCGATCTGCCAGATGGCGTCGCGGCGATGGGCAATGCCCCCAAGCTTGTTGAGCGCACCGATGCGGGCGAGTTGCGCCAGGTCGCCGCGATGCAGCACCGGCACGCGCAGGGCGAGGTCTTCCGCGCTGCGGAACGGGCCGGCGGCGGCCCGCGCTTCGACGAGCCGGGCGGCGGTCGTGACCTTCAGGCTGCGAGCGTAATTCAGGCCCAGCCGCAGCGAAAGCGATCCGTCGGGTTCATGCTCAATGGTGCAAACGGTGCCGGATACCTGCACGTCCACGGGCTTGATCCGCAGGCCATGGCGCTGCGCGTCTTTGACCAGCACGGCGGGCGCGTAAAACCCCATCGGTTGGTTGTTGAGCATGGCGCAGGTAAACGCCGCCAGGTGTTTTACCTTGAAGTACGCGGACGCGTAGGCGATCAGCGCGAAGCTGGCGGCGTGCGACTCCGGAAAGCCGTACAGCGCAAACGACTGGATGCTGCCCACGATCACTTCCTGCGTTTCGGGCGGGATGTCGTTGGCGCACATGCCGTGGCGCAGCTTCACCATCAGCTCTCCCATGCGCTGCCACGATCGGCGCATACCCACCGCCTTGCGCAGTTCTTCGGCTTCGGTCCCGGTAAATTTGCCGACCACCATGGCCATGCGCAGAAGCTGCTCCTGAAACAGGGGAACGCCGAGAGTACGCCGGAGCACGGGCTCGAGCGACGGAACCGGATAGGTGACGGCCTCCTTTTTCTGCCGCCGCCGCATGTACGGGTGCATCATTTTGCCGACGATGGGGCCGGGCCGGATGATCGCGACCTGCACGACAAGGTCGTAAAATTTGGTGGGGCCGTTGCGCGGGATCGACGCCATCTGCGCGCGGCTTTCCACCTGAAACATGCCGACCGTATCGGCGCGGCGCAGCGTGGCATAGACCTCGGGATCGTCCGCGGGAAGCTGCGCCAGGTCGATGGGATGGCCGTAGTGTTCGGGGATCAGGTCGAGGCAGTCCTTCATCACGGCCATCATGCCAAGCCCGAGCAGGTCGATTTTGACCAGCCCCAGCTCGGCACAGTCTTCCTTATCCCATTGCACGACACTGCGGCCAGGCATGGACGCGCGCTCCAGCGGAACGACCTTGTTGAGCTGTCCCTGGCAGATGACCATGCCGCCGGAGTGTTGGCCCAGGTGGCGCGGCAGGTCCTGCATTCGCTCGCAAAGCTCCACATATTTGCGGATGCGCCAGTGGCTCAGGTCGAAGCCGGCGTGCTGAAAATTGTCGCCCAGGGTTTCTTCCTTGTTGCGCCACTCCCAACGGCCGATCAGGCTGGACAGGCGGCCCAGGGTGTCTTCGTCGAAGCCCAAGGCTTTGCCGACTTCGCGCGCGGCGGACTTGCCGCGATACGTGATGACGTTCGCGGTCATGGCCGCGCCCAGCTCGCCATAGCGTTTGTAAACGTATTGAATCGCCTGCTCGCGCTTGTCGCCGGAAGGCAGGTCTAAATCGACGTCGGGCCATTCGTGCCGGTTCTCGCTCAGGAAGCGCTCGAACAGCAGGTCCATGCCGATGGGGTCGATCGCCGTGATGCCCGTGGCGTAGCACACCACGGAATTGGCCGCGCTGCCTCGTCCTTGAATGAGGATGTCATTCGTTTTGCAGAAGTTCACGACATCCTGAACGATCAGGAAATAGCCTTCAAACCCGAGCTTTTCAATCAGCTCCAGCTCTCGGTGCGCCTGCCGCTTGGCCCGGCGCATCAGGTACGGGTCGCGCTTGGGACGGTAGCGATGCTCAAGCCCGTCGCGCACCTGCCGGCGCAAATACATCCAGGCCGGCTCGCCAGTGGGTACGTCGTATTGAGGAAATTTGTAGCCGAGATCGTCGAGTTCAAACTCAAGCCGCTGCGACACCAGCAGCGTGTTTTCAATCGCTTCGGGAAGATCTCGGAAAAGCTGGCGCATCGCCCGGCTGCCCCGCACCTGGCGCTGCGAGTTGGCCTGCAACAGCCGGCCAGCCTCGTCGAGCGACACATGGTGGCGGACGGACGTGAACACGTCCAGCAGTTCGCGCTCATATTGCGTGGCATAGCGGACGCCGTTGGTGGCCAGGATCGGCAGGCGCAGGCTTTCGGCAATGCGCAGCGCCGCCTGGTTGCGAGCTTCCCCCGCGCGGTCGCCATGGCGCTGCAGCTCGACGTACACGTTGTGCCGGCCGAACAGGCGAATCAGCTCTTCCACGCACTCGCGGCCAGCGGTTTCGCCTCCGCTTCCGAGCGCGGCGGCGAGCGGGCCTTCGTCGCCGCCGGTAAAGCACAGCAGGCCGTCTGCAAACTCATGGAGATCGTCCGTTGTGGCAGCGCCTTCGGCCTTGTGCGGCTCGCGCATTTTAAAGCGGGTGATGAGCTGCGAGAGGTTCTGATAGCCGGTGCGCGACGTGCACAGTAGCGACACCCGCGCCGGCTCGGGCTTGTGCTGGTGCGGCAGCCACGAGGGAGGCTGCAGGCGCGGGGCGAAGTCGCTGACGGCGATTTCCGCGCCAATATGCGCCTGGACGCCATTGGTTTTGGCCGAAGAATGAAAGCGCGCCGAGCCGTACAAGCCGTTGCGGTCGAGCAGGGCCATGGCCGGCATCCCTGTTTCGACCGCGGCGCGGATCAGCCCTTCCGGCTGCGACGCCGCTTCCAAAAAGCTGAACGCGCTCGCGGCGTGGAGCTCGATGTAGCCGGGATCAGTCATACAGCGCCTCAAGCTGCCAATGGTGACGCAGCAGGTCGTGCGTCAGAACGCAGTTCAGCGCGCCGTCGGCCTCGCGCACGGCGTGGACGTCCCATTCTTCGCGCGACCATATATTGGCCGACCACCATTCGCCGCTCCTGCGCCATGGCCCGTAAGCCTGCTGCACGGCGTAGCGTTTGCCACGGAGCGAAAACGCAAAGAGCCGACCACCCTCATGCTGCACGGAAACCTCGACCGGGGGACGACAGCGGCGAAGTGTCGTTTTGACGCTCGTGCGCGCAGCCCGAGCCGGTGGCGGCGCTTGCGGCACCACGAAGCGTTCCATGGTGAAGCTGTCGCTCGCGTGCGTGTCCGTAAGCCGCGGGCTGCCGACGCGGTCTTCGCCCACCAGCGATGCAATGCGGGCCAGAGTCACGTCCAGCCGCAGCGCTTCCGGCAGTTGCGGCGCGAACAGCCCAAGCTGCACCTTGCTCTGGTCGCCGGGTTCGGCTCCGACGCGCAGGCTCAGCACACCGGCCGAAGGAGGATGCGCCTGCAGATCAAGGTGCAGCAGCTTCAGCAGCACCTCGCGCTGCGCCACCGGGAGCGCCGGCTTGAGCATGCGCCGGTGCTCGCCGCCGCCGTCAAGCCCCAGCGTGACCGTGACGCTCGCCAGCGCCAAGGCGCGCTGCCCGGCACGCTCTAGCAACTGATCCAGCATGGGGCCGAGCAGAAACAGGAGCGAATCGAGCAGCTCGACGGGTTCGTCGAAGGCGAGAAATTCTTCCAGCGTAAAGGCGGGTTCTTCAGGAACCAGCAGGTGCGGGTACTCGCCGCGTGCCAGCAGCCGCAGGCGCTTGCCACCTTGCCCCAGCCGCACGATCAGTTGTTCTTCGGGCAGATCGGCCAGCTCCCCCAGCGTGCGCAGACCCCAAAGCGCAAGCGCCTCCTCCTGCCGCGCCGTCGGGTGGAGCGCGGAAAGCGGCAGCCGGCCAAGCCGCTGCCGCTCCTGCCCAGGCGGTACAAGGCAGGGGGTCTTGCGGGCCGAAGGAGCGAGGCAAACGGCGGTATGGAGATTCGCGCTCGCGGCAAACTGCGTGAAAACACGCAGCGCCGCCAAGGCCCGGGATAGGCGCGCGATCGCCTCCAACCCAGTGCCGAAGAGGCGCCCGGTGCCGGCCATGTCTAAAACGACCATGAAAACCGTAGGCATATTTGCGGACGACGGTGCCAGCGGCTGCACCTCCAGGCGAGGTGTAAACGCGGCCAGCGCTTCCAGCAAGGCAGCTCGCGCGCTTCGTTCTTCGGCCTCGGAGCGGCGAAGCAGGGCGAGCCCGGTAAAGCTGTCCAGTTCGGCAAGCGTCATGCCCGGCACGACGCCAAGCCCGGCCGCCCGCGCATTGGTGCTGCACACCTGTTGCAGCGGAGGGTCGCCGGCCAGCACCACGACCGGCGAGCGCGCCAGCTCCGGCCGCAGGCGCAGCAGAGCCTGCGCCGGAAACTCGGGCACGTACGCGCACACAAACAGCGGAAAAGTCGCTTCGTCTACGCCCATGTGGCCTCGCTGGTCCATTGGCCGGCTTCGCTCCATTGGCCTGCCCGGACAGGCCGCTCCGGCTGAGGAGGCTTGCGGATCGGCACGACCTGCGCTGCCTGCCCGTGCGCCGCCTGCCCGCGGCTTCGCTCCGTCACCGCGCTGTACCGGATGCCGGTCATGACGGTGTTTTCGGCGCTCATGGCCCCGGGTTCAAGCCGCACGACCAACTCCGCGCTGCTGCGGGCGCAGGGGTGCTGGGTCAGCAGCACGAGGCTCACGCGACTCCGCTCGCAGGCCGCGCGAAAGCGAAACCACGTCGCCAGGGGAATGCGCCACGAGGCCTCCGGCGCCGTGCTGCCGAGGTCCAGAACGATAAGGCTGAAGCCTCCGCTTTGCAGCAGCAGATCCGCCGCGCGCAGGGCCTGATCGAGTGCCGTCCAAGGTTTGCCTGAGCCGCGTTTGCCTGAGGCAAGATGGCTCGGCAATCGCGGGGAGCCCGACGAATTGAAAGCCGGGTGCGATGGCCGTTCAGGGCTGGCCGATCGCTCCGCGAAAGGCATCTGCGCTACGCTTTTGGTTGTCGGCGCCACGCTTCCGGGCGTCGGCTCCGCGCAGCGTGCGTGCGTGTCAGGAGGTATGCCGCGGGAAGGCAGGCCACGCGAAACCAGGGTGAGATTGTCACCGCGCCGCGGCGGCAGCCGGTCGGAGTTGACCTGCTCTTCGCGGTGCTCGGACCGGGACACAGGCTGCGGCGCAAGCGGGCGGTTCGGCGCGCCGGGGGTGCCCACCCTTGATTCGCCCGACCGGCGGCCCTGCCGTGCGTTGTGCAGGGCGCCGCCGGCAGCCTGCAGCAGAAAGCCGATGGCCTGCGGCATGTCCTTCCCTTCGGACCGCGGATGAAGGCTGCCGGTGCTGCCGGTGCCGGGAAGCTGCCTGGCCGCGGCGGAGGGTCCGGAAGCGGCTGGTTGCTCTAAAGCAGCGGATAGTGGCGAAGCGGCTGGCGGTTGTGAGGCGGTAGACGGCGCGGACGCGGTGCTCGTGCTGGAAGAGGGCACCGTCGAGTCTGACGGGATCGGCCGGCGCTCGCCGCAGCGCACCCACAGCAGCCGTTCGAGGTCCACGCCGTTGGCCGCGACGCTTGCGGGGTCGAGCGCGTCGGCTACGTCGATCCACGCGCACACACTGCCCGTCTGTACGACGGCCGCCACATAGGCCAGCGCCATGGTGGTGCGCCCGGAGCAGTCTGCGCCGACAAACTCCACCACGGAACCATCCGGCAGGCCGCCGTGAAGCAGATTGTCCATGTGCGTCAGGCCGCAAGGGAGGCGCGGAATCTGCAGGCGCACGCGCGGGGAAAGCGCCGCGGGGTTCTTGCGGCTGAGGACGACTTCGATCTGGCGGCGAAGCAGGGCGGCGTTGCTCAAAGCGATACCTTCGCTTTATCTTCGCCTAACCAACCCTGTGTCTGTCAATCACCCGAGTTTGGAAATCTCCCCAGGCCGAAGCGCAAGTTGTTGTATCGAGACTGCTTGTGACGTGTAGAAATTGTTTGGACGGTGCGCTCCCCGTTGTAAGCCGATTCATACATGGCAACCAGCGCATTTACAATCAGCCAAAGCTCCGTTCTTCATCTGGAAACACTATCGGGGAAGGCAATAAAGACCGAATGCAGAAGGACGGCAGTCACATTTTGCGTTGGATCGCCGTGTTCAAGCTGCTGAAAGCGGTGGTGATGCTGCTGGTGGGTGTGGGCCTGCTTCGAATCATGCACCACGACTCAGTCAGCAACCTGGATTATGTCGTGACGAGGCTCGGCGTAGACCCGGGGCGTGGATACGTCGACCTTGTTATCGGCAAACTGGTCAGCATTCCCCCCTACCGGCTCAGGGAATTTGGATTCGGCAGCTTCGTGTATGCAGGATTCTTTCTCACGGAAGCGTTCGGTCTTTGGTTCGGCAAGTCATGGGCGGAGTGGTTCACTTCCATCCTTACGGCTTCGCTCATCCCGTTGGAGGTGTACGAATTTGCTCGTCATCCGACGCTCGGAAAGGCGGCTGCTCTCGCCGTAAATATCGCGATTGTGGCGTACCTGCTTTGGCGTATACGCATGAAAGCGGCAAGGCAGAACGAACCGGCTCTGGCCACAAGGTGATGCAGCGGCCAGAAAACGCCACGCGGTTGGGCCTTCCGAATGCGGCATGGACAGCACTCCTCGCATGAAAGCTCAGCACAACCGGAAGGTACGGAAGAGGCCCTTACCAGCGGTGCATTCCCGCGAGCCTTGCGTGGGCGTCGCACCGTACCATTACCGGAGGGCTTGCGCACTCGTTGGTATCGCGAAACTGTTGAGGCAAAGAGCGTGTGCCCAACAACTCGACTGTGCGGTTTAAATCACTGTGCAGTTCAAACTTATCGAGAACTCACAATCCTGTAGCGGAGCCGTTCCCAGCATTGTTGAATGACGTACCCAAGATCAACGATAATGAACCTTGGAGAAACTCCGCTGTGCGAATTGCCCTGGCTCAGATAAATCCTACCGTTGGTGACTTTACCGAAAATCTGCGCAAAATGCATGGCGTGTACCTGCGCGCGGCGGAGCAGCAGGCCGATCTGGTGATGTTTCCCGAGCTCGCCTTGTGCGGCTATCCTCCGGCCGATCTACTCGATAAGGATTCCTTTCTTGAGCGAAGCGCGCAGGCCATCGCGGAAGTGACGGGCTGGACAGACGGCGACCACCTGCCTGCCATTCTTTGCGGCGCGGCGCTCGCCGCGGAGCCCGGAGCGGGCAAGCGCGCGCGTAACGTGGCCGTGCTGATGGAAGCCAGCAAGCAAACGTTCGTGCAGCAGAAGGCCTTGCTGCCGTTTTACGACGTCTTCGACGAGCAGCGCTACTTTGAGGCCGCGACGATGCAGGCGCTCACCTTTGTAAAAGGGCAGCCGGTCGCGATAACGGTTTGCGAAGACGCCTGGAACGACAAGATGTTCTGGCCACGGCGCATGTATCCTGTCGACCCCGTCGAAGAGTTGATGAAGCAGTGGCAAACGCTGCCGCCGCATGTGGCCGGCGAGCGTTTGATCCTGAACATTTCCGCGTCTCCGTATTGGCATGGAAAGACGGAGGTGCGGCGCAGGATGCTGGCGGCGCTGGCGACCCGCCATCGCGCAACCGTGGTGCTGGCCAACCAGGTGGGCGCGAACGACAGCCTGATTTTCGATGGGCGCTCATTTGCGGTGAACGCCACGGGTGAGGTCGTCGCGCAGGCTGCGGCGTTTGTGGAAGATCTGGTGGTGTTCGAAACCGGAGCCGGGAAGGCGCTGGTGGTTCCGGACGCAGAGGAAACAGCGCAGGTGTGGGACGCTCTGGTGCTGGGTGTGCGCGATTACGTGCGCAAGTGCGGCTTCACCAAAGCGCTGATCGGCATGAGCGGCGGCATCGATTCCGCCTTGGTGGCTGCGATCGCCGTGGAAGCGCTCGGTACGCAAAATGTGCAGGGCGTTGGGATGCCGAGTGAGTTCTCGTCGGAAGGCTCGGTAACCGACGCGGAGGCTCTCGCGCGCAATCTCGGCGTCGCGTTTACGCTGCTCCCGGTGCGCGCGCTGTATGACAAGTTCGCCGACGTGCTGAGTCCCGAATTCGCCGGCACGCCGTTTGGGCTGGCCGAAGAAAACCTGCAGCCGCGCATTCGCGGCACGCTGTTGATGGCGCTTTCAAATAAAACTGGCGCGCTGGTGCTGACCACCGGCAACAAGAGTGAAATGGCGGTCGGATATTGCACCCTTTATGGTGACATGGTGGGCGCGCTGGCGGTCATCGGC
>CALMON010000019.1 GCA_937871785.1 uncultured Granulicella sp.
TCCGATGACGGCCCCAAAACTCGCTTACTCGGCAAAGCCGCAGCTTCCGTCTGCTGCTGGAAGCGTCCCGAGCGCCGCCTCTTCGGCGGCGGCGGCCAATTTGGCGAACGGGCCCGTAAGGTCCACCGCCGCGCCCGCTCCTCCGGCGGCGGTCAGTCCGCAGATAGCCGCCGCGCCGCAGGTTGCGGCAGCGTCGCCAGCTCCGAAGCCGCAACCCGCCATAGCCTCGGCCGCTCCGGTGACGCAGGTGCGCCGCCAGGACCTGCCGGGCGGTGCGTTGCCCGCGTCGCCTGCGGTCAACGGGGGGAGTGCCTCCCTCCAGCAGGCCGCTCCGGCTCCCGCTTCTCCACCTGCGGTGGCTGCCCCTGCCGCTCAGCCGGCGACCGGGTCGGTTCCGCAGTCGGCGGAAGCGCTGCCCAGAGCGGCTGAAGGGAAAATAGCGCGGCAGGCGAGTCCGCTGCCCAGTCGTCTCCGCATCGTTTCGGTGGTGTCGCAAGGAAGTCGCACCCTGGCCGTAGACACGGCGGGAAAGCTTTTTTTGAGCCTGGATGCGGGGCAGCATTGGGCGGCGGTTCAGGCGACTTGGCAGGGCAGCGTCACGTCGGTAGGTCCTATCCAAACGACAGACGCCAAGGCCTTGAGGACGCCGACAGCCTCGATGTTTGAATTGCACACCAGTGCCGGCGAGCGCTGGACAAGCCGCGATGGCGTAGCGTGGAGGCGCTAGCAGCGTTCGGCAACGATTGGCCTTTCTGGTCGTCATCCTCGCAGCGAAGCGGAGGGATCTCCTCATGCGCCTTCCCACGCCAAGCGAAACGACAGGGTGACATTGCTGACCTGGCGCTTCGATTCCTCAGCTCGAACGACACCCCCACGTTTACTCACAAGAAGGGCCGCCCCATACCTCAACCGCGCGGAACGTAGAATAGGGAAGACGGAAAGGAAGCGGCTTGCGGACAGCACGACTCATTTTGGCGCTTACCGGTTCTCCGCTGCTGCTGGGCGGCCTGCTTGCGGGGGCGTCGGCCAAGCCGAAACGTCCGCCGATGCGCGACGGCAAACAAGTCGCTGTGGCGACGCCTTCGCGATCCAGGAAGTCCAGCGAGAAAGCCGTTGCCCACGGAACCCCGAGCAGCCATGGCAAGGCCTCGTCCCGCGCCCTGACCCACGGTGCGACTCACCATAACGCGAATCGCAAAGGTACGCTCCGCAGTGGAGCGACTCACCACGCAGCAGCGACGACCCCGGCCTACCACGATCGCCTGATCCCGGTGCCGGTGGCGCGTCCGCTGGCCCTTCCGCCTACCCCACCGACGGGCGAAAGCTACGCCGCTCCGGCGCACCCACCGGCCGAAGGGCTGCAGCCGAATCCGCAACGGACTCCGCCCTTTGTCTCTCCCGTAACCGTTCCGCCGGACGATAGCACCGCCGTTCCGCCGCCGCCCGAGAACGTTCCGGCCGGTGCTGCGACCGCCCCACCGTTCGAGCAAGTGGCCCGCGGCCACAGCGCGCTCAGCTACCCCGCGGCTTTGCGAGGGTTCTTTGCCGCGCTCCAGGCGCATGAGGCGCAGCCGGCTGCGGGCACCGTTCGCGTGATGCAGTGGGGCGACTCGCACACTGCGGCCGACATGTTTTCGGGCGAAGCCCGCGCGCAGATGCAGGCGCGCTTTGGTGACGGCGGCGTGGGCTACACCTATCCCGGGCACCCCTTTGCGGGCTACCGCATCCTGGGCTCCGGCCGCGGCGAATCGGCCGGCTGGACGACCTTGGGCACCCACTTTACGCAGCTTGGCGACACGCTTCTGGGGCTCGGCGGCATCGCCATCGAAACCAGCCGCGAAGGCAGTACGGCGTCGTTCGACGCGCCCTGCCGCACGCTGGACGTGCAGTACCTGGCCCGCGGCGGTGGCGGCTCGTTCCAGCTTTCGGAAGACGGCGCTCCCGTGCAGTCCATTTCGACAGAGGTGAGTACCGTGCCGTCCTTGCCGACAGGGGTCGACCCGGCTTCCGCCACCGGCCCGGGCGAGGACGGTCTGTCCGTCACGAGGGTGGGGAGCACCGTCGGCGCGGAGCGCGCGGGCACCTTTCACCTCGTGTGCCTGCCGCGTTCGGACGGGCCGACCCCGTCCTCCCCGGCGCACCACTTTACCCTGACCACGCTCGATAGCGCCCCGGTGCGCTTGCTCGGCACAGTGGCCCTGCAGCCCGGCCTCACCTGGGAAGCCATGGGCATCAACGGGGCGGAAGCGCCGCTCATCCTGAAGTGGAACCAGGGGCTCTTCGGGCAGTATCTCGGGACGGCCGCGCCGCAATTGATTGTGCTCGCTTATGGCACCAACGAGGCCGCCGCGCGCTACCCGGAGGGCACGTACGAGGCCGTTTTCGCGCGGCTCATCGACACCCTGCATCGCGACGCTCCGGGAGCCTCGATTCTGGTGCTCGGCCCGGGCGACCGTTCGCTGGGGTCGACGTTTTACACCACCGTCGGCCGTGGCCGACACAAAACGCGCGTCGCGCATCACAGTTACACGCCCTACAGCGGAACGGCCCGCATCGTTTCCGCGCAGCGCGAGGTTTGCCGGACGCACGGCTGCGCGTTCTGGGACTGGCAGGCGCGGCAAGGGGGGCTGGGGTCGATGCAGCGCTGGGTCGCTTCGGGGCTCGGACAGCCCGACCATACGCACTTTACCGGCACCGGCTACCGTACGCTGGCCGACTCGCTGGTAGCCGACCTGCTTTCGGCCTACGACGCGTACACGAAGCGGGCGACAGGCTTTTGAGCGGCAGAGTTTGAGTAGCAAACAGGTGTAAGGAGAAGCGAATGGACACAGTTCCCGGCATCCTCAAGGTCCTGCAGGCGGTCGCAGGCGAGCCCATCACCCCCGAGCCCGATGAGTCGCTGTTCAGCTCTGGCATGCTCGACAGCTTTGCGCTGCCAGACTTCGTGAGCGGGTTGGAAGAAGAATTCCACGTCAAAATTCCGGACAGCGACTTGTCGGCGCGCAAGTTCGACACGCTCGACAAGGTGCAGGCGTACCTTGCGGATAAGGGCGTCGAATAGCGATGGCCGACCCTGCTCTGCCGTCGGTCTCTACGCGGACGTACCTCCGCGGCTTCGGCGGCTATGTGCCCGAGCGCGTCGTCGCCAACGCAGAAGTGGCCGCGCTGGTCGGCGAAGAGGCTGACTGGATTCTGAAGGTTTCGGGCATCCGGCAGCGCCGCTACGCGGCCGACTCGCAAACCGTTGCGGACCTCGCCGTGCTGGCCGCGGAAGATTGCCTCACGCGCTGCGGCGTCGGGGCGGCGGAACTGGGCATGATCGTCGTCGCGAGTGGCTCGGCAGAGCGCTTTTGCCCGGGACCGGCGGCTACGGTGGCGTCGCGGCTGGGTTTTGCGGGCACATTCGCGCTGGATGTTCCGGTCGCGAGCGCGGGGTCGTTGATCGCGCTGAACCTCGCAATGCGCTTCGCGCCGAGCGTCGGCAAGGTGCTTGTGATTGGCGCGGAAATCATGAGCCGCCGCGTGCGCCTGACGCCCGAAGGCCGCGACACGGCGATCCTGTTCGGCGACGGCGCTGGGGCCTGCCTGGTCGACGCGGGCCTGGCCAATCTGGAGCAGGGCGCGCTCGAGCTCGTCGACGCGGCGCTGTATACCGACGGCAACGCCGCCGAAATTCTGCGTATGGAGGAAGGCCTGCTCCACATGGAAGGCGGCTCGGTGATTCTGCAGGCCGCGCGTAAGGTGCCCGCGGCCATCCGCACGCTGCTCGAACGCAACGGCGTTTTGATCGAGCAGGTCGGCACGCTGCTGATGCATCAGGCTAATCGCAACTTGATCGCCAAGGTCGCCAGTACCCTCAAACTCGCGCCGGAACGCGCCTTCCTCAACATCGAGCGCTTCGGCAACACGTCTTCCGCCTCGCTGCTGCTCGCCGCCGCGGAGTGGCACGCCGCCACACCCGCGCCCGCGGCCCCGGTTGTGTTTGCGGCGTTTGGCACGGGGCTGAACTGGGGCGCGATCCTGGGCTTGCCGGTTGCCCAGCCTGTCACCGAATGGAGCGCCTGAACATGCCCGTCGTTCCTACGCAAACGCAAGGCCTGCAGTCGCTTACGGTGGTGTGCCACCAGTGCGGCGGCGCCGACCTTTTCCGGCTCGACCGTAAGGAATACAAGTGCAACCATTGCGGTGCTGTCACCGTCATCAGCGATAACGACGCCGAGCGGCTGGAGCAACTACTTCGGCAGATGCTCGCCAAGCAGGCGCAGCCGGCCTACCGCCCGCCCGCCTCCTCTCCGAAGCGGGGCGGCAAAGCTGTTGCCTTGTCCATTGCGGGCGTGATCTTCTGCGCTGGCGTTGGAGGGTTCATTTCACTGCTGCCGAAGAACTCCGCCAACGGCGCCAGCACCGCGGACGATTACTTTGCCCAGACCACCGTGCCCACCGACCGCGTGACGATTTCGCCGCTCACCTGGGTGCCCGACGGCGTGGGCGGCACCTATAACGGGCTGATGTACAACCACAGCGGCTACCCCATCGACCCGCCGTCGTACAGTCTCGCCCTGTTTCATGACGGGATGAAGGACGACAGCAGCGGCTCGATCCCGACGGTCGGCACGCTGGAACCCGGCGAGTACACCCCGGTGCAGTTTCGTGTGTCGAACGCCAAGCCGAACGCGCGGTATGAGCTTGTACAGCCGGAGCACATCATGCGCAGCACGTTTGAGGTGGCTCCGGTGAGGCTGATGCGCGTCAACCTGCTGAAGCAGCAGGGCAGCTACAGCTATTCGCTGGTAGGCGAGGTGCAGAACACGCTGCGAAGGCCGTTTTCGGGTGGCGGCCAGTTGCTGCTGTACGACCGCGAAGGCAAGCTGATCGGCAGCGGCGGCGGCTTCATCGCCGAGCTCAATCCCGGAGAAAAGTCGGTGCTCGTCATGAGTGGCTTCCTGAACGGCCGTGAAGATGACGTCGCCGCTTACGAGTACATGCTGGACATGCGCTACAAGAACGAGATGCAAAGCGTGTCCATGCAGGACATCCAGCGGCTCGGCAGCCACACCCTGCCCAGCCGCATCGTCCGGGTGAACAACCCTTCCGTCCTCAGGCCCCCGGCGACCTCCGGAGAGCTCAACGCGGCCCAATATCTGGCACCCCAGTAAGGGCAGGAGCCGTCGGCGGAACAACGCGCCGGAGCAGCCACGCGGCCGTGAGCGGCAGCAGAAGGCTCGCCATCCACAGGTACCAGCCAGCCAGTGGGTGCAGCATATGGCCGGTAAGCACTCCGGCTTCGTCGAAGTCGACCTCGTTCAGAGAGCGCAGTTGAAACGTCTGCAGCGCGAACCCGACCGCGATCAGCAGGCAAACAAACGCACCGCGGAGCCTGCCGAACCCGAGCAGAAACCAGCTCACGAATAGCAGCGGGTTCGCAACCCCGGCAAAGTTCAACTGAAACAGGCCCCAGCCACTGAACCAGAGCATCGCCGCGCCGGACTCGATGCGCGTGCCGGGATGGTTGAGTTGAAACAGGATCGCCGGAGTGCGCAGGCTCGCTATATAAAGGAGCACGCTTCCGAGCACGGCCAGCCGGCGCGCGTTCACCGCGCTACCGCGTCCGGGAGCCGCGCGAGTTCGCCGCGGGCGGAGCATACGGAGACTTGTGCTTCCGCGGCCGGACGTAGAGGTTGTCCATCGCGGCCGGCGCTGTGGCGTTCTTTGGGGCGTCGTCCGCCGCCTCGTCCGACGCTCCGGCCGTGCCCGGCAGCGGCGCAAACGCGCTGACCTCGGAGGCCATCGGGATGGCGCGATGCAGCGCGACCGCATCGGCGATGGCGTATTTCAGCGTTTCGATACCTTCGCCGGTGACGGGCGAAATCTGGAAAAAGGGCAGCTTGCGGCGTTTCGCCATGGCAGCCAGCTTCTTGAGCTTTGCCGGGTTGGCGACGTCGCATTTCGACGCGACCAGAAGCGTCGGCTTGGCGGCCAGGGCCGGGTCGAACGACTTCAGCTCGTTGGTGATGATCTTGTAGTTGTCGACCGGGTCCGGCGTCGCTTCCGCGCCGCTCGCGTCCGAGTAGTCGGGCACGATGGCGGTGTCGGACACGTCCACCAGGTGGACGAGCACCGACGTGCGCTCAATGTGTTTGAGGAACTGCACGCCCAACCCCGCGCCGAGGTGCGCGCCTTCGATCAGGCCGGGCATGTCGGCGACGGTAAAGGACTTTTCGTAGGGAAAATCGCCCACCTGCACCACACCGAGGTTCGGCTCAAGGGTCGTAAAGGCGTAATTGGCGACCTTGGGTTTAGCGGCCGAAAGCACCGAGATCAGCGTCGACTTGCCGACGTTCGGGAAGCCGACCAGGCCGGCGTCGGCGAGCAGGCGCAGCTCCAGCCGGTAATGGCGGGCCTCGCCTCCGCGGCCAAGCTCGTGCTCGCGCGGGGCCTGGTGGGTGGAGGTCGCAAAGTGCTGGTTGCCGCGCCCTCCACGTCCGCCGCGGGCGATGACTATTTCTTCGTTGGGGTGGGCAAAGTCGTGGATCAGCTCGCCAGTGTCGTCGTCGAACACGAGCGTGCCGACGGGGACCTTGAGCGTGGTGTGATGGCCCTGCGCTCCGGACATATTCGAGCCCAGCCCGTGGCCGCCGCGCTCGGATTTGTGCTCCGGGTTGAAGCGGAAGTGGACCAGCGTATTGTGCTGTAGCGACGAGCGCATCAGGATGTCGCCGCCATGGCCGCCGTCGCCGCCCGAAGGCCCACCGCGCGGAACGAACTTTTCGCGGCGAAAGGCCATGCAGCCATTGCCGCCGTCGCCGGCCTTGATGCGAATTCGTGCTTCGTCGATGAACATGCGGTGGCGGAACCCCCCTATAGTGTATCGGAGTGGTTCAGCCCGTGAAAATTCACTGAATGAGGCCGACCGCAAAGTGCTTCACTGATACGATAATGTACATATTCACCAAGTTTAGTCCGCACCTGCGCCAGCGAGCGCAAGGATACCCGGAGCACCGGGACGCAGACAAATAGCTATAGCGATGCCGGCCGGCGCGCAGCAACACGGACGGAATGGCGTGCCGGGCACCGCAAGAACGTTCTTAGGAGAGCTATGATTCGTAGAAATCTATTGAAACTGGCCGCGCTGAGTGCCGCCGCCGCCACTTGCACCACCCTTTCGATGGCCCAGTCGACCACCCAGGGCACGATTTCGGGCACAGTGTTCGATGCCACCAACGCCGCCGTTCCCAACGCCGCCGTGACCATCCACAGCAACGGCACCAACGCGGACATCAGCCTGAAGACCGACAGCGCCGGCTTTTATAAGGCGCCCCTGCTGCAGCCGGGCACCTACACGGTGATCGTGACCGCGGCCGGTTTCGAAGAAACGCGCACCAGCAATGTGATCGTGGCGGTCAGCGATGTGACGGAAGTGAGCCCGCATCTCGCGCTGGGCAACGACAACGTGGTCGTTGAAGTGAGCTCCGAAGTGCCGGTAATCAAGTTCGATACGCCTGCTTTTGGCGGCCAGTTGTCGAACACGGAAATCGAAAACATCCCCATCAATAACCGTCGCTGGTCGAGCCTTACGCTGCTGACGCCCGGCACCACCAACGATGCACAGGGTTTCGGCCTGATCTCGTTTCGGGCTATCCAGCCGCAGCTCAATAATG
>CALMON010000020.1:0-16399 GCA_937871785.1 uncultured Granulicella sp.
GGCCTGCGCGAGCCCGCACTTCTAGGAGGCGGCTCGGCTCCGCGAAAAGCTTGGCGCTCTTGCCGCAGCGGCTGCGTCCGACCCGGCGAGCGCCACCCTCTATTCTTCGCTGTAGTGAACTTCTCGCCAACTGAGACAGGCGGAGCGGCATCTCAGGACATCGGGGTGAAGCAAACGATGAGCGAAGCGATGGCGTTGGGTGAAGAAAATCTGGGTGCGGCCGTAGATGGCAACCCGATGGCGAGTGGCGAGTCGACACAGCAGCGACTTTTGAAAGGTCTGCTGGCCGGCCTGGTGGCGGGTATTGTGGCCACGGCAGCGAAGTCCATGGCGGAAAAGTTCTACCCGCCGCGCACCCATGGAGAACCGGAACCGCCGGACGTTTTGGCGGAAAAGATTGCTGGCCATCCCCTCGACAAAACTACAAAAGAAGTCGCGAGCGAAGCGATCCATTGGGGTTTCGGCGCGCTGACCGGTGCGGCCTACGGTGCGCTGGCTGAATTCTATCCAGCGGCTACAGCCAAGGAAGGGGCGAGCTTCGGTCTTGCTCTGATGACGCTGACCCATGAGAAGGCTCTTCCGGCAATGGGTCTTGCGGCCGACCCCGGCGACCAGACCCTGCGCGAAAAGACCAGCGAAGCGTCCTCGCACATTCTTTATGGTGTGATCACGGAGCGGGTGAGGAGCATGATTCGCAAGCTTCTGTAGGCAAGGCGATAGACGAGCCACTTGCGTGCAACGCAGGGTGCTTGGGCAATCCTTTTATGGCGCTACACACGCTTTTTCTGAGCCCGGGACGGGCCGCTTGCACGCGCTACACTCGCTAAAGTGTCAGAGGAACGAGGATAAGTTACCTCCGGGATGGATTGTTCTTGCGTCGAGAAAAAACTTCCAAGCGAGTTGTGATTGTAGGGGCTGGACCGGGTGGTTTAGCCGCAGCCATGCTGCTGGCGCGTGCCGGCGTGCAGGTAACGGTGGTGGAAAAGCGCGACCACGTCGGTGGACGCACCTCGACCATGGAGCAGGACGGCTTTCGTTTCGACGTAGGGCCCACCTTCTTCCTGTACCCGCGCGTGCTGCAGGAGATCTTCGCCGCTGCAGGCTACGATCTCGACGCGGAAATCCCCATGAAGCGGCTCGACCCGCAGTATCGGCTCGTGTTCGGTGGAGGTGGGGAACTGCTGGCCACCCCCAATGTGGCGAAGATGGAGCAGGCTATTGCGGCGATTTCTCCTGAAGACGCTATACGGTTTCACAACTTTCTCACGCACAATCGGCTGAAGCTCGAAAGTTTTCTGCCATTTTTAGAGAACCCCTTCAGCAGTTGGCGCGACCTGATGAAGCCGAGCATGCTGAAACTTCTGCCGCTGCTGAAGCCATGGGCCTCGCTCGACGATGACCTGCGACTGCACTTTAAAGACGAGCGTATCCGACTCGGTTTCAGCTTTCAGTCCAAGTACCTGGGCATGAGCCCGTTTCGCTGCCCGTCGTTGTTCTCGATTCTGTCGTTTCTGGAATACGAGCACGGCGTGTTCCACCCCGTAGGCGGGTGCGGCGCAGTGTCGACGGCCATGGGCCGCATCGCGCAGGAGATGGGTGTCGAAATCCTGCTGGATGAGCCGGTCGATGAAGTGCTCATGGAGAAGGGCCACGCCGTCGGCATCCGCACGCCGAAGCGCCGCCTGCAGGCTGACGCTGTCATCGTAAATGCCGATTTCGCCGGCGCCATGCAGCGCATGGTTCCCGATGCGAAGCGCCGGAAGTGGACCAATCAGAAGATTGCCGGTAAGAAGTTTTCCTGCTCGACATTCATGATGTATCTCGGCATCGACGGACGCTTTGACGACCTGTCGCACCACACGATCTTTTTGTCGGAAAGCTATCGCCAAAACCTGCGCGACATTGAAGAGCTTCACCAGCTTTCCGAAGACCCGTCGTTCTATGTCCAGAATGCCTCCGTCACTGATTCGACTCTCGCTCCCAAAGGGCAGTCGACGCTATATGTTCTGCTGCCTGTGACGCACGAAAGCGGCAAGGTGGACTGGCGCACGGAAACGCCGCGCTACCGTGAGCTAGCGCTTAAGCAGATGGAGCGCATCGGCATCAAGGACATTGAAAGCCGCATTCGCACGGAGCGGATCATTACGCCTCCGGGCTGGCGCGACGGCTTCGGCCTCTACAAGGGCGCGACGTTTTCGATGGCGCACTCGCTCGACCAGATGCTGCACCTGCGGCCGCACAACCGGTTTGAAGATGTCGGCAGCATGTATCTTGTCGGCGGAGGAACGCATCCGGGCTCCGGCCTGCCGGTCATTTTCGAGTCTGCGCGCATCACGTCCAAGCTGCTGCTCGAAGACCTGGGCCTCGAAGCCGAATGGGCTGCCATGCCCGAGGTTTCCGAGAAGGCCGATAAGAAGGCGTGGATGCAGGTCGCCTCTTGAAGCTGGCGATCCAGGAGGGCTGGGCCGCGGTTCCACTGCGTAACCGGCTCGCTGTGTTGCGGCGCGCGCGGCATGCCATGGCGGAAATGGGCAGCAAGTTTGCCGAAGCGATTTCGCCGGCCTTGTTTCGCACTCATGCCGACACTCTCGCCTCAGAGTTGATCCCGCTGCTCGACGCGTGCCGCTTTTTAGAGCGTTCCGCAGAGTCGATTCTGCGGCCCCGCACCATGGGTTCTGAAGGAAGGCCCATGTGGCTTTCCGGGGTCGCCGCCGAGGTGCGGCGCGATCCGCTGGGGCACGTTCTGGTGATTGGGCCGTCCAATTTTCCGCTGTTTTTGCCCGGTGTGCAGGTGTTGCAGGCTCTTGCGGCAGGCAATGCCGTCACCTGGAAACCGGGTACCGGGGGCCGCGCCGTCGCTGATCTTATGGCCGGTGCCTTGAAGACGGCGGGCCTGCCGAACGGCGTGCTCGCGATCACCGACGAGTCCATTGACGCGAGCTATCGCGCGCTGAGCGAAGGGGCGGACAAGGTTATCTTCACCGGCTCCGCGGACGTCGGCAAAGACGTGCTTTCGCAACTGGCCGATACGGCGACGCCTGCCGTCATGGAGCTTTCGGGCGCGGACGCCGTGATCGTGCTTCCTTCGGCCGACCTTGCGCGCGTGGCCAAAGCCGTTGCGTTCGGCCTGCGTCTGAACGGCGCCGCGGTGTGCATGTCGCCGCGCCGGCTGCTGGCGCTGGGCGACACAATTGCCGCGCTGCGCCCGCTGCTGCAGCAAGAGTTGGAGCAAGTGCCGCCGGTGGCGCTTTCCGCGAGAGCTGCGGAAATCCTTGAAGGTTTAGTGGCGCAGGCGAAGCACCGCGGAGCGACCCTTCTGGGCGAGCTGACGCCCTCTGCGCAACGGCCTCTGCTGGTCGACAGCGCCCTGCCGACCATGGCGATCGCGCACGCCGACGTGTTCGCCCCGGTGCTGTCACTGATGACGGTGTCGACGATTCCCAAGTTCCCCGATGTCTACGCGGAGTGCCCTTACAGCCTCACCGTCGCGATCTTCGGAGAAGAAAAAGCCGCGCTCGCCACCGGTCGCGACCTGCGCGCGGGAGTCGTGCTGATCAACGATCTCATCGTGCCGACCGCCGACCCGCGCGTGCCGTTCACCGGCCGCGGGGCCAGCGGCTATGGAGCGACTCGCGGAGCCGAAGGCCTGCTTGAAATGACCGCCGCGAAGACCGTGCTGGTGCGCCGCGGCAAAAGCACGCGGCATTACGACGCGACCGGCCCACAGCATGCCGCGCTGTTCAACGCCGTGCTGCGGGCGTCGCACGGAAAAACGTGGGCGCAGCGGTTTGCCGGGATGCGGCAGGTTGTGGCCGCCGGTCGAGAGTTGCGGTAGTTGGATTTGTTCAGTTTGAGTGGTCAGTTTTCAGTCGTGAGTGGAGCGGGTATGCGAGTCGGTGTAATTGGGTCGGGTTTGGCGGGGCTTTCGGCGGCGTGCACGCTGGCGGCGCGAGGTCATGACGTAACGGTGTTCGAGAAAAACGAGTGGCTGGGCGGCAAGGCCGCGCAGTTGCGCGAAGCCGGTTTCCGTTTCGATATGGGACCGACGATCCTGATTCAGCCGTCGGTGCTGCGCAAGGTGTTCCATGAAGCGGGCAAGAACCTTGACGACTATGTCGATATGGTGCGGCTCGACCCGCAATGGCGCTGCTTTTTTGAAAGCGGAGCGACGCTGGACCTCGTCGACGACACGGATAAGATGGCGGCGAGCCTCGAAGCGCGCTGGCCCGGCTCCGGCACGAAGTACCGCAAGCTGCTCGAGCTTTCGCAGGAACTGCACTCAATTTCCGACCGTTTTTTCTTCTGGAAGTCGGTTGGCTCGATGAAGGACACGTTCGATGTTGGCGGCGCATTCGACATCAAGGTGCTGCGCGACGTGATGAAAATGCGCCTGGGCGGAACGGTCGCGGGGACCATTCGCGAGTTCATCGCCGACCCCGAAGCGGCGCAGATGCTCGATCACTTCGTGCAGTACGTCGGTTCGTCGCCGGACGCGTCGCCCGCCATCCTGACGGCGATCGGCCACATGCAGATGCAGGAAGGCATCTGGTATCCGATGGGCGGAACGCGCGCCGTGCCGGAAGCTCTGGTAAAGCTGGCGACCGAATTAGGCGTAATGTTCCACACGAGCACCGATGTCGAACGGCTGATCACGGCACCGGGCAAGCACGGGCGTGTGACCGGCCTCCTAACCACGACGGGGGAAACGCACCATTTCGATTCCGTCGTGAGCAATGAAGACGCCGTACGCACGCACCGCGAGCTGTTGGCCGGCACCCCCGCCGCACGTGAGTTCGAGCACAAGCGCAAGTATGAGGCGGCCTGCTCGGGCGTCGTGTTGTATCTCGGCCTGAGCAAGGGCTACGACCATCTGGCGCACCATGACTTCGTCTTTTCGCGCGACCCGCATGAGGAGTTCCACCACATCTACGACCTCGGCGTTCCGGCGCCCGACCCCACCTGCTACCTGGCCTGCACGGCGAAGACTGATCCGAGCAGCGCGCCCGCCGGCGGCGAAGCGATGTACGTGCTGGTGCACACGCCGTATCTGCGCCCGGGGCAGGACTGGAAGCAGATGTTTCCGGCCTACCGACAGGTCATTCTGGACAAGCTGAAGCGCACCGCGGGTCTCCATGACATTGAGGAGCGCATCGTCTTCGAAGCCGCTCTGACGCCGCAGGACATCCACGAGCGCTACCGCGTGCTGCATGGCGCGATTTACGGCATCACCTCGCACGGGGTGTACCAGGGCGCGTTCAAGCCGGCTAACCGCAGCAAGGAAGTCGATGGGCTTTACCTTGCGGGGGGCGCGGCGCACCCCGGCCCGGGCATGCCGATGGTAATGATGTCCGGCTGGATTGCGGCCGATTCGCTGGACGCGGACGCCCGCGCGAACGCGTAGGCGAGCAAAATCTGGTATCAATAGGCGCATGGCGACAGGCGGCACAGCCCGGGGTACGGCGACGGTCGCCACGGTCCCGCCGATTTCCGCCACGATGCTGCGTTTCTTCACGCACATCGTCCGGTCGTACTTCAAACGGCACTTCCGCGCCGTCGGCATCCTGCACGCCGAGCGGATGCGCGAGGCCTCCGGCCCGCTCATCGTCTACGCCAACCACGGCTCCTGGTGGGACCCTATGGTGAGCGTGCTTCTGGCGCAAACGCTGATGCCGGACCGGAACCACTATGCGCCCATGGATGCGGAACCCCTGAAGCGATATCCGGTTTTGAGCAAGATTGGCATCTTTCCGGTCGAGCCGGCGACCGCTCGCGGAGCGGTGCAGTTCCTGCGCACCTCTGAGGCGATCCTGCGCTCCGGAGGCGTCGTGTGGATCACGCCTCAAGGCCGTTTTGCCGATGCCCGCGAGCGTCCCTTGGCGTTCAAGGCAGGGCTCGCGGCGCTGGGGCTGCGTGTGCCGGAAGCCAAGCTGCTGCCGCTCGCCATCGAGTACACGTTCTGGAACGAGCGCGCCCCGGAAACACTGCTGTCAGTGGCTCCGGGGGTGAAGCTCGACAGTACGACGACCGAGGGAGCGACCGCCGAACTTGAAGCCGCGCTCGAAGCAGCGATGGCCGAGCTGCAGGCGGCCGCCGTGGCTCGCGATCCTCTTCCGTTTGAGGTGCTGCTCCAGGGCGCACGCGGCACTGGAGGGTTTTATGCGCTCGGCCGCAGGTTGCGGGCCATCTTCACCGGCAAGCGCTTCCAGCCGGACCATTCTGCACGTAACGCAGGCGAGGCGGGCCGATGAACGTCGCGGTGATCCTGTGCTGGGTGGTGGGCGTGATGCTGCTGTGCTCGGTGTTGCCGTGCGTGCTTTTCATGTGGAATCTGCGCCGGTATGCGGCTCCGCCGCCAGCGCGTGGCGAGCCGGTTTCGGTGGCCGTGCTGATCCCCGCACGCAACGAGGCCGCCAACATCGGCGACGCGCTGCGTTGCGTGCTGGCAAGCGGCGATGTGCAACTCGAGGTGATAGTGCTCGACGACGGCTCAACCGACGACACCGCCGAGATCGTCGCGAGCATCGCGGAGCACGACGATCGAGTGCGACTGGTGGCTCCGGTGACGTTGCCCGCCGGCTGGAACGGCAAGCAGCATGCCTGCTGGCGGCTGGCCGAAGCGAGCGCGACAGGACCGAACCCGGCGTCGCTGCTGCTGTTTCTTGACGCCGACGTGCGTCTCGCACCCGCCGCGATCGCGCGCATGGCAGCCTTCCAGCAAAGGGGCGGAGCGGCGCTGGTATCGGGGTTCCCGCGGCTCGTCACCGTGGGTTGGCTAGAGTGGATGTTGCTGCCGATGATTCACTTCGTGCTGCTCGGGTTTCTGCCCATGGGGCGCATGCGGGAAACAACGGACCCGTCCGTGGCCGCCGGTTGCGGGCAGTTCATGCTTGCTTCTCGCGACGCCTATGTCGCCAGCGGAGGTCATGCCGCCATCCGTGCAACGATGCACGATGGCCTGCTGCTGCCGCGGGCCTTTCGCCGCGCCGGCTTCCGTACCGACATCGCCGACATCACCGGGCTCGCGTCCGTACGCATGTACGACTCCGCCGCCAAGGTATGGCAGGGTCTGGCGAAAAACGCGACCGAAGGTATCGCGGCGCCCACGCGTATTGTGCCGTTGACGCTGCTGCTTCTGATCGGACAGGTGCTGCCCGTTGTGGCGGCGACTTGTTGCGTCGCTCTGATGACGTCGGTCGCGATCATGGGCGCGGTGTATGACTTCCCGACACTCATGGCCTGGCTATACGGGGGAGTCGCACTTGCCGTCGTGTGCAGCTTTCTGCCCAGACTTCTGGCGGTGCGGCGCTTTCGACAGCCGCTGCGCTCGGCGCTGCTGCATCCCCTCGGCATGCTGCTGCTGCTGTGCGTGCAATGGTACGCCCTGGCTCGCCAGGGGCTTGGCCGGCCGGTGGGTTGGCGGCAGCGGGCGTATGCGAGCGCTTCTTCAGGCGAAGTGGGCCCGGTGTAAAGCGGTTGCCGCTACCTGCGGGAAGGCGACCCGGATGAGGGGTGAGGTGTGAGCTACGAGTCTTAGCGTTCTCGCCTCGCAGCTCTCCGCTCATAGCTCGCCCCTGGATCAAATCCCGGAGTTACCCAGCCCGCTGTCGCTCAATGTGAGCAGCACGGGCGTGTGATCGGAGGGCTTCTCCATCGTGCGCGGTCCTTTGTCGATTTCGCAGGCGGCGAGCCGCGGGGCCAGCGACGGGCTCAGAAGAAAGTGGTCGATGCGGATGCCGCGATTGGTCTCAAAGGCCTTTCGGAAGTAGTCCCAGTAGGTAAAGTGGCCGCCTTCTTCGGGGTGCAGGGTGCGGAAGGCATCGATATAGCCGGCGTCGAGCAAGGCGCGGTAGCGGGAGCGGGACTCAGGCTGAAACAGCGCGTCGGCGGCCCAGGAGGCGGGTTTGTGGCAGTCGATGTCTTCGGGAATGACGTTCCAGTCGCCGGCGATCACAGTCGGGACGCCGTCGGCTTTCCAGGCGGACATCTGCACGGCGAGACGGTCCATCCAGCGCAGCTTGTAGTCGAATTTTTCCGTGCCGACCGGATTGCCGTTGGGCAGGTAAATATTCACCACCCGCAAACCGTCGAGCATCACCTCAAGAAAGCGGGCGTGGGTGTCTTCGTCGTCGCCGGGAAGCGCCGTTTGCATGGTCGCGAAGGGCGTCCGCGAAAGAACCGCAACGCCGTTGTAGGCCTTCTGCGTGACGGCGGCCGACTCATAGCCGAGCGCGCGAAAGTCGTCGGCGGGGAACTCGGTGCCCTTGAGCTCCTGCAGCAGGAGCACGTCCGGTGCGCGGAGCTGGAGGAACGATTTGACGTGGTCGAGACGGGCGCGGACAGAATTGACGTTCCAGGTGGCGATAATCATCGTTTCCTAGGATACGTGGTGGTTGGGATACGCTAGACGCCCTTTTTGCGCGGCTCCCAAATGTACTTGTGTATCTGCAGGCTGAGACGGGCAGGCAGGCCGTCGGCCAGCATCCAGTCGACAACCAGACGCGGGTCGAGCGTGGCATTGTCGGTAGTGCGAAAGTCGCTGGGCGTCTTGGAAAAGGCAGGCGACAAGAGAATGCCGCCGCACTTCGATTCAAGCGCGTGCTCGCGGATGAAGTTGCGCGCAAACTCGTAGTCGGCGCGGTGCGAAAGAACGAACTTCACCTCGTCGTTGGCCGTGAGGGCGTCCAGGTTAGCCAGGCGGAAGCTGTCGGAGGCGGCACCCGCGCCGGGGCACTTGACGTCGACGATCTTATGAACGGCTTCGGGGACGTCAGCAAGCGGGCGTTCGCCGCTTGTTTCCATCATCAGGGTGTAGCGGCCGGTGGCGAGCAGCCGGTCCATCAGCGGGAGCAGCTCGCGGGCCTGCAGCATGGGCTCGCCGCCCGTAAATTCGATGAGCGGACAGGGCTGCAGGGCTTCGATTTCAGCGATCACCTGGTCGGCGGTAAAGGGCTTGCCGCCGGTAAAGGTGTATTCGGAGTCGCACCAGGCGCAGCGCAGGTTGCAACCGGCGAAGCGCACAAAGATGCACGGCACGCCGGTAAAGGAGCTTTCACCCTGGACGGATTTGTAGAGTTCAATGAGGTACATAGAAGTCAGAGGAGCAAGGAAACGCCGGCTTTCCGGGCGGCGTGCGCCAGCGTGCGGTCCAGTGTGGCCAAGGGGAGGTTGAGTTCAAGTGCAAGATACATGGTGTGGTAACCGGAAAGTTTGCAAAAGTTCATCAGTGCCCAAAATTCTCTTGAACACACTGACCTCTGGTGAAGGGGGCAACACCCGGATGTCGAAGGGTTGCAGGATAAGAACGGCCATGTTCAGGTCGTCCGGTTGAATGCGGCGAGTGCTTTGCGTGAAGCCCAGCACCTTGATCATTTCGATAGGCCAGATCGCGGGCACAAACAGCGCAACCAGGCGAGCTTGCGCTTGAACAGAAGCAGCTCCGATGGCCGTTCATCCGGCAGAGACCAGGCGATGGTGACGGAACTGTCGACGACGAAACTCAAGAGCGATGCCCTTCGTGGATACATTCGCGCCAAGGCCTGCCGTTTCGGCCAAGGCTCCCTCCGGAGGTTCGAATCCGTTCTATCGCTTCGTCGACCCTTCTGGAGCGCTCCTCAGTGGATGGCCAGAGCGTCTTCGATGCGACGATGACGGTCACGGAGCAACTCCCCTTACACACTGTAGCGCGCAAAGCTGGTGTCGGTCTCGTAAAGGGTGCAGTCTTTAACGCGGACGCGGCCTTGGGTCATACCGTTGACGTGCGCCGCAGTCTTGTCGAAGAAATACTTGGCCAGATTTTCGGCGGAAGGATTCACGGTCGTAAAGGGTTCCAGATCGTTGATCATCTGGTGATCGAGGTAGTCGACCGTGGGCTTCAGCACTTCTTTAAGCAGCTTGAAGTCGAGCAGCAGGCCGGCTTCGTCGAGCTCGGCTCCCACCAGCGTGACGAGCACGCGGTAATTGTGGCCGTGCGGGTTTTCGCACTTGCCGCGGTAGTTGCGGAGATAGTGGCCGGAAGAAAAGCCGGCCTGGACGGTCACTTCAAACATAAGGTAGTCGCTTCCTGCACGGGCCCCGCATGGCGGGTAGCGCCGCTGCTTGTATTTTAGCGGGGCAAGCCCTAGCGGCGGCGTCGACGCGCCAGGCGGGCTTCGGAGTCGCGGCGTTCGGCCTGCTCAAACAGCGAAGAAAAGATTCCGGCCAGCGACACGATCAGAGCCACGCAAAAAAGCGCCAGCCCGGTCGTGCGCCAAAGCATCTGGTCGCCGGGGGAGCCGGGCTGCTGGGCAATGTTGGTGAACGAAAGCCCAAAGGCGATCGCGGCAAAAATGCCCAGAGTGGCGGCGAGGATGAAGAGATTGCGTCCCATGCGGCTCTTTGTAGGATATCGCGAAACGGGAAGGGGCAAGGGACCCGGGGGTCGGAAGTCCGAAGGGCCGTAGATTGGTCGGGTTCAGTCATGAGTTGTCGGTCCTGCTCGCCACCTTCCGCTACTCGTCGTGCCTTGACTCCTCATCTCTTCACCCCCTTCTTACGGTCGAATACTGTCTCTCATCCGCACAAACAGCGGCCGAAGCTGGGCGAAATCGCGCTCCGGGCAGACGAACAGGAAAAAGTCTAGGTCGCCGTCGGGGCGGGCGACAGTGATCAGCCAGTCGTGCTCGGGGAGGGGGGTGCCGTTGGCGGTAACCGGCGACGCTCCGGTCAGGGTTTCACTGCCTGCGGAACGCCCCGCGATCGTCAGCGGCACGAAGGCGTCGGCGACGCGCAGAGCGCTCGACACGCCAAGCTGTTGCGCGAGCGTCTCGGTCGCCTTGGACAGATCGGCGGCCGTGCCGATGCCGTTCCCCGGCTGCTTGACGAAGCCTGCGTATAGACCATACGCCAGGCCGGAGTCGCCGTTGCCCGCCGGGGCGGCCAGGGTGACAGTTCCTTCAGACGACGTTTTCGCCACCCAGCGCTTGGGCGCGAGGATCGACCATTGCGTCGCCTGGTAGCGGACCAGGGGGTCGGCGAGGCCGAGAGCCGGAAGCGGGACGGCCGAGACCGAAGAGCTCGTCGACGAAGACTGCCCGGAGCTGCCCGAAGGGGTCGTGTCGGGGTTGGAAGCGGTGTATGGGGCGGAAGCGCCGCGATTGGCCAGGGTGCCTCGGTCAGTCGCCTGCGGGGCGGACATCGTGACTGGAATGTATGGCCCGGGAGAAGAAGCGTACAGGCCGGTGGTTTTCCACTCGCCGTTCGACATCTGTTTCGAGCTGTAGGTGGGTAGCGCAGTGGCCTGCGCGCGGACGCGACGGAATCCCTCGGTATTGACGATCGGGTTCGGCAGCGGCGTAAGCTGGGCGATTTCAGCGTTGACGTACTGGGTGCGATTGCCGGGGTTGGGGTGGTCGGAAAGGAACTGCGCGCCGCCCTGGCCGTACTTGGCGGTGATGATTTCGAAGAACTGTGGCAGACCGCGCGGATCGTAGCCGGCGTTGTGCGAAATCTGCGCTCCCAGCAGGTCGGCCTGCTGCTCGTCTCCGCGCGACATTTTCAAGTAGGAAAGGTTCTGCACCATGCCGATGCCGCTGGCCGCGCCTTCGCCGAGAGTCACCGCCGCGCCCAGCTTGGCGATGCCGTAAAAGACCGAGCGATGCTGTTGTTTCGTGATGTTGCAGGTGGAGTGGCGCAGAATCACGTGCGACATCTCATGCCCCATCACGCCGGCCAGTTGCGCCTCGGTTTCGGCCGCCTGGATTGCGCCGAGGTTCACAAACATCGTGCCTCCCGGCAGCGCAAAGGCGTTGATCTCGCTTGACGCCACGACGTGGAAGCGGAACGGCCACTGGGTTTCGAAGCCGGGGGTGAGCGGAGCGGCGGCAACCAGGCGCGCGCCCATCTGCTGCACGTATTGCGAGACCGGGTCGGAGTCCGGCAGCACCGGCATGGTGCGGTACACCTCGGCCACGACCTTGTCGCCTTCGGCCGATTCCTGCTCGCGGGTGAACGAGTTTTTGCAGGTGATGGGCTGAAAAATCTGCGCGTGCAGCGAAAGGGCAAAACAAAGGGCGGCGGTGAGCGTAAGGAGTTTCGTGCGCATACGGATGGTCGGTTGGATGCAGACGAGCTCGGCGCGGTGGAACTCATTTATTTCGTCGGCGCGCAAGGCCACCGACGGTCCACGCGACAAAGACGTCGTTTGTGTTCACAGGCATGTCGCTCGAAGGCGAACTTGCTTCCGACGAGGCCGGGCACGAAGGCGAGCTTTGGGTAAATGGGAGCGAGCTCCGCTGGCCTATGTCTATTGCCTACGGTAGACGCTGGCGACATACGCATGGAACTCGTTTTATCGCCGAAGTATGGCAAAAGCGTGATCTGCGCGTAAACAGCGGAAGGCCGGCTCGAGGGCGATTTTGAGCTCGAAAGTTTCGAGGGATAGTCAAGGAATGGTACGCAGAGCTAAAGACATCTGAGAAGACCATGTTCTTCAGGTGTGGCTCTGCTCTCGAACATCGTCATCCTGACGAGGGGAGTATCTGCTTTCTCAGCGGACTCAGCGGATCGAAAAAAGCAGATCCTTCGCGTTGCTCAGGACGGCAATGAGGAAGGGTTAGCTGAAGGTAAAAACGGTCTAACGCGCGTCGAAAAAGGCTTCCACCTCGGCGATGTCGTCGGTGCGGCGGTACGGCGGCAGCGAGTCGAGAAAGGTCTTGCCATAGCGCGCGGTGCGGACGCGTGGGTCTAAAAGGACGAGCAGACCCCTGTCTGACAAAGAGCGGATCAGGCGCCCAAAGCCCTGCTTCAGTGTGATCACGGCTTGCGGAATCTGCAGCTCTTCAAACGGGCGGCCCCCGGCGGCGAGGATTGCGTCGGTGCGGGCCTTGACGATGGGGTCGGACGGGACGGCGAACGGCAGCTTGTCGATGATGACGCAGCTTAGCTGCTCGCCCTGCCCGTCGACCCCTTGCCAAAAGCTGCTGGTGCCGAAAAGCACGGCGTTGGGGGTGTCGCGAAACTGCTGCAGCAGCACGTTGCGCGGGGCCGTGCCGTGGAGCAGCAGCGGGAATCGCACCTGCGACAGGAGGCGGTCGTGCAGCTCGCGCATTTGCCCGTAGCTGGTAAACAAGCAGAAAGCGCGGCCGCGCGTGATCTCCAGGATGCGGCGAACTTTTTCAGCGGCCTGCGGTAGAAAGTCGGGGTCGCGCGGCTGCGGCATAAACGGCGGCAGGTAAAGCAGCGCTTGCTTCGCGTAGTCGAAGTGCGAAGGCACGACCAGCTCTTTGGGAAACGGGATGCCGAGGCGCTTCTTCAGGTGATCGAAGCTCGGCACGCCGTCCGCGCCGGCGACGGTGAGCGTGGCGGAAGTCAGGATGATCGACGGGTAGTGCGCGAACAACGTTTCCGCAAGCAGCGTGGACACGTCGATAGGGGTCGCTTGCAGGTGGGTGTTGAAGGCCTGGAACTCTGGGGAACCCGCCCGAGCGGCGTTCTTGAGACCGGCTGTGGCGCGGCGCTCGATCCAGAACACCGTGTTGGGGTCGGTCGATTCGAGCAGAAATTTGAGGTGGTGGCGTACGTTTTCGGAGCGCTTGCGCAGGCCGGAGGCTTCTTCCACCTCGCGCAGCCGGTCCAGCTCGCCTTCCAGGCGTACCAGCGCGTTGGAGGCGCCGAGGTAGGCATCGCCGCGGGCTTCAAGGAAGTCGGCGCGGTCGGCGAACTCCAGCCGGCCAAGGTGCGAGGGGCCCACGGGCAGCGAGCCGAAGAACAGTTTCGAGCGGTCGCGCAGCGTGGCCGTGGCGGACTCGATGGACGACGAGCTGACATTTTTCGACCGGAGCACGGCTTCGGTATCGCGGGCCAGCTCGTCGAAGCGGGAGTTCGAAAGCGCGACGCCGAAGTAGTTCGACGCGACGTCTTCAAGCTCATGCGCCTCGTCGAAGATGACGGCGGCGGCTTCAGGCAGGATGCCGGCGTCGGGGGCTCCCGCGGCCTGCTGCTTGATGCTAAGGTCGGCGAAAAACAGGTGGTGGTTGACGATGACGATGTCGGATTCAAGCGCCTTGCGCCGCATCGCTGTGATGTAACAGGGCTCCCAGTTGGGGCAGGTCTGGCCGAGGCAGGTTTCGGTGCGCGCGTCTAGCCTATGAAAAAGCGGAGAGTGTTCTGGAAGCGCGTCGATCTCCGCGCGGTCACCGGTTTCCGTGCTGCGTTCCCAGTTGGAAATGGCGTGGAACTGCGCAATGTCTTCAAGCCCGCTGAGGATGGGGTTGTCGCGCAGGACGTAGAGCTTCTGCTTGCAGACGTAGTTGGCGCGGCCCTTCATGTAGCAGACGCGCAGCGGGCCAAATTCCGCGAGAACTGTTTCGAGGAACGGGATGTCCTTAAAGTAGAGCTGTTCCTGCAGATTTTTGGTGCCGGTAGAAATGATGAGGCGCTGCTGGTTGGCCCTCGCGCGGCGCAGCGCGGGCAGCAGGTAGGCGAGCGTCTTGCCGGTGCCGGTGCCGGCCTCGACGATCAGGTGGCGGCCGTCGGCAAAGGCCTGCTCGATGGCTTTGGCCATCGCATACTGGCCGGGGCGATGCTCGAAGTGGAGCGACGACTGGGCAAGCAGGCCGCCGGGGGCGAAGAAGTCGTGCAGGGAGGGCAGCGTGCGCTCGGAGGCGTCGGGCTTGCGGGCCGTGCTGCCGGGGTCTTGCTCGATCTGGGTAAGGGCGGCCATGGCGCTGTTGTTAGTGTAGCCGCCGTTTATTCGCCTTGTGGCTAAAGGCGGTGCGGTGTCGCGACTACCTGGGGTGGCCCCCTCCTCTCGTCGGCTGTTCGAGCTTAGGGTGGGGCACCCGCTTTACGCCGCTTCTTACAGGTTTGTTGACTGGAGTTGGCGAAGGTGCGGTGGCTGGCATGCGACCATGGAAGAGACAGAGGGACAGCGCTATGGCACCGCAAAAAAAACGGCTAGGCAAGAAGCATCGGCAGGCGAGCACGCGGCCGAAACTGGGGCGGAGTCCGAAGAAAGCCGCGGGCAAGGCGGTGACGGGAGCGGCTCCAAAGAAGCGTAAGCAGATTGCCGCCAAAAAAGCGGCGGTGGCCGAAGCGAAGCGGACGCCCACGCGGAGCCCAGAGTTTGAGCAGCGGCGCGTGTTGCGGCAGGAAGACAGCCGCGGCGGGCGAGAAGCAGATTCCTCCGCTTCGCTGCGGAATGACAAACAGAAAGTCAAGGGCAACGACACGGGCAGCCGCGGCCTGCCGGCGGGCGGCGCGGGCAGCCGGCATGAGGAGCGCGAGTGGCGAGAAGCGGCGTCACTGGCCGAAACCCTGACGCTCGCGACTACCGGCGCGAGCCGCGAAGTGGCCGCTATGCCGCTGGTGGCTATCTGCGGGCGGCCCAATGTCGGGAAGTCGACCCTGTTCAATCGGCTGACGGGGACGCGGCGGTCGATCGTCGGCGATGAGCCCGGCATCACGCGCGACCGCATTTATGGCGAGGTCGACTGGAACGGCCGGACGGTTCGACTGGTCGATACGGGCGGCGTAATCCCCGACGATGAGGCGCTGATCCCGTCCGAAATTTTTCGGCAGGCGCGCGTGGCGCTCGAAGAAGCCGATGCCACGGTGATGGTGGTGGACGGGCGAACGGAGCTCGCTGCGCCGGACATTGAGCTTTCGCGGATGCTGATTCGCGGCGGCAAGCCGGTGTTTCTGGCCGTCAACAAGATGGACGCGCCGGAGCTGCTGGCGGCCGCGGAAAACTTCCGCCGGCTCGGCTTCAAGGATGTGATGCCGGTTTCGGCCGAGCACGGCACCGGTATTGGCGATCTGCTGGACGAGGTGTGGGCCGTGCTGCCCGAGGACGGGCACACGCAGGAAGACCTGAAAGCCGAGATCCTGCATAACGAGCAGACCGAGGTGATGTTCGGCGAAGAAGACGAGGAAGAAGAGGATATGGACGGTGGCGGCGAGGTGCTGGCGCCGGCTCCGGACGCTCCCGAGGAGGATGCGCCGGAGGTGGCGCTGCCCGCTGGAGACGGGGACGTCCAGAAGAGCAAGGGCCCCAACAGCGTGCCGAAGTCCGACGCGAAGGGCATCAGCAAGCGCAAAAGCAAGCGCGAGCTGGCGGATGAGGGCTTCGACCCCGATGTAGACGACGACCCGACGCTGCCGCCGGAGCGCCGGCTGCGCTCGCACGGCGAGCACATCCTGCGCGAAACCAAGGTAGCCATCATCGGGCGGCCGAACGTGGGTAAAAGCACGCTGCTGAACGCGCTGACCGGGACCGACCGGGCGATCGTGTCGCCGATCGCCGGGACCACGCGCGATGCGGTGGACGAGGTAGTCGAGCGCGACGGTCACGACTTCCGCTTCGTCGATACGGCGGGCATCCGGCGCAAGGGCAAAACCAAGCTGCTGGCGGAAAAGCTTTCGG